>JBARHV010000139.1:0-6158 GCA_049799415.1 Silvibacterium sp.
TTCTAGGGCAGTCGTGCGGTAACTCTTCCGCAAGCCTCGACCTACTGGAAACCAAATGTCAGGACCGAAAATGGTGATGTCTCTCACAGAAACCGTGGCGCTGACCGAAGTGCAATCTCCCGCGTTGGAAGAGAAACCTGTCACACTGATGCCTGCACCGTCGCGCCTAGCGCTTCCCAATAGAATTGCCATTGTTGGAAATCATCTGCCCAGGTGCTGTGGAATCGCTACATTTACGACAGACTTGTGCGATGCCATACACGCGGAATACAGCACGACAGACCTGCTGGCGCTCCCGGTTAACGATACCGAAGAAGGTTACGATTATCCCGTTAGAGTGCGGTTCGAGCTGGCGGAAGACAACCTTGCTTCCTACCGCCAGGCTGCGGACTTTCTGAATTTCAGCAATGCCGATCTGGTGTGCCTGCAGCACGAGTACGGAATCTTTGGAGGCCGCGCCGGTGGACACATCCTGGAGCTGTTGCGACGTCTGCAGATGCCGTTTTTAACCACGTTGCACACGGTGCTTCGCGAGCCGAATCCGGACCAATACGCAGTGATGATGGAAATTGTGTCTCTATCGGACCGCTTGATCGTCATGAGCCAGCATTCTTCAGAGATCCTGCAGGAAGTGTTCCACGTTCCCATCAACAAAATTGACATGATTCCCCATGGCGTTCCCGATCTGCCGTTCACGGATCCGAATTTCTACAAGGATGGATTTGGCACGGAAGGAAAAGACGTTCTGCTGACGTTTGGTCTGCTATCGCCGAATAAGGGCATCGAGAACGTCATTCAATCTCTGCCAGAAATCTTGTCCCGGCACAACAACGTTGTATATATGGTTTCCGGCGTAACTCACCCGCATATCTTGCGGCGCGAGGGTGACAAATACCGGCATTCCTTGCAAAGCCTAGCGAAGGAACTAGGGGTTGAGTCCAATGTTATCTTTCGCAACCGCTTCGAGACTCCTCAAGGGCTGGTGGAATTGATTGGCGCGGCTGATATTTACATCACGCCATATAAGCACAAGGCGCAAGTGGTTTCCGGCACCCTTGCGTATGCCTTGAGCGCCGGTAAGGCGATCATTTCCACGCCATACCTGCACGCCGTTGAATTGCTGGACGGCGAGCGTGGTGCGCTAGTTCCTTTTGATGATCCGGGAGCCATAGCTGCAAAAACAATTGCGCTGCTGGATGACCCCACGGGGAGACATGCCATGCGGAAGCGCGCGTATTTGTACGCCAGAGACATGGTATGGAACCGCGTTGCACAGAAATATATGAAGAGCTTCGAGAGCGTCTATAATGAACGCTTGCGAACTCCACGCGCCACATTCTCTGCCCGGAACACGGTAAAAGTGCTCGACCGGCTCCCCGCCATAAAGCTGGACCACATGCTGCAAATGACCGATCAGACAGGGATAGTCGAGCATGCAGTTTTCGTCGTACCAAACTATCCGGAAGGTTATACGTCTGATGACAACGCCCGCGCCTTGATTGTAACCACGTTTCTGGAAGAGGCGGGGATCCAGGTGCCCGACTTGGCCTCCCGGTATCTGGCTTTCCTGTGGCATGCGTTCGATCCAAACACTAAACGGTTTAGAAACTGTCTGAGCTATGACCGTCAATGGCAAGAGCCCGAAGGTTCAGAAGACGGTCATGGCCGGGCCATATGGGGGCTCGGAACAGTTCTCGGCAGATCCAAGAGCGCGGGGCTGCGAGGAGCGGCTGGGCGCCTGTTTGAACTCGCGGTTCCGGTAGCCGTCGAATTCAAGAGTCCGCGCGCGTGCGCTTTTGCGTTGTTGGGATTGCAGGAATATCTCGACTCGTTCCCGGGCGATCGCGCCGCCCTTACTGCCGCCGAGGCGCTGGCAAATCGGTTGTTGGATTCCTATCGCGCCAATCATTCCGTTGACTGGCATTGGTTTGAGGGCGGCCTCGCATACTCAAATGCGCGGCTACCGCAAGCTCTGATTCGCGCGGGAATGCGTGCCGCGAACGAAGAGATGCTTTCAGCGGGACTCGGAGCGCTGAACTGGCTGGTCACGATTCAGCGTTGCGAAGAGAAGGGCCATTTCGTGCCCATCGGATCGCAGGGCTTCTATTCGAAGAATGCCGAGAAAGCTCGGTTCGACCAGCAACCAGTGGAAGCCTGTGCCGTGGTATCAGCATGCTTGGAGGCTTATCGCGCAACCGGCAAGGGACTCTGGCGCAAAGAAGCGTGGGACGCCTTCAATTGGTTTTTGGGAGACAACGATCTTCAGATTGCACTCTATGATCCGGCTACCGGCGGTTGTCGGGACGGTTTGCACCCCGACCGAGCAAATGAAAACCAGGGAGCTGAATCGACTTTGTCCTTTCTGATGGCGCTTCTCGAAATGCGCCAGATGGAAGAAGCTGGGGGGATGAGGAAGAAGGCCTGAGCAGGGCGGTCGCGTTATATCCTTGGCTCAACTTTGGAAAGTCCTCTCCGTCATTGCAGTGAGATTCTCCATGAAGGCTACGATGACACAATATGAAACACTATTTCTCCGCCATTCTGCCAATCCTGTCCTAACGCGAAAAGATTGGCCTTACTTGATGAATAGCGTCTTCAATCCCGGCGCTACGCTGCTCCAGGACGGGACAACTCTTTTGTTGTGTCGTGTAGAAGATCGCCGGGGACTCTCGCACTTGTGCGCTGCGCGTTCGGTGAACGGCGTCGACGGCTGGCAGATCGATCATGAACCAACTCTGCTGCCCGATGCGGAGCGATACCCAGAGGAGGTGTGGGGCATTGAAGATCCGCGTATTACCTACGTGCCGGAACTCAAGAAATTTGCCGTGGCTTACACCTCCTATTCTCGCGGCGGTCCAGGAGTGTCGCTAGCTCTTACGGAGGATTTTCGCAGCTTCGAGAGATTTGGTGTCGTCATACCACCTGACGACAAGGACGCCGCGCTGCTGCCGCGCAGGATCGGTGGATTCTGGGCATTGATCCATCGGCCGATGACGCCTCTCGGGGCTCACATCTGGATCTCTTACTCTCCCGATCTGCGTCATTGGGGAAATCACAAACTCATGCTGGAAGCCCGTCGCGGCGCGTGGTGGGATGCAAATAAAATAGGCATATCGCCTCCGCCGATTGAAACTTCGCGGGGCTGGCTGATGATCTATCACGGCGTGCGCAGGACGCCTTCGAGCTCCATCTATCGGCTGGGCCTGGCTCTCTTCGACCTTCAAGAACCGGACAAATGCCTGATCCGCGGCGATTCCTGGATGTTTGCGCCCGAGGCGGATTACGAACGTCAGGGAGATGTTCAAGACGTCGTATTTCCGTGCGGCTACACCGTTGCAGCAGATGGGGACACGATCAATCTCTATTACGGCGCCGCCGATTCAAGTATTGCTCTGGCACGCGGCAGCATTCGTACTCTCCTGAAATGGCTGGACGTCAACGGCCATTCGGAACACAGTGGCGACCGGCGTCACCAATGATCCCTTGCTAGGATTGCCCTCGGAACAAAATCTAAATACGCCCGAGAAGCAACAGAACGACAATAATGATGAGAACGAGACCTATGCCGCCTGTCGGGCCATAGCCCCAATTTCGGCTATGCGACCACCGCGGCAATGCTCCAAAGAGTGCCAATACCAATACCACAATCAATATAGTTCCAAGCATCGTTTGCTCCTTCCCCTACCGGGGTGCGTGGTGGGCTGTCGTTCCGCCTCCACCGATTGAAACCTTCAGCAGACTACCTGGCCGTCTGCGCAAGAGTATCGTTCCATCGCTGACCTCCGTCGGTAAAATCTCTTTCGCCTTTCGCAGACTCTTACTTCTTACTGTTCCAAGATCTCTGGCTGGGAAGAAATCTTCTATTGGTTCACCGCGCTCGATGAACTGTTAGCTCAGAGGTAGACGCTGATTGCAATTCGTTGGCCGGGATAGTACGGGTCGTACATGTAATACCCCCCGTCCACGTAATCAATGTAGACGTCATCGGTGTAGTACCACGCTGCCGGCCACGGCTGAACAAATCCGAACCAATAGCCGCCGTATTGGAAGCGAGAATATCCGCCGACCAAAACCGGGTTGCCCATGTGGAACTCGTGCCCACGACCAAAATTGGAACGGAAGCGAGCGTCAGGTATGCGACTGTCGCCTCGAGCACTCAATCGCAGGGCCGGCTCTGAGCGTTGTCTGGCCTCTGCTTGCTGTGTACGCTGGGGGCGTTGTGAAGATTCAGCGCGCTGCCCGCGTTCCTGTTGCTCCTTAGCTTGCTTCGGTTGCTCCTGCCTTGCGGACTTGGTTTGTTCCGTTCTGGCAGGCTTGGCCTTGGCTTGTTGCTCCTTAGCTTGCTTCGGTTGTTCCTGTCTTGCGGACTTGGTTTGTTCCGTTCTGGCAGGCTTGGCCTTGGCTTGTTGCTCCCTAGCTGGCTTCGGTTGCTCCTGTCTTGCGGACTTGGTTTGTTCCGCTCTGGCAGGCTTGGCCTGTTGCTGCTTTGCGGGCTTAGCCTGCTGTTCCTGTTTCGGTGGTTTCTGTTGTTGGTCCTGGTATGCGTAAACCGGAGCAGCAAGTCCCAAAAGCAAGAACACTGCTGCGGCTGCTGTACTGATAGCTCCAATTCGTTTCATGATGTTGCCTCCATTACGGCGTACTGATGCATCCGTCGCTTATCGCTCGCGGACGGCCCGCGATTGTTAATCGGATTCGTGGTCGCAATTGCGCCTCTAAGCGTTCATCCGGACTCGCCTATACACCGACGTGGATACGCGCCAGGGAATGGAACAGTCCAAATACATTCAAGAGCCACAACACCACCACAATGACGACCACTGTGTTCAAAATGGACTTAATGGTTCGCTGCATTGGTATGAAGCTGTTAACCAGCCAAAGCAGAACACCCACTACCAACAGAGCTACGATAATTTGAATCAGGGGCATAGTCTTTTCCTTCCTGTCTCCCGTTGCGAGACACTTCTAGCCGCCGTCCGGTACCGCCGCTTTAGCGCGACGAAGGACTGGACTGTTTATCCAGACAGAGCGTGCCACAAATCTGTTGTTCGCTGTCTTCAGGCCTAGTGCGGGTCGTAGAAATCAAGCTGCAGGGGTGGACTGAACAACACAACAATCCTTTTTCTGCAAGATCATCCTAGGCGTTCCCAAGACCCATGTCTGTTCACTTATATACAGTCCTGCCTTCGTTCAGCACCGCGGCAAGTTGAGGAACTTCACAGTTATGAAGGTGATTCCTGCAGAGGACTAAGAGATCGTTACATCCGTTTCAAGGCAGTCATTTCGGGCAACAATGAAATTGTACAAAATTGAACAGCATTCTCAAATCGGTGCCTGTACCTTTACGCCTTCGAATCATTCATGCAGTAAATTACGGACTGGTTTGCCGGCAAGCAAGAAGGGCGTCCTGGCACTCATGTGAGGAGAATCAACATGGCTCAAGCTCTTTCTCAGCGACAACCGACATCAGAAACCCACGTGCTCAAAATGCTCTCCCAGGGTGCGCCGATGATGGAAGTCTTGAATGAGCTTTGCAACTTTATCGATGCGAAGTCACCCGGGGTAATCCCGACAGTTCTTTTGCCCGACGGCGATGGGACGCGTCTCCGGCTTGCCGCCGGGCCGAAAGTTCCCAAGATCTGGAACGAAGCGTTCGAAGGTTTGAAAATGCCCTCCTACGCGAGTTTCTCCAGCGTGGCCGGACGCCAGGGAGACACTGTTTCGGTGACGGACCTGAGAAGAGATCCTTCATTTGCAGCTTGCTGGGGTTTGGTTCTTAGCCAAGGTGTTCAAGCGGCATGGTCCGTGCCTATTGTGTCGAAAGACAGAAAAATCCTGGGAACTCTGATCTTATTTTGCCCAACACCCCAGCCGCCCAGCGAACCAGACTTGGAATTAATGGAACAGGTGATCCATATGGCGGCCATTGCGATCGAATGTCACCGTAAGGAAGAAGAGCTGCGCGAGTTTTCCAGGCAGCTTTATCAGTCTCAAGACGAGGAGCGTCGCCGGATTGCGCGCGAGCTGCACGACAGCACAGGTCAGAAGCTTGCCGTCTTGGCGATGAATTTGTCTATGATCAAAAACACGATTCCTACACTGTCGCGCGACGAGACCCTCTTGCAGTGTGCATCTCTCACGAGCAGCATTTCCGATGA
>JBARHV010000140.1:0-13803 GCA_049799415.1 Silvibacterium sp.
AGCCCATGGTCCGGGATTGGAGGCTGCTGAGGATGGAGATTGCAATGATGACGACGGCGAGCAAAATGGTATGCCACCAGGGCGCGATGGGCTGCGCGCGATTGGGCCAGATGGAAGTGACGGCTGCGGATGGTGTTTCGGCTATGTTCTCTGATACCTTCATGAGTTCGCATCTTGAGTTTAGCGTGCGCATCTAATTACATAGACGGGATTGAGGAATTTATGGAAGAGATTGTGATTGTTGCAGCGGCACGGACGCCGGTGGGGAAGTTCCAGGGGACGTTGAGCGGGTTTTCGGCGACGCAGCTAGGCGCGATCGCGGTGCGCGAGGCGGTGAAGCGGGCGGGGATCGATCCGGCGATGGTGGATGAGTGCATTCTGGGCAACGTTGTTTCAGCGGGGCTGGGACAGAATCCAGCGCGGCAGGCGGCGCTGCACGGCGGGCTGGCTCCAGAGGTGAGCGCGCTGACGATTAATAAAGTCTGCGGATCGGGATTGAAGGCGGTTGCGCTGGCGGCGCAGGCGGTGCTGACGGGCAACTCGGAGATTGTGGTTGCGGGCGGAATGGAGTCGATGACGAATGCGCCTTATCTGCTGCCGCAGGGGCGGAATGGATTTCGGATGGGAAATTCTGTCGTCGTGGATTCAATGGTGCATGACGGGCTGTGGGACGCCTTCAACGACTACCACATGGGCGTGACGGGCGAGAACGTCGCGGAGAAGTACAGCATTACGCGCGAGGAGCAGGACGCGTACGCGCTGAACTCGCATCGCAAGGCAGCGGCGGCGCGACGCGAGGGGCGATTCAAGGCGGAGATTGTTCCGGTGGAGATTCCGGCGAAGAAGAAAGGTGCGGCGCCGGAGGTGATGGATGCGGATGAGTCGATTCGCGAGGATGCGAGCCTGGAGGCGCTGCGCGCGCTGAAGCCGGCGTTCAAGAAGGACGGGACGGTGACGGCAGGGAATGCTCCGGGAGTAAACGATGCGGGGGCGGCGGTGGTGGTGATGTCGGCGGCGAAGGCGAAGGCGCTGGGGTTGAAGCCGCTGGTGCGGATTCGCGCGCAGGCGACGAGCGGGGTTGAACCGAAGTGGGTGATGATGGCTCCGGTGACGGGCGTGCGCAAGGTGCTGGAGCGCGCGGGGTGGTCTTCCGACAGCGTGGATTTGTTTGAGTTGAATGAGGCATTCGCAGTGCAGGCTCTAGGGGTGACGCGTGAGCTTGGACTGCCGCTCGAAAAGGTGAATGTGAATGGCGGCGCGGTGGCGATCGGGCATCCGATTGGCGCGAGCGGTGCTCGGGTTTTGATTACGCTGATCTACGAGATGATGCGGCGGGATGCGAAGCGCGGGGTGGCGGCGCTTTGTCTGGGTGGTGGGAATTCGGTGGCGATGGCGATTGAGAACTGCGCGTTCGGCGACACGCGCTTCGCGCCATCCTAATGCAAACATTGTTGGCCGCTTCCTTTGGGCGCGGGTTGAGGGTCGTGGTGAGGATAGAGACAGCAGGTCCTTCGACTTTGTTTGGTGCTGCCGCACCAAACTCCGCTCAGGATGACATCATTTTTAATTTGAGGAAAATTGAACTATGAAGTCGACAGAGCGGTTTTCTACTCGGGTGGAGGCTTACCGGGAGTTTCGTCCGCGGTATCCGCGGGCAATTGCGGATGTGCTGCAGCGGGAGTGCGCGCTTACGGCGCAGACGGTGATTGCCGACGTGGCGGCGGGGACGGGATTGCTGGCTGAGGTTTTTCTGGCGGCTGGGAATCGAGTGATTGCGGTTGAGCCGAATGCTCCGATGCGGGCGGCCTGCGAGGAACTGGAGGGCGAGTATCCGCTGCTGCGTTGCGTGGATGGCACCGCGGAGGCTACAGGGCTGGGGGATGCTTCTGTCGACATGGTGACGGTGGGGCAGGCGATGCACTGGTTCGATTTGCCGAGGACGCGCGCGGAGTTTGTGCGCGTGCTTCGTCCGGGCGGATGCTGCGTGGTGGTTTACAACCATCGCAAGATGCGCGGCGATGCTTTCCATGAAGGGTATGAGCGGATTCTGGTGGAGTTTGGGCGGGATTATGGCGCGGTGCAGAGCAGCCATTTGACGGAGGACAAGCTGGCGGAATTTTTTGCTCCTGACGAAATGAAATGCGCGTCGCTTGAGAATGTTCAGGAGCTTACGCTGGAGGGTTTGCGGGGGCGCGTGCTTTCTTCTTCTTATATGCCGCAGGAGGGGGATGGGAAGTATCCGGCGATGATGGAGGCTGTGGATGGGTTGTTTGCTCGGTTTGCGAAGGGTGGAGTGGTTCGGATAGTTTATGAGTGTGCGGTTTGTTTTGGAAAGATTGGGTGAGTTCACGCCCTTGATTCCTTGTTCCCCACACAAGCAAAAGCAGCTTGTGTGGGCCACCCGTCAGCCTGGGCGCAAACTGGCCTACAACCCGCATCGGAGCAGGGTGCGGACGGTGCGGGCAGCAATAGCATGGTCCAGCTCTCTTTCGTTTCCTCGCTGGTCCACCCATACTGCTGTCTCGTTGCCGTCTACCGGCATCACCCATAAGACATAATCCCGATTGTGGCCCGGGCAAGTCGAATACGCGACACTGACGCGGTATAGTTCCTGTTTGAAATCGGCCTCAACCTCTGCCCCATCTTCTCTTCGAATGTGCAGCTTCGTGGGTGGCGTGTCCAGCACCTGGAGCAACGTGCGCCCCGCCGTTTGGTTGAACGTTACCACCAGAGAGCGCATCTCTCCCTGCAATTGGATCCACCGAGCTTGACATTGCTCCTGGCGCATCATTGCCCGCCTCAGCATAATGTCTTCGTTTCGAGCTTGGCGTCGCTTCAATTCCTCGATTTCCCGAAGCTCGTCCTCTTCCCAACTCATTTTTGACACGCCTCGGGTTCTTTATTACTACATTCCGGGCATTCCCGGATTGGTTTGCGGAAGTTTATTTTTCAGACTGGCTGGTGGCCTACTCAAGCGTTCTTTGCTCGAGCGGGGGGACAGGATTGCCGGACTGAGTTGCTGCGTTGCTTTTTCGCGCTTTCTTGTTGTCCATTCGGATTCTATCTCGACCGGTCCTTCGCAACCTGTGGCATAGTGGCGGAAACTGCTCCACTCCCAGTCTTCCGGGCGCATGCATAGCTCCTTCCTGACTGGGTTGCGGTGGATGTAGCGCAGCTTCTCGTAGAACTGATCGTGGTCGTCAATGTTGAAATCGTAATACCGCTTTTGCCAGAAGTGCGGTGCGTCCCTGATGAAACGGCGGGCGACGCTCTGTTTGAGCGACTTGATGACGTCGGCGAGCGTTTTGAGGCTCGGCTCGCTGACAAGAAGGTGTATGTGGTCGGGCATGATCACGTAACCGTAGACACGGAGCTGGAAGTTGCGCCGGGTGCGTTCGAGTCCTGCGATAAAAATTTGTTTTGCTTTCGTGTCGGTGAGGTTTTGTCTACGGTGCCAGCATCCGAAGGTTATGAAATGTGTTTGTCCTGATTCGTGGTAACGCTTGAGTTCTGAGGGCATGGGGCGAGGCTATGCTTGCTTCTTCCAGAAGCAAAGAGTACTTGAGTTTGCCTTTCTTGTCCCCCACACAAGGCAAAAGAGGCCTTGAGTGGGCCACCGTCGGTTTTTTCTTTCCCGCACAAGCAAAGGCGGCTTGAGTGGGCCACTCCACTCGATCGGAGATCCCTGTTCCCCACTCAAGCAAAAAACGCTTGAATGGGCCACCGTCTGCATTCTTGGCTACGCCTGTTCCCCACACAAGCAAAGAACGCTTGAATGGGCCACCGTAGGATCAGCACTCGATGATGTTGAGGGCCAGGCCGGCTAAGGATGTTTCTTTGTAGCGGGATTGCATGTCGAGGCCGGTTTGGTACATGGTTTTTATTACCTGATCGAGGGAGACCTTGTGGGCTTCTAGATCGTTCATGGCGATGCGGCAGGCGTGGACGGCTTTGACGGAGGCCATGGCGTTGCGCTCGATGCAGGGAATCTGCACGAGGCCGCCGATGGGGTCGCAGGTCATTCCTAAGTTGTGCTCCATGGCGATTTCGGCGGCGTGTTCTATTTGCCCATTGGTTCCGTTGAGGGCGGCGGCTAATCCCCCGGCGGCCATGGAGCAGGCTACGCCGACTTCTCCCTGACAGCCGACTTCGGCTCCGCTGATGGAGGCGTTCTCTTTGTAGAGGACTCCGATGGCGGCGGAGGTGAGGAAGTAGCGGAGGATGCCTTCGTCGCTGGCTCCTTCGATGAAGGTTTGATAGTAGTGGGCGACGGCGGGGATGACTCCGGCGGCTCCGTTGGTGGGGGCGGTGACGACGCGGCCTCCGGCGGCGTTTTCTTCATTGACGGCCATGGCGTAGACGGTGACCCAGTCGAGCGGGGCTAGTGGGTCTGCGCTGGCTTTTCCTTCGCGCTCTTTATCGCGCAGGCGCTGGGCGAGGCGCGGGGCGCGGCGGCGAACGTTGAGGCCTCCGGGAAGAATGCCTTCGGTGACGATGCCGCGATCGATGCAGCCCTGCATGATCTTCCAGATATGCGCGATGCCGGAGCTGACTTCTGACTCGGAACGCAGGGCGGACTCGTTGGCGAGCATGATCTGCCAGATGGCGAGATTGTTTTCTGCTGCGATTGTGAGCAGGTCGGCGGCGCTCCTGAAGGGATGCGGCTGCGCGGCGGTGACGGTGAGGGACGGGCTGGATTCGGCTTCATTGTCAGCGACGATGAAGCCTCCTCCGATGGAGAAGTAAGTTTCGACGGCGAGGGTTTTTCCGGCGGCGTCGAAGGCGGTGAAACGCATGCCGTTGGGGTGCTGGGTTTTTGCGCCGGGCGGGAACATCTGGTCGCGGTGAAAGAGCAGGTCTTCCGGTTCGTTGAAGTGGATGGTGTTATGGCCGAGGAGCGGGAGGGATGTTGCGGCGCGGATGGCGGCGAGTTTGGCGTCGATGGCAGAGGGGTCGATGGTGGCGGCTTCTTCTCCGCTGAGGCCGAGGAGGATGGCGCGGTCGGTGCCGTGTCCGAGGCCGGTGAGGGCGAGCGAGCCGTAGAGCTCTGCGCGGACGCGGGCGACTTGTTCGAGATGGCCGGAGTTTTGAAGGGATTGCGCGAAGCGGCGCGCGGCGCGCATGGGGCCCATGGTGTGAGAGCTGGAGGGGCCGATGCCGATTTTAAAGAGATCGAAGAGGCTGGTTTTCACAGAATAGTGTAGTCCCAATGAGAGAGTTTTGTGATGCGCGCAAGCAACCATTTCATGCCGGACGACGACGGCTGCAGATTTACCGATCTTCGTTGATTTAAGGCACAACGCTTTTTGTGGCATTTCCATCCGAAAGACAGTTGGGTATTTGATGGGCTAGATTCGCGGGTGAAACAAGGGCGGCTGAAGCGTCAACTCTGCGCGGCGTGGCAGCCTAGAGAAAGCCATATAGAAGGCGGAAGGATGCCTAAGGAGAAAGTATGCTGCTGATTATTCTGATTATTCTGATTCTGGTGTTTGGGTTTGGCGGTTACCGGATGGGCCCGGGAGTTGGATATTACGGCGGGGGCGGCATCAGCCTGATTCTGCTGATCGTGGTTGTTCTGCTGTTGCTGCGAGTGATTTGATCCCTGCGCTTTGCCCACAAATATGCCGGAAGACCTGAAAGAGTTCTTCTTCTGAGCTTCCGGCCTGTTTTTATTTTTTATTCAAAGACGGGCGCGTAGACGCAATAGCCTCGCGGCGGCGCAGGAAATTCGGCGTTGCCGTCGCCGTCGGTGGTACGTTCGTCAGGGTGCGCGGTGTCGTGACCGTCCCAAGCCACGGGTTTGAATTTCTGGTTGACCCACTTGGTCTTAACGGATGTGCCGCTCCATTGATTTCCGAGGTTGTTGAGGACGTAGATGAGACCGCTCTGACCCTCGGTTCCGCCGCGCTGCCTGATGAAGAGGTCGGGATCGGCGTGGAGGATGCAGGATTCTCCGCCGGCGTAGCGATGATGCGCGTCAATCAATGCATCGATTCCGTTGGGTGAATTGGGGCGGGCGAGCTCGCAGTTGAAATAATCCCACCAGAAGATGCAAGGGTAGCCGTCGTTGGTGAGGATGAAGGAATAGCCGAGCATTTTGTCGTTCACGACTTCGTTACCGCCCATGTCGTGGTTTTCAACGAAGGTGACGGCGTTGAAGGGGCGACCAGCGGAGACCGATTCGCCGTCGGTGAGGTTGCGCAGATCGTAGTTCGGCGTGTCGCACACGTCTTTGAGCTTGTAGCGCAGCGGGAAGTCGAAGGCAGCGATCTGCTGATCGGTGACGGCAAGGACGCCGTCGAGCCAGCCGCCAATATCTTCGGGTCCGGACCAATACTCGCCTACAACGAACGGCGTGAATTCGCGACCGTCTTTCTTCTGATACTGATACTTTGCGAGCAGCCCGATCATCCAGGCTCCGAAACCTTTTACGAAGTCGAAGCGGAGGCCGTCGAAGTCGAGTTCCTCGATGGCCATGCGCGCGTATTCGAACATGGCCTCGTAGACGCGGGGATTGCGATGGCAGAGGTGGGGAAAGCCGGCGAATTTTTCGCCCTCGATCATGACCCGCTCGTAGCGGCTGGGGTGGAAGCAGTTCCAGTCGCGCGGGAATTTTCCGCTTTTCGGATTGAATTTGGTCCATCGCTTTTTGCCGTCGAGGGGATTGGTTTCTTCCTCATCGGCGCCTGAATTGTGGTTAATGACCATGTCGGCGATGGCACCCATATTGTGCTGGCGCATGACCTGGATGAGGTTTTCAAGTTCTTTGCGGTTGCCGTAGAGGGTTTTGACGGAGCCCTTCTGATCGAAGTCGCCCAGGTCGAAGTAGTCATACGGGTCATAGCCGTTCGAGTTGGGGTCGGCTGCTTTGCAGAAGGGCGGCAGCCAGAGCGCGTTGATCCCGGAGGCGGCGAGCTGTGGAGCTTTTTCGGCGAGATGGTTCCACCATTCTCCTCGCTGGTTCTCTTTGACGGGCGCATCCCAATAGAATGCCTGCATCATTACAGCCATTGCGATCTTCTCCAGTACTTTGTCTTTCATTCCCGAAATTCTGAGGAGGGGTGGGATTGCAGACGGGTGGGCAGTCGCCTGCCCCTGTCTAACTCAGATGCGGTTCGCGTAGCAGGCGCTGTACTGGCGTAGCTGAGCGAATGCTTTTAACTGTGTTGCCTGCGGGGATGTGGTATCTGTTCCGGAGGGCGGATAGGCCATTGAGTTATAGACGCGCGTGGATCGATGACGGTTCGGTCTGCATGAATGCCAGCAGAGCTTCAAAGCAGTCAGGGTCTAGTTTTTTGGGAACTTCTTTGCGGAGAATGGCAATGATTTGTTCCGCGGCCAATCCTGCACGGTAGGGACGGTTTTCGGAGAGCGCTCCGTAAATATCGGCGACCGCTACGATGCGATCTTCAAGGCATAATTGATTGTCGCGAAGACCGTGGGGATATCCAGTGCCGTCAAGCTTTTCATGGTGGCGTCCGGCGATGGTGGCCATGGCTGCGAATGAAGGGACACGCTCAAGGACCTGCTGGGACAGCAAGGGATGCTCACGCACGATCAGCCACTCGGCGTCGTCGAGCTTATCCGGTTTGTCGAGAATGGTGTTAGGCACGCGCAGTTTTCCCAGGTCGTGCAGGAGCGCGGAGCGGTAGATGAGTTTGCGCCGCTCGGCGTTCAGGCCAAGCTGAAGGGCGATTCCACAGGCTGCCTCGGTTACACCGAGAGAGTGCCGGTAGGTGAAGGAAGACTTGGCGTCAACTACGTCGGCGAAGGCTTCGCAGATTCGGTCTGTCTGCCCGGCGTCGATGGTCCGTGCCGAACCCGGTTCGAGATCCATGGCCCGGCTGCGCTCTTCCGGTGTGCCGCACCCGGTCCACAGCGTTCCATCACGATCGAGCGCGACAGAGATGCGCACCATCTCGGGATCGAACCATGACCCGCTTCGTTCCCGCAGAGTTTGGACGGCGCGCTCGCGGCTCTGCTCTCCGGCAAAGACGTCGAGGTGCTGCGCGACACCGAGAATCCTCGCCAGCAGAGGCGCGGATTTGCCCTGCAGACGGTGCGGATATCCGCTTCCGTTCCAGTGTTCATCGAGCGAATAAATAGCGGCGGCGCATTCTTCGGTCAACCCGATTTTGCGGACGATGCTGGCTCCGCGATCGCAGCGCAGTGCGATCATCTCGGCGTTATTGCTCTTTTGATCGACGCTAAGCTGGGCGAGACGCATTGCCTTCCGCCAGGAACTCGCGCCGGGCAGCGCATTTGCCCATGCCATTTTGACGCCGGCGATGGTTGGCCGTGTCCAGTCGACGGTCTTGACTTCGCGCTTGGCTTTGCGGTCGTCTCCGCCCAGAATCTGGCACATGCGCGCCGAGTTACTGCTGCAGCCGATATCCTTGAGCAGCAGCGCGTAGTAGAGATCGCTGAGTTGCGCAGCAGGGAGGCCAATCGCCATGCCCAGGCGCATGCCAAGGAGGCAACTGCGTACGGCGTGACCCGGAACTGCATCCTCGGTGAGATCGAGCGCGAAGGAGAGCGCCGAGACTACTTCCGACAGAGCGATGCAGCCGTCCTGGAGGCGGCCCGCAGCTTCGTTCCGCTCCTGAGCATCCTTCTGATGCGATCCGATCAGCGCGCTGCGTTCCATATCACCGTCTCGGCCTGCACTGGTTAGCGAAATGCTAACACCCGCCTTCTATACGAAACCATTACTCTTTGCTTAACGTATGCAGGGTTTTCAGCAGATGCAACAGTAGATACATCTGCGAACCACGTTACTAACGGAACGTATGTTCCCCGTCTCGTGCCTTTTCTTGTGTCATGAGCCAGCTGCCGGAGTTATATACTCCAGCCACTCAATACCAAAATTATGCTCTTCAAAGCGCTTAGCGCCGCCGTATACGGCATCGACGCAAACATTATTGATGTGGAAGTGGATTTTTCCGGGCGCAAGTCGGACCAGGACCACTTCCATACGGTTGGATTGCCGGACGCCGCGGTGCGCGAGAGTCGCGACCGGGTGCGGGCGGCAATCAAAAATTCCGGCTTCGATATTCCACCTACGGACATTACGATCAATCTTGCTCCAGCGGATTTGAAGAAAGAGGGCTCGGGTTTCGATCTGCCCATAGCGATCGGGATTCTTGGAGCTTACGGCGCGCTGCAGCTTCGTGACCTAAGCCAGTTTCTGCTGGTGGGCGAGCTGGGGCTGGATGGCGGGCTAAGGGCGGTTCCGGGAATGCTGCCGGTGGCGGTGGCGGCGCGGGAACGCGGGATCAAGAACCTGGTGATTCCGAAGGCGAATGCGCGCGAAGCAGCGGTGGTTGAGGGTGTGAATGTGTATCCAGTGGCCTCGCTGCAGGAGGTCCGCGAGCTGCTGAACGCGGCGGGGAACGGCGGGATTCATACGGACCCATTTCGCGTGCAGGCGGCGCAGGTGCTGGAGGAGGAGCAGCACTTTTCGCTGGATTTTGCGGACGTGCGCGGGCAGCAAACGGCGAAGCGCGCGCTGGAGGTTGCGGCGGCGGGCGGACATAACATTCTGATGATCGGGCCGCCGGGGTCGGGCAAGACGATGCTGGCGAAGCGGCTGCCTTCGATTCTGGCTCCGCTGAGTTTTGCCGAGGCACTGGAGACGACGAAGATCCATTCAGTCGCCGGTGTGCTGGATGCTGAGGCTGGGCTGGTGACGCAGCGGCCGTTTCGCTCGCCGCACCATACGATCTCCGATGCAGGGCTGATTGGCGGCGGAGTGATTCCGAGGCCGGGCGAGGTATCGCTGGCGAATAACGGCGTGCTGTTTCTGGATGAGCTGCCGGAGTTTCCGCGTAATGTTCTGGAGGTGCTGCGGCAGCCGCTGGAGGACCGCAACGTTACGATTGCGCGGGCGTCGATGTCGCTGAGTTTTCCGGCGGCGTTCATGCTGGCAGCGGCGATGAATCCCTGCCCTTGCGGATACTTTAATGACAAGTCGCGGGAATGCCACTGCACGCCGCCGCTGATTCAGCGGTATATGGCGAAGGTTTCTGGGCCGCTGCTGGACCGGATCGATATTCATATTGAGGTTCCGGCGGTGCAGTATCGCGAGCTGCGCGGCGGGGCAGCGAGCGAAAGCTCGGCGGTGATTCGCGGGCGCGTGCTGAAGGCTCGGGCCTTGCAGCGGGAGCGGTTTTCGAGCGCGAAGGAAAAGATTTATTCCAATGCTCAGATGGGGACGCGGCAGATTCGCGCGCACTGCGAGCTGGGCGCGGATGCGGAGAAGCTGCTGGAGCGGGCGATGCAGCAGCAGGGGCTCACGGCGCGGGCGCATGACCGGATTCTGAAAGTCGCGCGGACGATTGCTGATCTGGAGGGCGCGGCTTCGCTCACCGTGGCGCATATTGCGGAGGCGATCCAGTACCGGACGCTGGACAGATCGTACTGGTCTTAGCCAACAGGCAATTGAATTCCCTGTCCCCCACACAAGCCAAAAGGCGGCTTGAGTGGGCCACCGTCGGGTAATGAGACGCTAAATTTCCGAGCGGTCGAGGATGACTTGCGCGGCGAGCGGGAACAGGAGCATGAATACGGTTCGGGCGGCGATGGAGAGGCCTAAATTCCCGGACAGACCATAGACCGAGTGATGGTTGAAGTTGAAGACATTCATAATGAGATCCGGAGGATGGAATGAGGGGTAATAGTGGTAGAGGAGGCCACGGAGAATAAGGTATGCGACGAGGATGCCTGCTCCAAGCATGACGCCGGCGGTGCGTTTGAGCACGATGGTGGAGAAGTAGGTGAGGCCGTAGATGAATCCGGCGAAGAGCAGGACGCCGATGCTGATGAGGGCCATGATGAATATGAGCGGGACGGGATCGCCCCCTTCTGTCATATGGACCATTCCTGGGCTGTGCATCAGGGTGAGGATGCTTTCGAGCAGCAGGCCGATCATGAGATTTGCGAACAAAATTATGGCGGCGATTTGCGCCATGGCGTAGCCCCAGTCGTTCCAGAGAAACCAGGCACGGCGGCGCGGACGGGTGAAGAGGAACGAGCCGCTGTCTTCGCCGAGGTTTTTTCCGGCTCCGATGTCGGCTACGAGCCAGCCCCAGAATGCGACGAGGGCCGCTTCCACATAGAAGAGCGGAATGAAGAGCATTCCGAAGCCGTCGTGGTTGTTGTTGTCATGAACGTGGATAGAGTTGATGGCAACGCCACCCTTGATTACCAGCAGGAGCAGAAGAAGAAGGGCCAGGACAGCTACCCCGGAGATGATGCGGCTTTCACGCCATTGCTTCGACAGGTACATGATGGTTCTCCTTTCCTGCCAGTTCGAGAAAGATTTCAGAGAGGTTCATGGGCAGCACTTCGAGGATGGTGGCTCCGTTGTTGCGGAGATCGGCGGTGAATTTTTCTTCTCCGGCGCAGAGCACGTATTCGGTGACGCCTTCAGAGGAACTGGTGGTGAGAATTTCAGGCGAAGTTGACGGCACGCGTTCTCCAGTGACGCGGATGCGGCGGTAGGTGGCGCGGATGTCGTCGAGGCGGGCTTCGAGCAGCAGGTGGCCGTGGTCGAGGATGCCGACCCAGTCGGCGACCTTTTCGACCTCGGAGAGATGATGCGAGGACATGAGGATCGTGCGCCCGTCGTTGGCGAAGTCTTCGACGAGCACGCGGAGGAGCTGGTCGGTGACGACGGGGTCGAGCCCTGAGGTTGGTTCGTCAAGGACGAGCAGCTCGGGATTCTGCGCGAGGGCGAGCAGAAGGCAGAGCTTGGTCTTGTTGCCATGCGAGAGCTTTTTGAACTTGCGGTCCATGGGGATATCGAGCGCGTCGGCGTAGCGTTTGGCTTGCGCGTCGGACCATGCCGGGAAGAAGCCTTTATTGAAACGCAGCAGCTCGCGGCCGGTCATGTAGGGCAGGAGCATCTTGTCGATCACAAAACCGGTGCGCTCGAGAATGGCGATGTTGTCGCGTCCGGCCTCGAAGCCGAGGACGCGCGCATTGCCGCCGGTGGCCTGGGAGAGGCCAGCGAGGATGCGGATGGCCGTAGTCTTGCCGGCTCCGTTGCGGCCGAGGAAGCCGTAGATGGAGCCGCGCTCGACATGCATGTTCATGCGGTCGAGAGCAGCGAGGGAGCCGAAGCGCTTCGAGAGCGCGTGCGTTTCGATAGCGAGATCGCTCATGGTTGTCTCTCCAGTTCGTTCAGGGATTCTTCGAGCAGCCGCAGGGTGTCTTCACGCGACAGCATCAGCTGCGTGGCCTCAACGGCGAGCTGCGCAGCGAGGGGTTTGAGGCGGCGGATTTTTTCCGGTTTGAGAAGCCTGGGGGCCTGGCCGTTGACGTAGCAGCCGCCGCCCTGCACGGTGCGGATGACTCCATCGCGCTCCAGGTTCTGATAGGCGCGGGCCACGGTGTTGGGGTTGACGCGCAGCTCGGCGGCAAGTTTGCGCACGGGCGGCAGAGGATCGTCCTGGCGGACGGCCTGCGCGGCGATGGCCTGCTTGAGCTGCGACTCAATCTGCAGATAGAGCGGAACACCGGAGGCGGGATGGACTCTCACAATCATGTGTACTAATACAATAATACAATTGGAAAACTGTCAAGAGAAATTTTAAGAGCGTTGCAGCGGAGGGAACGTCGCACGTTTGTATCGCGTATATTGAGCAGTTGGAGTTTTGGGGGCGCAATGAAGAAAAGTGTCGGAATTTTTGTAGCGGGGCTGATGGTTGCAGCTTTGCTGGGTGTGGGCGCCTGCCCGGTGCAGGCGCAGACGAAGGCGGCGGTGAGCGCGGAGATGGACAAGCCGCTTCCGCCGGGGCTGGATGAGAAGTGGATCGACCGGAGCGCCGATCCGTGCACGAATTTCTTTCAATATGCGTGCGGGAATTTCTCGAAGTTGAATCCGATTCCACCGGATATGCCGTCGTATGGCACGGGCACGATTATTTACAACCACACGCAAGACGTGCTGCATGCGCTGCTGGAGAAGGCGGCGGTGGACAGCGCGTCGCGGACCGAGAATGAGCAGAAGATCGGCGACTTTTATGCGTCATGCATGGATACGAATGCGATCCATGCGGCGGGGCTGAAGACGCTGCAGCCGGAGCTGGAGCGCATTGCCGCGCTCAAGGACAAGAAGGAACTGACGGCGCTGCTGGCGCGGTTCCAGCTGCTGAATGTGAATGCGTTTTTCAGCTATGGCGAGCAGCAGGATTTCAAAGACGCGCGCAAACAGATTGCGGTGGTCGACCAGGGCGGGCTGGGATTGCCGGAGCGCGATTATTATTTGCGGACAGGCGCGGCGGCGGAGAAGACCCGCCAGGAATATGTGCAGCATGTGGCGCGGATGCTGCAGCTGATGGGTGAGCCGGAGGCGAAGGCGGCGAGCGACGCCGGGAAGATCATGGCGCTTGAAACATCGCTGGCGAAGATTTCGATGGACATTACGTCGCAGCGCGATCCGAAGAATGTGTATCACCCGATGGATGAGGCGCAGTTGAAGGGACTGGCTCCGCAGATTGACTGGATGGAGTTCTTCAGGGTGACGGATACGCCGGAGTTCACGATGCTGAATGTGGCGAATCCGGAATTTTTTAAAGGGCTGAATGCGCTGCTGGAGTCGACGGACCTGGATACGATCCAGACGTATCTGCGCTGGCAGCTGATCCATTCGACTCCCAGCTATACGCTTCCGGAGGCGATGGATGAGGAGTCGTTCAACTTTTATGGGCGCGATTTGAGCGGGCAGCCGCAGCAGCGGGCGCGGTGGAAGCGCTGCGTGCAGGCCACGGACGGCGCTCTGGGCGAGGCCTTGGGCGAGGT
>JBARHV010000141.1:0-50341 GCA_049799415.1 Silvibacterium sp.
CCGCAGACAGGCTGGGCTGCGCGGCGGATGGAGTGCCCGTTAACGGCGGCCAATAAATGGTTGTAGGAGCTTTTTCGTCCACGCCATTGTTGCGAACATCTTCGACGACGCCGATGACCTCCTGCCAGGGGGAGCTGGAGTACTGCCGCAGCCGCTTACCGATGGCGGCGGCGGGAGAACCCCATGAAGCGCGGGCAAAATTCTCCGAAACGATTACGTACTGCCGCATGCCGTAGATGTCTGCCCAGGTAAAATCGCGTCCCGCCACAAAACGCGTTCCCATGGAATGGAAGTAGGCGGGCGAAACATAGTTATAGAGCTGCAGCGGAGGCTCCCCCTCGTAGACCTTCCCTTCCACATAAATCAGGTCCCAGTTGGGATCAATACCTTCCATGGGCACAGCCACCGTGAAGCCGACCGAAGACACGCCTGGAATCGCGGCCAACTGATCGGCGATCGAGTTTTCAGTCCGCGTGACCATTTGCGGATCGCGAATGAGCAGATCGGGAATGGAGATGCGCACCGTCTGCACACGCGCTGCGTCTGCAAAGCCGGGGGAAATGTTGCGCAGCTCCATAAAGGTGCGGATCATGAGCAGCGCGCTGACCATGAGTACCAGCGCCATCGCCACCTGGGCGATGACCAGCAACCGGCGCGAGCGCTGCCGCGCAGGGCCTGCACTGCTGGTGCGGCCAGTGCCCTCGAGCGTCAGTGAGGTGCGGGAGCGAGTGTACTTCCATGCTGGAATGGAGCCGATAAAGAGCCCGGAGAACAGCGCCAGAAGCAGAGTGAAGCATAGCGAATACCCGTCGAGAGAGATCTCTGCGAGACGCGGCAGATCGACGGGACCAGCGGCGAGGAGCAGACGCAGACCGGCCCACGCAACTCCAACGGCGAGGGCGCCGCCGACGAGGCCGAGAAGAACGCTTTCGAGCAGAAGCTCACGGGCGATGCGCCCGCGACCGGCGCCAAGCGCTGCGCGGACAGCCAGTTCATGCTGGCGCGACTCCGCGCGAACCATAAAGAGGTTTGCGACGTTTGTGCACACAATGAGCATGACGAGCCCGATGGTCGCCATGACCACCCAGAGGACGCTGCCGATGTTTCCAATGACCTGCTTTTTGAGCGAGCGGAAATTTGGAGTGATCCTCCATATCTCATAGTAGTGAGAATTCGTGCCCGGGCCGTTTGTCCAGGAGTCCATCCAAACGGGGATGAGGCGCGCGATGTCGGCATCCGCCTGTGCGAGAGTGACTCCAGGCTTGAGGCGGCCGATGCCGTTGTAACCAAAGGGAGCCAGCTTTTGATGGATGGGGTCGAGCGCCATAGGAATGAGAAGGTCGAAGTCCTTGTTGACCATGCGGAAGCCGCGCGGCATGACGCCGACGATCTCGCGCGGCTGCGAGTCTATCTGAATGGTGCGCCCGATTACGCGGCGGTCTCCGCCGAAGCGACGCTGCCAGTAGCCGTAGCCAAGCATCACGGTCTTCGCGCCGCGCGGATCCTGATCGGCCTGCGAGAACCAACGGCCCAGGAAGGGTGGAACTTCGAGCGTCTGCAGGATGCCATCGCTGATGAGATCTGCCCGGACCTCTTCGGGCCTCGCAATGCCGGTCACATTGGCCAGGCGCGGTGCCCAGATGCCCAGGGACTGGAAGGTGCGATTGTGAGCGGAAAAGGTGAAGTACATCGACGGCGAAAGCTGCAGGCCGCTAACGAAACTCGCAAGGCCTCCAGCACCCGGAGCGTCGAGTGACAGGGCCGCCAGGCGGTCCGAGTCAGGATAAGGCAGCGGCTTCAGCAAGACGCTATTGACCACGCTGAACACCGACGTGTTTGCTCCAATACCTAATGCCAGCGTTAACAGGACAGTGGCGGCGAATCCCGGCGACCTGCGTAAGCGGCGGAAGTTGAGTTTTACGTCAGCAAGGAAAGACTCGACGGCCTGCCACTGCCAAACTTCACGGCTGCGCTGTTCGAGGAGAGTTGGGTTGCCGAAGGCACGACGGGCGGCTTGTTCGGCTTCTTCTCTGGGCAAGCCTTCGCGCATGAACTGCTCTGTCTTTTCTTTGAGATGCTCGCGCATCTCTTCGGCGAGGTCGTTGTAGAGGCTGCGGCGTTTGAAGATGCGGTTGAGCCAGTTCATTGGGATTCTCCCTCAGGCTTTTTCGGGATTCATGACTTCAGGATTAAGGACGAGGCTGATGCCCTGGAACATGCGTTCGAAGCTGGAGATTTCCTTTTCAAGATGGCGCAGTCCGGTGGGCGTGATCTGATAGGTGCGCACGCGGCGGTTGGTGGCGGAGAGCATCCACTCAGCCTTGACCAGCTTTGCCTTGAGCAGGCGCTGGAGCGCGGGATAGAGCGAGCCCTCTTCCACCTGCAGCAGGTTGTTGGAGCGCTGCTGAATGTGCTGGACGAGGGCGTATCCGTGGGCGGGCTGGCGGCGGAGCGACTCGAGGATCATCATTTCGAGGGCGCCGGGGAAGAGATCGCGAGGGGTTGGGTTTTTCATAGGCCTTTTTCGTTCAGGCATAGAGTAAACAGGTATCGAGGAAACCGTCAAGCACGAATTTCTAAAAAATATGAACACCCGGCGCATCCTGGCCGTCTTAGGGAGTGAACAGCAATCAAAATGGCGACTGCACACCCAATCAGAGTTGAGGAGACAAAAGCGTTGCCGGAGAGTGAGCGTTTGGCGGGCAGCGATGAGGCGTTCTCGCTGCTTGTCTACCGGCAGCACAGGTTTGTGTTTCGCGTAGTCTACGCGCTGCTGCGCAACGTACAGGACGCCGAGGACATGACGCAGGAGACATTTCTGAAGCTGTACCGCAATGGCCGGTGGCGTGGCATCCGGGACGAGCGGGCGTTCCTGGCGCGCACGGCATGGCGGCTGGCACTGGATCTCCGGCGCGCGCCGGCCATGCAGAGTGCAGAGATCGGTGCGGATGAAACTCCATCGATGACGGCAACGCCGGAGGAGCAGGTGACGAGCGCGGACGGCGTGGCAGCGCTGAACCGGCTGATCGATTCCCTTCCAGAGGAACTGCGCCAGCCGCTGGTGCTTTGGGGGATCGACGAGATGACATCGCGCGAGATCGGCACGGTGCTGGGGTTGCCAGAAGGAACGGTGCGAACACGGCTGATGCGCGCGCGGCAATTGCTGAAGGAAAAGATTATGAAGACAAAGGAGGCTCGCTATGCAGGACGATCTTGATCAGATTCTGGAGAATGCCGTGAAAGGCTATACCGCGGTTGAGCCTTCGCCGAAGCTGGCGACGCGGATTTTGATGCGGGCGGAGCAGACGACCAGGCCGCAGCACGGGATGTGGTTCTGGATGGTCGCAGCTTCCCTGCCGCTGGCTGCGGCCTTGGCGCTGGCGTTCGTGCTGGCGGGACAATGGGCTCTTCCCAAGCCGCCAGTCACCGCCGCGTCTCTTCCTCCTCCGCCTAACATTGCGGTTCGCGCCCGCCCGCAACCGGCAGAAATGCTAGCCGCTGCGCCGCGCGAGCCGGTGCATCTTCACACACATGCGCAGGAGATTCGCGCTGCACGCTCGACGGCACGATCGCTTCCGGCTCCATATTCAAGGGAGGAACTGGCGCTGCTGAACTTTGTGCAGGAGCATCCGAAAGAAGCCGCCGCCATTGCGGAAGCGCAGAAACGCGATATGGCTCCTTTGCGTCCGCAACCCATCACGATTTCGCATCTTGAGATCAAACCTCTTACCATCGCCGCTCTTCAATAGGAGAATCGAATGACGAAAGCAATCAAAACCGCCTCTGCTTTGCTCGCTCTGGCACTTACCTGCAACCTAGCCGCATGGGCGCAGGGCGCCCAAACGCCCGGGTCTGCGCAGAATTTGCCATCCGCATCCTCGGAGCAGGGTGGGAACGCTTCGTACCTTAAAAGCCCGGAACACTACTTCCGGCTCACGTTTCGCGTGCTCGATGTTTCGCCTGAAGGCAAAATTGTGAACAGCCGGTCTTACACCGAAACGATTGCCAGCGGCCTCAAGAGCGAAAGGACTAGTTCGATCCGGACTGGAGACAGGATCCCGGTGGTAGCCAGCAGTAATAACACGGAGATCACCAGCAGCCTCGTCAACACCCAGTATCAATACATCGATATAGGAACAAGCATTGACGCGCAAAACGTTGAGATCACCGATCAGATGCTGCATCTCTATGTAACCGCGAGCATCTCTGCTATCTCTTCCGCGCCTCCAGCGAAATTGGCCCTTCCCATTGTTCGCCAAACAAAGTGGAACTCATACGCAACAATTCCGATTGATAAACCAACTCTCATCTTCTCCGCTGATAACAGCGCTGACAAGGGCAAAACGGAACTTGAGCTGACAGCCGTGCCTATCAACCAATAGCAAACTCCAGCCCAATGAAAAAGCCCGGCTCTAAAGCCGGGCTTTGGGTGAGTTGGGGAGGGATTTTAGAGTTTTTCGTAGAATTCGCAGGCCGAGCAGGAGATGTAGACTCCGCCGGGGATGCCGCGCTCGCGGTCTTTGACCCGCTTTACGATGCGCGTGGGCTTGCTGCACTT
The DNA here is from genome assembly GCA_049799415.1 of Silvibacterium sp. Lineage (GTDB taxonomy): Bacteria > Acidobacteriota > Terriglobia > Terriglobales > Acidobacteriaceae > Silvibacterium. The sequence continues at coordinate 4,559 of JBARHV010000141.1, forward strand.
GGGACAATCCGTGCTCTTGGTAGTGTCCATGACTTTTTTACGGTCTGCTGTTTTGGCAATCTTGGCCATGACGGCTCATTCTCCTCGGAAATCTTAAATCGCACTCACACGCGGGAGGCGCACAACGGCCCGGACTTCGCGGTGTTTCGCCCTGGTTGCTTCCTGGAACGGTCTCTGGGAACGCTTTCTAGGAGGGGTTGGGGCGGATCGGGAAAGTTCCGTGCTCGCTTTGATTAGTTTACATCAAGAGCAGCGCAGCGCCGATGGGTCGAAAAGTGATTGTTGATCGCAGGCGCCGTTTCCTGCTTAGAGGCTTTTACGGGAGAGATGACTCTGGATGGTTTCGCTTGCAAGAGGGTCGCATTTATATTCGGCGGCGCTAAGTGCGAAGGCCTGAATCATCAGCAAGCCCGAAGCGGCAACGGACATGCCAACAAAAACATCGGCCAACACCGGGTGATGCATGCTTTGCGCGATCTGCGTACCAAGAATTGTGGCAAGCGTCAAAGCGCCGAGGATACGGATCACGTATAAAGGCTCATTTCGTGCGAAGAAGACGGCATTCCAAAGCGAGATAAAGCGGTTCATAGCCGGAAGTGTAGCACTTAAAGGCTGAGAAGCAAGAGATTTTTGCCGGATAGACGTTGCCGGGAATCCTTCTGGACAGTACGAATGATTTCTCCAGCACCCCCTTGACAGGTTTTGATGGAAGGGTTTAGAAACATACCAACTGGTCGGTATGTTATGAAAAACGAATCAAACTCAAGGGCCACGGAAGCTCCGCGGAACGCGAAAGAGAAGCTGCTGGATGCGGCCCTGTATACGATTCGCGAAAAGGGCTATGCGGGAACCTCGGTTGACGACCTTTGCGCGGCTGCGGGCGTGACCAAGGGCGCATTCTTCCACCACTTCGCGAGCAAAGAACAGCTTGCGATTGCGGCAGCGGAGCATTTTCAGACGATGGCCACTGTACTGTTTGAGAACGAGCCGCACCGGAAGCTGGCTGATCCTGCGGAGCGGCTGCTGGGGTATGTAGAGCAGCGCAGAAAGATGCTATGCGGCGAGTTGCCGGAGTATACCTGCCTGCTGGGCATGATGGTGCAGGAAACGTACGAGACGCATCCGGCGATTCGCGAGGCTTGCAGCAAAGCCATGTTTGACCATATGGGATGGCTGGAGGCGGATATTCGCGCGGCCATGCAAAAGCTCAGGACAAAGCCGGACTGGAGCGCGGAGAGCCTGGCGGCGCACATGACCGCGGTGATCCAAGGCTCGTTCATTCTGGCCAAGGCGCAGTACAAGTGGCAGGTTGCCGTCGAGAGCATGGATCACCTGCAGCGGTATCTGGAGATGATTTTCGACCGGCGCGTGCCGAGATCGCCGCGTCGGCGGCCCCTTGCGGTCAAGGGGGTAAGCGCATGATTTGCCCGGCGTGCGTTGAGACAGCGGCCGGTTGCGCTGCGGCGGCGACCTCGTTGGGCGCAGTGGCGCTGCACTTCTTTAAAAGGGTTACGGGGAAATTCCAAATCAACCGCAAAGGAGAAGGACCATGAACGAAGCGAGAAGTTCACAGACCATGGAAAAGAGCGCCAGTTCCCTGCACCGCGTGGCATCGCAGGAAGAGTGGACGCAGGCGCGCACGGCTTTGCTCGCGAAAGAGAAGGCCTATACGCGTATGCGGGACGAACTCAACGCGGAGCGGCTTGCGCTGCCGTGGGTCAGGGTCGAGAAGGAATATGTTTTCGACAGTCCGCAGGGAAAGGTGACATTGAGCGAGCTATTCCATGGACGCAGCCAGCTCTTCATCAAGCATTTCATGATGGGGCCGGGGCAGAACGGGCAGTGCGTAGGCTGCTCGCTCGAAGTGGATCACGTCGAAGGCATTCTGGTGCATCTTGAAAATCACGATGTCTCCTACGTATCCGTGGCGCGCGCGCCGATTGAGGAGATTGAAGCAGTGCGGACGAGGATGGGATGGAAATTTCCCTGGGTCTCGTCGCATAACAACAGCTTCAGCTATGACTTTGGCGCTTCGTTCCGTCCGGAGGAAATGGCGACGGGAACGGCGACTTATAACTACCGTCCGATGAAGGCGGGCATTGCCGATCTATCGGGCAACAGCGCATTTTACAAGGATGACGCAGGCCAGATCTTTCACACCTATTCCGTATTTGGACGCGGCCCGGAACCGGTGCTCGGTATCTACGGGATTCTTGACATGACGCCGAAGGGACGGAATGAGAATGGGCCGTATCATTCTCTGGGCGACTGGGTGCGGCTGCACAACATGTATGAACAAGGCGGCACAGTGGAGGCTAACGGCCATTTCCATGCGCCTGATTCGAAGTGCGGCTGCGCGTGAGTTTTCGAGCGCTATCGGGGCGCGATAAGCTGGTTGCATGAACCCTCTTGTCGCGCCGTCCTGGCTGGCTGGCCGTTTGCATGATCCCAGGATGATTGTGCTGGATGCCACGCTTCCGCCGGTGGGTGTGACTCCACCGATCGACACGCGGGCGCGATATGTTGCGCAGCATATTCCGGGCACTGTCTTCTTTGATATTGAGGAGTTGTCCGACCACTCCACTTCCCTGCCGCATATGCTGCCTACAGAGGATGTGTTTGCCCGCAGCATGGCGGCTCTGGGTGTGAGCGACAACGCTACGCTGGTGGTGTACGAGCAGGAGGGCGTCTTTTCCGCGCCGCGCGCCTGGTGGATGCTGCGCGTGTTCGGCGCGCGCGATGTGCGGGTGCTCGACGGAGGACTGCGCGCGTGGTTGGATGCTGGGCTGCCGGTGGAGTCCGGTGCGGTGCGACGAGATGCGGCACAATTCCATGCAAAGCTTGATCGCGGCGCGGTGAAGGATTTTGCGGATGTGCAGCGGATCATCAAGGAGCGCGGCACAACGAAAGACCAGATTCTGGATGCGCGCTCCGCGGCGCGATTTACGGGCGCGGCTCCGGAGCCTCGCGCAGGAATCTCCTCCGGTCACATGCCGAGAGCGATCAGCCTGCCCTTTACGGAGCTGGCCGAACATGGGCGCATGAAACCTGCGGAATCGTTGCGCGATGTCTTTCGCTCAAAGGGCGTGGATCTCGAGCAGCCAGTGACTACTACATGCGGATCGGGCGTAACGGCAGCAGTGCTGGCGTTGGGGCTGGAGCTGGCGGGCGCAATTAGAGTGCAGCTGTATGATGGCTCGTGGGCGGAATACGCTCAGCATCCGGATGCGGTGATTGAGAAGCAGCCACTAGCCAACAGCCATTAGTGCAGCGCGGCTGTCGTCACCAGTTGCTGACTGGAGTTTGGCGTAGGCGATGTACCCGATGCAGGCTGCGTTGTTGCAGCGGGCTGCGACTGCGTTGATGGCTGTTGGGTCGCTGTCGCCGGTTGCTGGCTGCCTGTCGTCGGCTGCGAAACGCCAGGGTCTTTCGGAAGCTCTACGGGCTTCAACTGGGGAGTATTTTTATCTTTGTCCGCGGGCAGCGCCTCTCCCGGATTTCTAAGCGAGGGTGCTGCGGACGGGGCGTTCTCCTGCGCGGTGTCGGTGGGGGTCTGGTCGCCGAGCTTCACAATGCGAGCATTGTCCGGCTGCTGCGTGCTCCAGTAGTCACCCATTTCATTTTTAGCGTGGATCTCGACGGGCTGGCCGACGGCCGCAATCTCAAGGCGGATGACACGGTTGCCGTAAAAGCGCACAAACTGCGTGGGATCGGGCGGTTTGCCGTAGATCCAGATTTCGACGTCCTGCTGGTTCTCTTCCTCGCGCATCTTGTTCCAGGGTTCGCCCAGGGCGCTGAGCACCATTTCATGATTCATGCCAACGAGCACGTGATGCTCAACCACTGCCTTGCGCAGGAACGGGGGCAGCGTGTCTGTATAGGCCTGGATCGGCGTTTTCACGTTGAAGTCCACGATGGGCTTGACGAGATCCTCGACCTGCATTCCGGTGAGATCGGGAACGTCGTGCGGGAAGACGAGCGCGATGCGTGAGCCTGAGGCCTCGTTCGGCGCGTCACGAACGACCGGCGTTGTGTAATCGGGGTCCATGCCGACCGAAAGGTGGCGCAGCCATCTGTGCTTATGAACAGGGCCGCCGTTGAAGTCGAGGAGGATGCGATCCTTCTCAATTGTGATGTCGGTGATGACGACGCGCTTGCCGGCCTGAGCGGCGATTCCCTTGCTCTGGATGAGGTTGGCGTAGTCGGAGCCGCTGGGCTTCATCTCTCCGTTGGCACGGAGGGTAAGCGTGGCGACGGGCAGCGGGCGCATGGCGAATCCCTGCTCAGACTGGAGGAAACGCAGCAGGTCTTCGCGGTCATGATGCGTGAGCGGCAAGGTGGAAAGTGTGACGTTGGTGCGCGTGAACTGGAGGTATTTGGCGTCGACACCCTCAGGCGTAACCGTAAACACCTGCGCGGCAGCAGGGAGGGCAAGAAGCGCGGCGATGAGCGGGATTGAGAAGCCTTTCATAGGAGGGCCTCCACCTATAGCTACCAGCATGCCCCCGTTTTTTACGCTTGGCAAGGGGGTTTGCGTGCCATCAAAGCACGAAAAGATGGGCCACGGCACGAATAGATGAAAAGACTCCGGTAGAGCAAATCCGACTGGCTATAGAGCGGTCCGCTGGTTGTGCCCCTTTGCGCGCAAATGAAATGGCCACTCCACGACCAGCGGGAGTGGCCACGCGAAGCCATCGCCTGGACGGCAAGTCCCTACATCAATTCATCGATGAAAGACTGAGCAGCTTCCTGCGGGAGGCGGACGTCCTGATGAACCAGCGGGCCGGCGTTCAGCACCGGCTCGGCGCCGTGCAGCGTGGGCACGTCGGTGCGTTCGAAGAATTTTCCGATAGGAATTTCGTCACCCCACAACAAGGACTTCTCCATGGCCATCATCCAGTTGGTGGAATCGTAGTCTGGATTCTCTTCGAGCTTTTTCACCCGCGGACGGAACCACTGGAAGGTGTTGTCGTGGTTGTAGGTGACGCAGGGGCTGAAGATATCAAGGAACGAGAAACCCTTGTGCTCGATGGCCTGCTTGAGGAGTTCGGTGAGATGCTTTTGCTCGGCGCTGAAACCGCGCGCGACAAAGGTGGCTCCAGCAGCGAGCGCGAGCGAGATAGGATTGATAGGCGCTTCGACACTGCCGAAGGGCATGCTCTTGGTCTTCATGCCGAGGCGGCTGGTGGGCGATGTTTGCCCGGTGGTGAGGCCGTAAATCTGATTGTCCATGACGATATAAGTCAGGTCCACATTGCGGCGCATGGTGTGCGTGAAGTGGTTGCCGCCGATGCCGAAGCCGTCGCCGTCGCCGCCAGTCACGAGAACAGTCATGCCGTGGTTGGCCATTTTGAATCCCGTAGCAACTGCTAATGACCGACCGTGCAAGGTGTGCATGCCGTAGGTGTCAATGAAACCGGGAAAATTCGAGGAGCACCCGATGCCGCTGATAGTGGCGACTTCGTGCTTGGGAATCTGCAATTCGACCAAAGCTTTCTGGACGGCGGCGAGAACGCCGAAATCGCCGCAACCCGGACACCAGTCGGGATCGACCTTTCCCTTGAAATCAGCCATCGCGATTGCTTTTGGAGCCACTACATCGGTCGTTGCCATCGTTGAATCTCCTGAATGCTCTGCTTAAATTTTTTAGACCATCACTTCGTGGGTTGGCACAGACAGGTTGGTCTTGCCTGCGAGCTGTTCCTTGACCGCTTCCACGATGTGGTGCGGCATGAAGGGTTCGCCGTCGTATTTGCGGATGTGGCCGTTGGGGACGTAGCTGGTTTCGCTGCGCAGATAGCGGGCGAACTGTCCGCTGTAGTTGTTTTCGACGATGATGGTGTGCTTCGCGTTCTTCAGCAGGTCGAGGATTGCGTCGCCATGCAGCGGCACCAGCCAGCGGATGGGCAGATGGTTGGCGAAGATGCCGGCTTCGCGCAGAAGCTCACAGGCCTCGTCAATGACTCCATAGGTCGAGCCCCAGCCGATGAGGGTAACGTCGGCGTTGGCCGGCCCCAGCAGCTGCGGCAGCGGAACCGAAGCCGCAATGCCGCCTTCCTTGCGCATGCGCTTTTCCATCATGGCGCGGCGCTTGGTGGTGTTGGTGTACTCGTCGCTGATGAGCACACCGTCTTCGTCGTGCTCGTCGCTGGAGACAACATGGGTGTAGCCGGGCAGGCCGGGAATTACGCGCGGGGAGACGCCGCTTTCGGTGATCTTGTAGCGCTTATATGGCTCGTGCGCGGTGCCGTTCGACGTGATCAGCTCGCCGCGATCGATTTCGGGATAGAAGTCGATCTCTTTCGGATCGACGCTGAGGCGGCCTTCAGCCAGCAGCAGATCGCAGAGCACGATGCCGGGACACTGGAAGCGGTCGGCGATGTTGAATATCTCCGGGATGAGCTTGAAACAGTCGGCGATGTCGAGCGGCGCGGCGATGACGCGCGGATAGTCTCCAAAGGCTGCGCCCAGCATCTGCCACAGATCGCCCTGTTCGGTCTTGGTGGGCACTCCGGTGGACGGGCCGGCACGCTGGCAGTCGATGACGACGATGGGAATTTCGGCCTGCGCTGCAAGGCCCAGACCTTCGCTCATGAGCGCGAAGCCGCCGCCGGAAGTCGCGCACATGGCCCGCACGCCCGCATGGGCCGCACCGATGGCCATGTTGATGACACCGATCTCGTCCTCGACCTGACGCACCATGATCTCTGCCTTGCGCGCGTGCTCGGCAAACCAATGGAGCACGCCGGTGGAGGGGCTCATGGGATAGGCGGAGTAGAACTTTACGCCGGCAGCCGCGCCTCCCATAGCCATGGCGCCATTGCCGCTGAGCACCGCGTACTTCGTGTCCGTCATGGGCAGCGGCCAAGCGAAGGGCTTGAAGTGCTGCGAGGCGTAGTCGTATCCGGCGCGGGCCAGGCTCACGTTCTCGTCGATGACCTTCTGTTCTTTTTTGCGGAACTGCTCGGCAAGCACGCTTTCGAGCGCGGGAAACCCGACGCCCATCATGCTGAGGGCTGCGCCGATGGCGAGCGTGTTCTGCGCGACCTTGTTCTTGCTGATGTCGGCGAGCTGGGAGACGGGAATGGGACAGAGCTGCACGCCATCGGCTGCGGTTCCGGGCTTGATGAGGTCGGAATTATAAAGACAGGCTCCGCCGGCGGTGAGCAGGCTGAGGTGACGGTCCATCGTGTCTTGATTGAGCGGAATGAGCAGGTCAAGATGGTCGCCGATGTTGGAGATTTTGCCCGGGCCGGTGCGGACGGTGAGAAAAGTATGGCCGCCGCGAATGATGGACTGATACGCGTTGTAGGCGTTCAGGTGCAGACCGCGACGGCTGAAAACCTTGGCAAAGATGTCGCCGGGGGTAGCTACACCCTGACCGGCCGCACCTCCAATTCCTACAGCAAAAGACTGCCTCATTAACATCTCCCGGACTGGCCCTGCAAATTTCAGCGCTGCAACACCAGTGAACTTTTGAGCAATGGGATTCTACGGCCCGGTTTAGAGAACGGGCAAGAGGAGATTGATTCTGCAGAGGTTTGGGGCGGCGAGGATGCGGGTTCAGCTCTCCTGCGGAGGCTGAGGTAGTTCATTTTGCGGCTGAGGCATTTCACTTCCCGGCGCAGGCAAAGGCTGCGCAGGCTGGATCCCGGCGATCTGCACGATCTGCGGCTGCTCGGGCTGGGCTGGGCCCATGGCCGCTTCGTGCTGACGGCGTGCTGCGGCGTCGATGTCGACGGGGATTCCGGCGGCAACGATGACCGGCTGCGTGTATTTGTACTTGAGATCGCTGGTGGCGGACATGGTGACGATGATGAGAATGAGCAGAACGACGATGCCGACGCCGCTGCCTTCCGGCCCGTAGTCAAACCCGGTGAGCCAGGTGGGGCCGAGCGCAGTGCTGGAGATCACAGGCGAGAACCGCGTGAGTCCACTGAGAGGCAGGCCGAAGAGCACGGCCATGCTGGCGTTCCAGGCGAAGTGAACGCCCCAGCCTACCCACAATGCGCGCGTGCGGAGATACGCGATGCTGAGGAGCCATCCAGCGATCATGGTGACGAGGAAGCTGGCGGCGCTGGCTCCGGGATTGCCTGTGTGTATAAGCGCGAAGAGTGCGGAGAGCAGCAGCGTGGCGATGAACGGGTTGGTCGCTTCGATGAGGCGCTGGAAGGGATAGCCGCGAAAGGCGACCTCCTCCGCAAGCGAAGCGACGAGCAGAATGGCAAGATCGAACGGAATGAGCGCGAACTGCCGCCAGCCGATGTAGAACACGACCACCATGCCGCCGAAGATCGCGATCATGAGCGTGCAGGCGGCAATCCCGGCCCATCCAATGGCGGAGCCGATGCCGAACTCGCGCCGCCAGCCGGGCCGCATGGCCAGGCCCATCTCTTTTACAGGCTGATGCTGGCGCTGGCCGACGTAGCCCATGGCGGAGAAGCCGACAATGAGCAGAAACAGAAGGATGGCGCGGTCGGTGAAATCGAACCAGACTCCGGAGCTGAGACCATTTGCAGCCGTAACAGCGATTTGTTTCGCCAGAAGGTAATAGACGGCCGCGATGAGGAACCATGCGAACGATCGGAGGCGATGCGGGACCAGATGTCCAGGCATACGCGCTTCGCGCAACGTTGCATCACTTTGAGCAGATTTCATGCGGTATAGAACTGGGCAATATTCCGGAATTTTTCGTAGCGCTGTTTCACCAAGTCATCGATGGAAAGCGTCTTCAGTTCACTTAGATGCCAGTTGAGCTTTTCCGCGAGCAACTTTGCGGCCTCGATGGGATCTTCATGCGCTCCGTTGCCCGGCTCGGGCACCACGTCGTCGACGCAGCCGAATCGTTTCAGGTCAGGCGCGCTGGCTTTCAGCGCGACGGCGGCCTGTGCGCGTTTCGAAGCATCGCGCCACATGATGGCTGCGCAGGACTCCGGCGAGATGACGGAATAGATGGCCCTCTGCATGATGAGGACGCGGTCAGCGACAGCCAGGGCCAATGCGCCTCCCGAGCCGCCTTCGCCGGTAATGGTGGCGATGGTGGGAATGCGGAGGCGGGACATTTCACGGAGATTGCGGGCGATGGCTTCGGCCTGTCCGCGCTCCTCGGCTCCCATGCCGGGGTAAGCTCCCATGAGATCAATGAAGGTAAAGACCGGGCGGGAGAATTTTTCGGCCAGCTTCATGGCGCGCAATGCTTTGCGGTAGCCGTCAGGGTCGGGCATTCCGAACCGGCGAAGCACCTTTTCTTTGGTGGTGCGCCCTTTGACGTTGCCGATGACCATGACTTCTTCACCGTTGAAGCGGGCGAAGGCACAATACATGGCTGGATCGTCCGCAAAGGCGCGGTCGCCGTGAATCTCGCTGAGGTTCGTAAAGATGCTCTCTATCAGATTCATTGGGTCGGGCCGCTGTGGGTGACGGGCCAGTTCGACATTGACCCACGCCTGCGGCGGCGGTTCCTGCGGCTGATGCGATTCGTGTTCGGCCATACTCTGTCTGATTGTATTGGAAATCAGGGCACAGGGCATAGGGTTCAGGGCTCAGTTGCTCTGTTCAGCAAGGGAGCGTATCTGGCTCCTGCGAAGAGAATGATGCCGGAGAGGGTGAGCGTGATGAGAGTAATGCTGAGTCCGATACGGAGGTTGGTTGCGTCGGAGATTTTTCCGATCAGTGTTGGGGAAAAGGCGTCGCCCAGCGCATGAATGACGAAGAGGTTGACGGAGATGGCCGTGGCGCGGATGGGAGCGGCAACCGAATTGACGATGGCGGCGTTGAGCGGGCCGGTTCCGAGGAAGAGAAAAAATTCGGCGACGAAGGCCGCGGGCAGAAAGACGGATGACGGGCCGAAGAAGACGAGCGCCGCGGCAGGGATGGCGAGAATCGATCCCCAGGCGGAGATGAGGTAGAGCGCGCGGTGATTTTTTCTTAGCCAGATCTGGCCGAGCCAGCCTCCAACGATCGTACCGAGGAGGCCATCGACGACGGTGAGCGCTCCGGTGACGGTTCCAGCTTTGGCGACGGACATGTGGGCGAAGCGCACGAAGAATGTCGGCAGAAACGTGGAGATGCCGCCGACGGCAAAGGTCCACATGGCGAGGCCGAGGGTTGCGCTCCAGAAGGCGGCGTTGCCGGAGAGGCCGCGAAGCGTGGCGCGGTCGAGCGTGGGCGCGAGCACGTCGGCGCTTCCCCGCTGCGGCTCACGCACGAAGAGCCAGAAGCCGAGGGCGATGAGCATGCCGGGCAGCGCGGCGATGAAGAACGGCATGCGCCATCCGTAGTGCTGGCCGAGCAAGCCTCCGGTGAGGTAGCCGAGCGCTCCGCCAACTGGGATGGTGGCGTAGAAGATGCTGAGGATGCGGTTGCGGTCACGCTCCGGATAGAAGTCGGCGAGCAGCGCGGGCGCGAAGATGCTGAAGGTGGCCTCGCCGATACCGACAACGGCGTGGCGGATAAGCAGCGTCTCATAGCTGTGAACCCAGTAGGTAAAGAGCGTGGCCGCGGACCAGAGCAGGGCTCCGATGATGATCAGCGGCTTGCGCGGGAAGCGGTCACCGAGCCATCCGGTGAGCGGGGCGACCAGCATGTAGGTGAAGAAAAACGCCGTGGTCAGGAAGCCGATCTGCGCATCGCTGACCCCGAATTCTTTTTGCACCAGCGGCTGCACGCCGGGCAGGATGTAGCGGTCGATGAAGTTGAAGAGATTGAGCGCAGTGAGCAGGAAGAGCGCGACTCCAGCGGTCCGCGCCGCACTGATGCGGGGAAGGTTGCCGGAGGTCGCTTCAGGCTGAACTTGCATGCGTGAATCTGAGGATATCGCAGGGGCTGGCCGTGCGTTTCTCGGCCATCGGAGGATGAGCAAAAGAAAACGGGCCGCATCCGGTGAGGATGCGGCTCGCTGGTTGAGAGTGGTTACCGGATTACTGTACGGCAGCGGTTACGGCCAGCGTATGCACCGTAGTTCCGGAGGTTCCGGTGATGAGGAACTGGTAGTTCCCCGCCGTTGCTGCGGCTCCGGTGATGGTTAGGGTTGCGGTTCCGCTGTTACCCGTGCCGCTCAAGCTCACCGCGGTGGGGTTGACGGAGCAGGTAAGCGTGGTTATCCCTGCCGGTGGAGCGCAGGTCAAAGCAACCGATCCACTGAATCCATTGGCAGCGGCGAGGTTCAACGTATCCGTGGCTGAGCCAGTAGCGGCCACCGGGACGAGCGAACTCGACGGCACCAGAGAGAAGTCGGAGAGTGGGTTGGAAAGGTTGATGGTGGTCGAGGACGAGGCATAGTTCGTGTCGCCCTCGTAGAGCACAGTGAGCAGATTTGCGCCTTGCAGCAGCTGTTGGCTGTTGACGCTCAGGGCCAGCGTCGAGCTTGAGCCGGTACCTGCCACAAGCGTGCCTCCTGTTATGGCGATCGGGCTGGCCGAAGAGCCACTACCGCCCGACGTAAGCGCACCAGTGTAAAGGACCACTGTTCCCGTAGGAGCGGCCTTTCCGCTGACTCCGGCGACAGTGACGTTCACACCCACAGCAGCCGTCACGGTTGGCGCCGTGCTTGTGGAGGTAACGGAGGTCGTAGAGGTCAGAAGCGTTGAAGCCGTCTGAACCGTAATGGAGGACGAGCCGGTGGCGGACGTGTAGTTCGTGTCGCCCGCGTAGCTGACGTTGATCGTGTAGTTTCCGATGGTCGTGCCGCCGGTTCCACCGCCGCCTCCACCTCCGCCGCCACCACCGCCGCCGCCTGAACCGCTGCTGCCGCCGCATCCGATGTTTGCAGAAACAGCAAAGATCGCGAGCACGACCAGGCTTAACATGCCGCGCCACGCACGGCGACGGCCGGGGATGGCAAAGAGCAGAATGCAGGCCAGGGCCGCACCACTCCCGGCCAGCCAGCTATCGCGACGGTTCAGAGGTGTCGGAAGAACAGCGCTGGCTGTCGTTGGCGCAGTGGTGGGAATGGTGATGGTCGCCACCCCGGCGGTTACACCGTAAAACGGATCGACCGTGGGCGTGAGCGTAGCTGAAGTCGGTGTGCCCGTGGGTCCGCCGGTGATGCTGACGCTTCCACTGGGCGCAATGCCGTTCCCTAAGCCCTCCACCAGAATAGTGAGAGTGATGCTCTGCCCCTGGTTAACCGTGGCACTCGCAGTGGTGAGGTAGATGGCTGGCTGAGCCTGAACCACGCTGAAGGTAATCGCCGAAGCGTTGCTCGCGTTGTAGCTCGCATCCCCGGAGTAGCTGGCGGTTACAGAATGGGAGCCGATAGCGAAGGTGGCGGGAGACGCATACTCCGCTTCGCCCTCAGCATTTATGACCGCCGTGTTGATGACAGTTCCGCCATCGGAGAATTGGATTGTTCCCGTGGGGGAGGTGAAGGATGGACAGGTCGTGCTTGTTCCGGTGATGCAGGCCTCATACGCGGTAAGCTGCGAACTCGGCGCGGTGAGGCCGCTGAGGATGATCTGCGTGCCGTAAGGGATACCGGTGGTCCCGCTGGAAATGATGTCATAACCGCTGGAACCTGGCGTAAGCGCATTGAAGAAGATGCCGCTGGATTCCGGGGTAATGGTGATCTGGTGCGGCGTGGTCGAAGTACCGGGACCATTCTTGGCGTCGCCTCCATAACTGGCCCATACGTCATACGTGCCTCCGGGCAGGGTGCTGATGCTTCCGCTGAAGGCGCCACTGCTGTTCAGAGCGAGCGTGCTCTGACCGCCATTCAGAACTGCAGGTAGACCCTGCCCCTGCTGTCCTGGCTCGGTGCTGTCGGTTTCAATGGCGACGGCTCCTGTAGGAACGACACTGCCGCTGGTCTCGCTGACGGTACCGGTGAAGGTGATGGGCGAGCCGTGAGTCATGCTGGTTCCCGCGGTGGGCGAGGTAAGGCTGACGGTAGTACCGGCGAAGGTGACTTTGTTCCAGTCGCTGATAAGGACATTGGCGTCGACCGAGCCGAGGCCTGTGGCGAGATCGTATCCGGTGGTGGCCGCATAGCCGGACAATTCGCCCTCGGTCGCCGGGCCATACGTGGGATCGGTGACTGTAATGGGGTTGGAGACACTGTTGCAGTTTGGCGTAGACGGCAAGCCACTCGCGAGATAGGCGCAGGGTTCCGCGTTCGTTCCCACGGTTATATCGTGGAAGGCCGCCGGGAACTGCGTGGCGAGCGGATAGAGGACGGCGTCGGCCTGGCCCTGGCGTCCATATTCCTGATTGACGAGCGCCATGATTCCGGCAAAGGCCGGAGCGGAGGCTGAAGTTCCGCCAACTCCGCTGATCTGAATGAGGTTGCTGCCGGTCGCGGGCTGGCAATCGCCATCCTCGGCGCAGATGGGATAGTAACTGGCGTTCAGTCCATCAGCTGCGAAGAGGGAGACATCGGGGATGTCGCGGGCATTGTCAGCCGGCACTCCGGTTCCGGTTTGCCATGCGGGCTTGGCATATCCGGCTGTGCAGGCGGTGTAAGAGCCGGTGCTGGGATTCAGGGTCCCCGTGGCGCAGGAGCTGGCTCCGCCGCTGCCGCCGGCGATGGTGGTGGCTGCCGATCCTGCAATCTGGGTGTAGAAATTGATCGCGTTCAGCCCGTACTGGCTGTCATTCCAGGGCTGCTCGGGAATCGGTGCCTTGATGATCGAGGTCGTTGGAGTCTGACTGGTTGTGGTGTTCCAGTAGTTCGCAATGCTGGGCGCGCCACTGGCGTAGTCGCTGTAATAAAAATCGGTTCCGCCAACAGCTACGTTGTAGGGCGTCGAGGCGAAGCCGCTGACGGCCAGACCATTGACGGCATAATACTGCGTGTCCGGATTATCGCAGCCCGCGGAGCCGGAGTCGCCCGTAGCGACCATGACGGTGATGCCCTGCGCGGCGGCCTGCTCCCACAAAGCGTTGAAAAAGGCATTCTCGCTGCCTAGATCCTCCTCGCAGTCTCCTAAACTCACAGATATTACGGGCGCGATGTTGCCGTACACCGCGTGCTCGGCGGCGAGGGCCACGCCGGACTCAAGGGCGGTATCGGCGCCGATCACGAGGTCGATGGTGGCATTGGGGGCGACCGCTCCGGACCACTCAACATCGAGATAGGCCTCTTCCGAGGCGTAATTTGGGCCGTCAGGATTGTTGATGCCGTCGATGCCGGGGTCGTTGCCGTCGATGATGACCTGCGGCGGATTGGCAGGGAGGCCAAAAAGAGTGCGGAACTGGTTGACCAGCGCGACATTGATGTTGGACTCGTTGATGATCGCGATGGTCTGTCCGGCTCCTGTATTGCCGGATCCGGCTGCGGGTAGATCATATTGAACGGCGAAGTCGCTGGGCGCAAGAACAAAGGTCTCGCCGGAGCTGTTGCCGTAGGTCCACTGCGGCGTCGCCTGGTTTGTCTTGGCGTCATAGCTGGCTTTGCCGAGCACATGACTGTAATGCTTCAGCTGGAAGTTGTTCAGCGAGGCGAATCCGCCGAAGACGGGCGCGAGGGCTGTGGGAATTTGTGGGTTGGTCGAGTTGGCGTAGTGTGTCTGGCCATTGAGCACATACTTGTGAATCTGCGTGTGGAAGGCCGCGCGGAACTGCGCTACGCTGCCGGAGATATTCAGGGTGAGCTTGCCGGGATCGACCTGCCCTACATTGAAGCCTTGCGACTCAAGCCATGCTTCAAGGGTGGCAATGTCCTGGTCGGAGGGGCCGAACTGCTGGCCAAACTGCGTGGGCGTGAGCCACTTATGATAGTTCGCCGAGCCGGGCACATGCTGTTCCTGGATCAACTGCTCGAGAGCCGTCTCCTGCGCGGGGCTGCGCTTGAGCACGACCTGGATGCGGTCGAGCGCCATGCTGTCGGACGCGGCTCCGCGGTCGTTGGCGGCGCTGGCAAGCGGATGGACCGTTCCCTTGAGGGTGATCAGCGAGTTGTTATCAATAGGCTGCGTGAGCCGGTTGGTAACCAGCGACTGCGCGGCCTGGGCTTGAAGCGCAATCGGCGCGATAAAACTAACCGCGGCAGATGCGACGATAAACGGAGCAACGATGCGAAGAATTCTGGAGATCATGGCCATCCTGAAGGTGAAGCGGCTAAAACAATTCGGTAGAGCGAACCAAAACCGGACGGAAGCAAACAGCGCCGGTGCAGAGCGCATTCTGACGATGCGTTGTGAAACCAAATGATGCATTTGTCATGGGCAAACCACGGCCTGGCAGAACTCCGGACGCGGAACTGCTTAGACCATTGACGCGGGCTCTCAAAAAGGACTTCAGGTGAAGCAGTAAACCGGAGCATCCGAAATCATGAGAGACGGGAATGGCTTGGTTGTACGACAAGAAATCAGAGGTGTCAAGAAAAGCAAGGGCAAGAGAATTTCTTGCTCTCGGATGCGCAAATAGCGCAGGGCGTTTCCAAGACTCTGAACTAATGGCTGATCTGAACGCGCGGAGACACATGGAATGCCTGAAAAAGTGGAAACGCGGTGGTATAGACGTTTCTCTCTATACTTTTGTTGCGAAAAAACAACGAAAATTAAAGCGCACTGAAAAGAAGCAGCTTTTATGGCTAATTCGCTGCATTCACCACGAGCGTAAAGGTGGTAGAGGCAGACAGGTTGAGCGTGCTGTTGGTTCCGGTCAGGGTGAGCGTGTAACTGCCCGTCGGAGTCGTCGGCGAACTGGGCGCGGACTTTGAAACGGTATTGCCGGAAACGCTTCCGCATCCGCTCACTGCCAGAGAGAACGACGCGAGAAACAGCACGGCGCAGAGGACGGGCCAGCGGCGGCGGCGAAATCCGGGAAGGCCGATGAGCATCAGCGAGGCGAGCGTGACTCCGGAGAAAGCCCGGGTAAGAGTGAGGCCACTTCGCCCGTCGCCGGACTTCATTGCCACCGTCGCGACGCGCTTGCTGCCGGTTGTGGCGCAGGCGCCATCCGAGGTGTAGATGGTGATTGTGCCGGCGGTCGTCGCGGTTGGATTGGCGTAGGTGAAACAGGCATTGATCAGCGAACTGGGTGCGGAGACGCTGAGGGCAACCGAGCCGGTGAAGCCTCCGGATGGGGTCACGGTGACGGTAGAAGTTCCGCTGCTGCCCTGTGCGACAGTAACGTTCGTGGCTGAGAGCGAAAAGGATTTGCTGCCGCTGGTCGACGCGGAAACGGTGATGGCCAGGGTGCTGGAGGAGGCAGCGCTCACGGCGCTGTTCGATGGGGTGTAGTTGGCGACGATGGTATGGGACCCGGCGGTCGTTGGCGTATAGCTATAGGTCGCGACGCCGCTGCTCGAAAGAGCGACCGCACCGCCGGCATTCGCGCCGTCAATAACAAACTGGACCGTCCCCGCGGGCGTAGTGCTCCCGGAGTCGCTGGCAACAGTTGCCGTGAGCGTGATGGCAGTGTTGACTACCGGCGCGGAGTTCGACGCGGTAAGAGTTGTTGTGGTGGCTATCGACGATGCGGATGAGCCGCCATTGAAAGCATTGACGAAATTGGCGGCGTCGATTGATCCCCAGCCGCTGGCCAGATCGTAACCGGTCGTTGCTGAGTAGCCGATGGGAGAGGTCGTGCAGCCGGTCGAGCCAATTTTGCAGGGAACCTTGTTATTGCCAACCGTGGTGTCATGAAACACGCTGGAATAGGCGGAAGCTGCCAGGCTGTAAATCTCCGGGTTGACATTGCCTAACCCTTTGGAGCCTAGCCTCTGGGTAAGGATGGCGAGGATACCGGAAAAGGTAGGCGCGCCGAAAGAGGTTCCACCAGCCACATCGGGGTCGCCGCTGCCGTCCAGAAATCCGTTGGAGCAACTCGAAGGATCAGCATCGGAGCCCGAGGCACAGTAGAGATAGCCGTCGTGATTCGGCGAGGCGTTCAGGGATAGATCGGGCACATCGCGATGGCCATCGCTGGGCACTCCGGTTCCGGTCTGCCAGGAAGGCTTGGGGAAGAGAATGCTTTTGCCGCCGCCGCCAGCTTCGATGCCGTTGGAGGTGGAGGTATCGTTCCAGACCTCTTCGGAAATGTATTGAATCGCAGAGCTGTCTGCGGTGCTGTTGGAGGAGTTCCAGTAGGTGCCGGGCGCGTTTACATCGGCGAGGAACTCGGTGCCTCCAATGCCGGTAACGTATGGTGATGCGGCGGGCAGATCTACGGCAAGACCCAGCGTAGCCTGGTCGCCATTCACGACACTCGGCTTGGAGCCAGTCGTGATTTCGCAGTCTGTCGCGCCATTATCGCCGGCAGCAGCGACGATGGTTTGTCCCTGCGCGTTCGCCTGCTGGAACCAGCTTTGAAATGTGCTCACATCGGCACTGGGGAAATCGGACTCGCAGGCTCCGTAGCTGATGCTGACGATCGACCCAAGATCATTGTCGATGGCATACTGCAGTGCATCGAAGACGCTGTAGTTCTGATTGTTGCCGACATAGGCAAAATTGATGGTCGCGCCCCTGGCGACCGCGCCCGACCACTCTAAATCGATATCGGATTCATCTTCGTCACCGTACTTGTCTTCGAAGGCACTCGTACCGGTTCCGGGGACGAGCGTCATGGTGGGCGCCTTCTGCGTCAGGCCAGCGGCATTTTGAAAATTCGTGATGTCGGATGCTTCGACCGCGCTCTGGCCGGTGATGACTATGGTCTCTCCGCTGCCGGTGTATCCGGCGCCGTAGAGCGGGCTAAGGTCATAGATTGTTGCGAAATCGCCGGGCGCGAGGAAATGATACTGCGTTCCGTTGCTGCTCCAGTTGTACTGCGGAGTAATCGCCGTAGAGCGTCGAAGACGGTGCAGCGGATGAGGACGGAAATCGCTGACATTGCGCACCGCGAGCACCACTCCCGCAAATGCAGACGGAATGGAGAGTGGCGCGGCGTTCGCAGTGTGCGTGACGCCATTGATGCTGTAGTGGTGGATCTGGGTTTGAAAGGCCGACTCCACCTGCGCAACCGTTCCGGAAAAAGAGATCGCATTCCGGCTGTTTGCAACACGGTCTACGGAAAAACCCTGCTGCTCAAGCCACGCCTGGACCTGGGCCAGGTCGCTCGCGGAAAGGCCGAACTGGCTGGCATACTGCGCGGGCGTAATCCACTGATGGTAGAGCGGCGATCCGGGTGTCTGCTGCTGTTTAACAAGATTGTCGAGTGCGGCCTGCTGCTCGGCAGACGGCTTGAAATAGATGGTCATTCCCGTAAGCCGGGTCGATGGATTGGCATGGCCGATATCGAAGGCCGGCCTGGCCAGCGGGCTTACGGTTCCGGGCAGCGCAATAGTAGAGCCTGGAATTACTTCCTGCGTAATGCGGTTGCGCACAGGAGACTGAGCGAGCGCGAGAGCCGGCCCGCAAAAAAGCACGACGGCAAAAATCACGAGCAACGGCGAGGCAATACGAGCACAGATAAGAACAGCTTTTCGCAACATGATTTTTTCCGTTGGGGGACGATCAAAAATGGCCGTACGGTTATAGCCGCCGCAAATCCATGCCCTTCCCATGCGGCTGCACTTTATCAGGATAAAACACGATCCACCTCTGGAAGTCGCGGCCTATCAAGTAGGTGAGCTATAGCACAGAATCTGGGATGTGCATTTTGACGGCAGAGTCTACAGCATACGCGGAAATGGCTTAAACCACGTACTGGAAATGGTTTAAGAAACAGGATAGCGTCCCTGATCGACGGCGGCGCGGGCGATGGCCCTGCTGAGCATGACGGCGTTGGCAGGCTCATGCTTTGCAAGTCGGCGCAGAATCGCCAGTTGCGTGCGCAGCATGTCGCCTTCGGCAACGGCGGCAATCACCGTGCGGGCGGCGTTTTCAATGATGGAAAAGGCGCTGGCGGCGTAGATCTGCGTCATGCTCTGGGCGAGCGCGGCCTTTGCCGCGGCGCTCGCAGCCAGCTTGCGGGCACGGGCCAGGGCCGAGTCGAGCGCATAGATTTCAAGAATCATATCGGCAAGCGCAGCCATGATCTCCTGCTGATCGGCGAGCGCGTTCATGTGCTTCTGGCTGGCCGAACCGGCTGCAAACAGAAACATCTTTTTGGCATTGGACAGCAATTTGGCTTCGCGGGCGAATGGGTCTTCCGCATTTTCATCTGATGAAAACGATGGCGGCGCGAGCAGCTCATCTGTGAGGCTCTTGATGGCGGACAGCAGCGGGAGTTGGCCGCTCATGGCCCGCTTCATCACGAATCCCGCGATGATAAGACGGTTGATCTCGTTGGTGCCCTCAAAAATGCGGTTGATGCGCGAGTCGCGATAGGCGCGCTCCGCCGGATACTCCTCCACATAGCCGTAGCCTGCGTAGATTTGCACGGTGTGATCGACGACACGGTCGAGCATCTCGCTGCCCCATACTTTCAGGATGGAGCACTCGATGGCATACTCCTCGATACGCTTCTGAATCTCCGCGGCATCCTGGGCGGCGGCTTCGGGAATCTGGCCCAGCGCGGCGTCGATGGCTCCGATGGTGCGATAGGTCATCGACTCTGCAACATAAATGCGCGCGGCAGCGTCGGCGATCTTCTGCTGGATGAGTCCAAATTCGGAGATGGATTTGCCGAATGCCTTGCGGTCGCGGGCATATTGAATCGCGTTGGCCAGCGAGGTGCGCGCGCCTCCAGTGCAGGCCGCGCCCAGCTTGAAGCGGCCAATGTTGAGGATGTTGAAGGCGATGTGGTGACCCTTGCCGGCTTCTCCCAGAAGGTTTTCGGCGGGAATGCGGCAGTCGTTCAGGATCAGCGGGCAGGTCGACGAGCCGCGGATGCCGAGCTTGTGCTCTTCGGCTCCAATGGTGAGCCCGGGCGTGTTGCGCTCGATGAGGAACGCGGACATCTTTGTTCTCGCGAGGTCAGGTTCAGCAGGGTCGGAAATTTTTGCGAAGACCGTGAACAGGTCGGCGAACCCGGCGTTGGTGATCCACATTTTTTCGCCGTTCAGGATGTAGCTGTCCCCTTCTTTCACGGCACGAGTGCGGATATTCATGGCATCCGAACCGCTGGTGGCCTCGGACAGCGCATAGGCGGCAAGCCATTCTCCGGTGGCGAGCCTGGGCAGATACTTCTGCTTCTGCGCTTCGGTTCCGTACCAGACAATGGGCAATGTTCCGATGCCGGTGTGCGCACTGAAGGCCACGCTGAAGCTGGCCAGCACCGACATGCGATCGGCGACGATGGCTGATGTCACCTTGTCCATGGCGAGACCGCCGTAGGCTTCGGGAATATCGACGGCCATCAGGCCAAGATCTCCTGCCTTTTTGAGCAGGGCGCGAGTTACGTCGAAGTGTTTGGCCTCAATCTCGGCGGCTGCCGGCAGCACTTCATTCACGGCGAATTCAGCGGCGGTCGCAGCAATCTGCCGCTGCTCTTCGGTGAAGTCTTCAGGAATGAAAATGCTGGCGGGATCGGTGTCGTTGAGGAGAAAGCTTGCGCCGGTCATAGCTTGTTTCTGCTGCACGATTGATGGTACTCCGGTGGCTTTACCTGCTGGAATTTCAAGAAATTGAATGAGGTATAACTGTTATACTCAAAGCGTGCGCTTTCACTTCGATGAGAAAAAGAGCCAACGATTACGGGCAAATCCAAAGCGTGAGATCGGATTTGAAGAAGCGCAGGATTTGTTTTTCTCGCCTTATTACTTTGACCAGCGCTCGGACCTTCCGGCGCAATATCGCGCCATAGGCTGGGTGGGGAAACGGCTCTACACGGTGATCTTTGAGATACGGGAAGACAGCGACGGCGAGTATTACCATCTTGTAACTCTCTGGAAATCCACAAGGCAGGAGCGGCGACTTTATGAAGAATATTCGTAAGCAGACAAAACCGGCGACAGCAGAGGCAATTGCGCGCCTTGCCGATAAGGGAGAAGACGTTTCACGCTTCTTTACGAATCGCGGACGCATGATGGGCGGGATTCAACGGGTAAACGTTGACTTTACAATGCCTATGCTGACGGAATTGGACACTGCGGCACGGGAACTGAACATCAGCCGGCAGGCGGTAATCAAGACACTCATTCGCCAGGCGCTCGATCATCACTACACGGCGGCAAAGCAGCGGTAACCCAATCATAGATTCTCGAAAATCCCCGCAGCGCCCATGCCACCGCCAACGCACATGGTAACTAATCCATAACGCAGTTTGCGGCGCTTGAGTTCGTACAGAATGGTCGCCGTCAGCTTGGCTCCGGTGCAGCCGAGAGGATGGCCGAGTGCAATGGCTCCTCCATTGACGTTGACTTTGGCGGGGTTGAGGCCAGCCTGCTCGATCACGGCCAGCGACTGTGCGGCGAAGGCCTCATTTAATTCAATCAGATCGATCTGGTCGAGGGTGAGTCCGGCAAGCTTCAACGCCTTTGGGATGGCGGTGACCGGCCCGATGCCCATGATCTCCGGCGCGACTCCGGCGGTTGCGAAGCTTACGAAGCGGGCCATGGGCTGAATGCCTAATTCCCTGGCGCGCTGTTCTGAGATGAGGACAGCTGCCGCGGCCCCGTCGGAGGTTTGTGACGAATTTCCGGCGGTGACCGTGCCTTCTGCGTGGAAGGCCGGCTTGAGTTTGGCTAATGCTTCGGCGGAGGTATCCGCGCGGGGCCCTTCATCGACTCTGAATTCGGTATTTGTAACTGTGACAGGCACAATCTCTTCTTCAAACTTTCCCTCACGAATCGCAGCCAGCGCCTTCTGATGGCTGGCGAGTGCGAAGGCGTCGGCCTGCTCGCGTGTGATGCCGTATTTGCGGGCTAGGTTCTCCGCCGTGAGCCCCATGGAGAGATACACGTCGGGGTAATGGTCGATAAGCCATGGGTTCGCGCTGAATTTATTGCCTTCCATCGGAACCAAACTCATCGACTCGGTGCCGCCGGCGAGCGCGGCTTGCGCGCGGCCTGCGCGAATGGAGTCGGCGGCGAGGGCGATGGCCTGAAGCCCGGAGGAGCAGAAGCGGTTGATGGTCATGGCCGATGTTTCCACCGGAAGCCCTGCGCGCAGGCTGGCGATGCGGGCCACATTCAATCCCTGTTCGCCTTCGGGCATGGCGCAGCCCAGGATCACGTCTTCGATCTCACGCGCGTCGATCTGCGGAACACGTTCGAGGGCGGCTCGCAGCACGACGGCGGCAAGATCGTCGGGGCGCATGGTGGCGAGCGCCCCTCTGGGCGCTTTGCCCACGGCGGTGCGAACAGCGGCGGCGATGTAAATGCCTGGCATCGTTCTTGAAGATACCGCAGATGAATAGTGATTGGCTCGCTACTGGCTATTGTCGAGAAGTGTCCAGCGTCCATCATCGAAATAATGGATGGTGGAAGACTGTTCGACAAATGAGTCCTGAACACCGTCGTGATCGATGTGTTCGGTACGAGGCATCACGCGCGAGGGGGTTGCAGAAATGCCCCACGCCGAACCATAGTCGAGCGACCATGCGCCATCACGGCCCAACCACTTGCCGTCCAGCTGATGGCGCAGCGCAACAGGGCTGGCGAGATTTGACTGGAAGAAGACGTAGAGCGTCGTCGTGCCCTTGACCGAACAGAGAACGGCCCAGTCGCTGCTTCCCTGCTTTTCAAACGAACCGCTGACGACGTTCTCCGGTCCATGAGCCTCATAGGTTTGCGGAATCATGCAGCCCATTTGGCTAAGCTGTTGCACGACTGCCGACGGAAGCTGCGGAAACGACGAAACAGGCAGAAGGCGGATGCTGTAGTGCAGCATCCGCGTTCCCGGATTTAGTCCGCTGTGACCCGTTGTATCCACCGGCTGCCGAGAAGGCACAAATCCGTTCTCAATCTGCTCGGTCTGCGGCGACGCGGCATTTACCTGCGCAGTCGCAACTAAGGCGGCGAGCAGACAGCAGAGGGCGGAAGCGAAGCGGCGGATCACGGAAGGATTGTCTCAGCGCTATGAGTTTAGTTTCTCAGCGGCTTTCCTGTCTTCAAAGTGAAGGCGATGCGCTCCTGCGTTTTGCGCTCGCCGCACAGTGAGAGGAAGGCTTCGCGCTCAAGATCGAGCAGCGATTGCTCGCTGGTAAGGGTGCCGGGCGTGACCACTCCTCCGCACACGATGCGTGCGATGTGCGCAGCGACTTTCGCGTCGTGATCGCTGATGTATTCGGCCTGACGCACGAGGTGAATGCCGAGCTTGAGGTTGGCGAGCGCGGCTTCTCCGGCGGCAGGAATCGTGCGCGGCAGCGGCGCAGCGTAGCCAGTCTCAGAAAGCGCGAGGGCAGTGGCGCGCGCGTCATCGAGCAGGCGGTCTCGGTTCATGGTGATCCGGTCGGCGGGCGCGAGGAAGTCGAGCGCGCGGGCCTCAGCGGCTGAAGTTGAGACCTTGGCCATGGCCATCGTTTCAAAGCGCTGACGGAGAGCGTGCTGCAGTTCGACGGACTGCGCGAATTTGGCCGGGCTGGCTGCGGGATCGATTCCAGATGCGGCGCGCGCGGCATCGACGGCGTGCAGAGCCATCTCTTTGGTGCCACCGCCGCCGGGGACCAGGCCGACTCCGCTCTCAACGAGGCCCATATATAACTCAACGTGCGGCTGGCGGCGCGCGGCGTGGAGCGAGATTTCCGTGCCTCCGCCCAGGCACAGATTGAAGGGGGCTGCGACGACAGGGCGCGGGCAGAATTTGATAGCAGAGGTCATGCGCTGGAAGGCGCGCACCGCAAGCTCGACCTCGTCCCACTCACCCTCCTGCATGGCAAGCAGAAGCTGCATCAGGTTTGCGCCTACGGAGAAATCGCTGGCCTGGGACGCGATGACAAAGCCGCGAAAGTTGCGGACCGGCTCGCTCGCGGGAGCGAGCGTCTGCATGATAAGCGAAACGATGTCGTCGCCGATGGCGTTTTTCGGCGAGTGCAGCTCGAGCAGCGCGATGCCTTCGCCAATGTCAAGAAGCGAGCAGCCCGAATTGCTGCGAACCACTTTGTTCGCTTGATGCAAGGACGAGGCTGCGCTCCGGGGCTGCCCGGTTTTACCTGCGGCCTCAGACATGGCGAACGGGCCCAGCTCCCAGTTGAAACCGGCCTGCATGGCGCGGTCGATGTCGGTGGGGGTGTCGGCGATCTCGGGCTGAATTTGATCCGCGTAACTCCAGATCGAGGTGAGCAGCGGGATGAGGAAGGCTGCAGCCTTGTCTTTCTTTGGGTCAGCCGCCAGGATGAGCCGCAGGCGCTCGCCGAGCGACGCGGCGTTCTTCGCCATCTCGATGGATGGAAACTTCGGGCGCTGCGCGGGACGGTATGCGAGCGTGTGCCAGTCGAGAGCGAGGCGGGTCTCACCATCTTTCTTGTAAAACCCCTGTTTGGTTTTGTCGCCCAGCCAGCGGCGTTCGAGCATGCTTTCTATAAAGTCAGGAAGCTGTGTTGCACTGGCGTCGTCGCTACGCGACTCGGCAAAATTTTTCGCTACATGCGCGAGCACGTCGATACCGACCATGTCGGCGAGGCGGAAGGTTCCGGTGCGCGGCCAGCCGATCACGGAGCCGGTAAGCGCATCCACCTCTTCAATGGTCAGGTCCTGCTCCTGCATCAGGCGCAGCGCGGTGAGCATGGAGAAGACTCCGATGCGATTGGCGATGAAGTTGGGCGTGTCGCGCGCGAAGACGACGGTTTTACCGAGCCGGCGATCAGCGAACTCAGCGATGGCTGCGACGGCTTCAGGGGCGGCCTCCGGCGTAGGAATGATCTCGACCAGGCGCATGTAGCGCGGCGGATTGAAGAAGTGCGTTCCGAACCAGCGTCGGCGAAATGCAGGCGGCGTTTTTTGCGCGATCGCGGCGATGGAGAGTCCGCTGGTGTTGGTGGTGACGATGGTTTCGGGGCTGAGATGCGGTTGAATTTTCTCAAGCAGCGATTGCTTGATGGCGAGGTCTTCGGCGACGGCTTCGATGATCCAGTCGCAGTCCTTGAGTTGCGACAGATCGTGGTCGAAGTCACCCGGAGTGATGCGCACAGCGGATGCAGGATCGTAGAAGGCCGCAGGCTTGGCCTTGAGCAGCGCGGCGATGGCTTTGGCGGCAAGACTCGCTTCCGGTTCCGGCTGAGGGAGGTCGAGCAGGAGAACGGGCAGCCCGGCGTTGGCCAGATGCGCGGCGATGCGCGAACCCATGGCTCCGGCTCCAAGGACGGCTGCGCGGCGCAGGAGCGGTTCCCGGGAATGCGGCATAAGGTTCTCCTTCGCGTTAAGGGGCGCGGGCAGAATACATAGGTGTGGAGATAGATAGATGCTCTCCAAACCGCACTTATTCTGTACGAAAATGGAATATAGTTAAGCTAATCTATTTTCAATCCATTCCCCCAACCCCAGTCGCACTACGAGATCAGCAATGTGATCGCCCTCCCACAATTGCACTGAGGGTGTGCCCGAAGGCGTTACTAATTTTCCAATTGGAGAATGAACTGCAAATATCATTCGCGCATAACGATCACGTCTGTTTTCAAATTTCTCTACGTATTCATCTAATACTTTTTGTGTAGCAGAGCTTTTGACTTGCACGAATGCCACTTCAGCAGCGGCAAGATTCTCTACTTCCGCATCAATACCCTCAGTCTTTCCGCCCAAAGTACAAATGCGCACCCATCCCGACCTGCCCAAGATGAGATCAATCAATTGCTCAAAATCTTTCGGGGAAAGTCTTTTGACCATGCCGTGTATAGACCGCTGATACTCACGTCGAGCGTGCACAGCCCTTATCGCATCAGGATCTTTCTTATCCTGAATAATCCGAAGGATGGTTTGCCAGCCCGCCGGTTGACAGACAGTACCTTGGAAACCGGCTGTAGTGGTGACTGTCCCAGGCAAATCCGAGATCGCAAGTATTTTTCCATTAACTGATCGGTTGGACCAAGAGCGATTGCAAGCTAACCAGAAATTGCCTTTGTCGCGACCTTCCCCGCCCACATTGGCCGTAGCTCCATCATGGACGGTGCACCACCACATGTAGCCATCCTCGAACGTCATCCATATGTGCTTGCTGGGATTGTCTAGAAGGTCACGCAGCGCGTTGAAGTCCTGAGTCGCTCCTCTACGATCACCAAATGTTGCTTTCACGGCCTGCTCGATCTTAGAGAAATTGCCACTCAGCAAAAGCTCATGAGGAATGTTCTTCCAACTAAGATGTATTTGCTCTCTGGCTTTAGCAGTTTGCCACCATTGGCCACCTCTTCCATTTTTTACGTAGCGAACCGACGTTGGTAGCTTGGCGTCTTTCATAGCGTCAATATCCTAACAGCACAGGTTTAGCCTCGAGCTGCTGTCAACTTCTTCTTCGGCCTACCACCCAGGCGCCCGTTCTTTCGTGCAGCGGAGGCTTTGGCTTTGCTTCGGGACCTTCCTCCGGTTGTGCCCAGTCGGCTGGCCATCCATTTTCGGGAGCCGAGAAATCCTTCGAGGAGCGCCGGCAGGTAGATATCCGCGTCAAGCTTCGGAAAGTGAACGCCGAAGCCTGACGGGGAAATTTCAATCGCGTCAAGCTGCGATGGCGTCGCGTCTTCCAACCCCTCGGCATCGCGGGGCGAAAATGTCACGTCGAGTTTTGTGTTGAGGCGGATCACGACGCGAGCGATGCGGCGGTCGTAATGAGCGCTTACTGCTCGGGGAAGGGACGCCTGAAGTTTGCGAGCCTTTTGGTTCGCCAGTTCGAAATTGTCACGCGATTCCATGAATGCTCTCCCATGCGCGGCACAGCGCCGCGAGGTTTTCCAGCGGCGCGTCCTGAATGCGGGCCAGATCGCGCCTCGAAAATCCATAGTTTTCCCGCAGTGTGGCCGGACCAGACGGGCAGTGCAACTCGTAGACCGCTTCACAACCGTGTCCAATGACATGCACATGCTCAGGGCGGTGGTCATTGGGGTAAATTACGACTCTGAGACCGCCAAACCTCAGAACAGTCGGCATGGATGTATTGTAACATGAACCGAACCGCTTGGGTTTTTAGTAATTACTGAAATGCTTCAACCCGCCGTCCTCACTCGGTGCACCATCTCCACCAGCGCGTTCCGTGTCTCGTGTGGAGTCGTTACTTCATGCGGGAAGTTGATGCGTGCGCCTTTCATTCCCTGCTCTGTTTTCAGGCGGAGCGTGAAGCCGAGGCGGTCGATCGAGGTCATTGCGGCTTCGCTCGCTTCAAGCTGCGCGTGGATGTGAGCCAGCAGAATCATGGCCTCGGCGTGGTCGGCGTTCATGTGAGCAAGGATTCCGGGTGCGAATTTAGCCAATGGGTCGGGCGCGGCCTGCGCGTAGTCGGCGGCCTCCACCCATCCCATGACGCCGAAACCTCCGACGTAGTAAATGTCGACGGGCTGGAGGCGGAAGAAGCTGAAATCGGAGAAGTCGACCCAGTAGCGGCTGTTTTCGTGGCGGGCAAGATACGTCTCACGCACGGAGACGAGGTCGCTCTCGGGCACAGGCTCGGCCTGTCCGATGAGCGTGGCGCGTGCCGCTCCCAGTGGATCGCCGTCGGCTGCGGCCTGGGCGAGAAACAGGCTGCATCGCGGATCGTCCTTAAGGTTCTGCGTGTGCATGGCCATGTTGCTGATGAGGAAGATGGAGCGTCCGGCGGCGTCGAGAGCGTAGGGCATCAGCGAGCCGAAGGGAAAGCCGGGATGCTTGCGGGAGATGGTGGACAGCGTGCCCACGGAAGCCAGCGCGAGCAGCGTGCGGGTACGCTCGGCATGGCTCGGTTCAGGCTGTTGCGGCGTAGCCGGGCCGGTGAATGCGTGCTGGCGAGGCGCGGGAGCTGGGTTTGACGACATAAGGTTGCTCTCTTTTTTGCGTGTCTTCGCGTTAGACTCTTTTCCCATGGTAGCGGCTGCCTGCGGTTCCCACTAAAAGCTACAGGATCTTTCAGGATTCGAGATTATTCGCGTTGGATATTCCTCTGACGAGAGCGGTATGCTGGGAAGGCTATGATTGACGATCAAGAGCGAGCGCCTGTGGGCGTGACGATTGCGGGAGTGATCCTGGGACTGATGGCCGTTGTGGGGCTTTTGATAACGGCTGGCCTGGCGGTCGCGATGTTCGTTATTAAGAGTCCGCTGATTCCCCGCATCCCTTCCGTGCGTATAGCCGTGGGTGGCCTGGGTGCGCTGATTCTGGCGTTGGTGATTTTGGCTGCGTGCACGATCGTCGGGCTGTTCCGGCTTAAGATATGGGCGCGATATTCAATGATTTTGCTGGGGCTGCTTGATCTTCTGGTTTTTGGGCTGATAACGGCGGGCGTATTAATTGGCCGCGTGAAGTCGGGCATGGCAGCATTACCGATTCCGAACCATCCCAGCCTTACGCTGGGCGACATCATGCTGGGGCTGGCGAGTTTCTATGCGGTCCTCGCGCTCATCGGCGTTTGGTGGATGATTTATTTCAATCTTGACGGCGTGCGGCTGGCGTTTGTCGATGCTGAAGCGCGTTTACGTGCGGAACGATCCGGAGGCAGATCATTTCTTGGGTTGCACTAATGCAAAACCAGGGGATATTGTGCCCAAGGTCGGCACTCCTCGATGGTCGCGTCGAGACTGGCCGCTAAGACTGTGTACATTTACCGGAGAAATGCGATAGCGTCATAGCTATGCCTGCATTGCTCGCACAGGCATAACTGACTTCATCTTCGGTTCGAGGTCCCATGAAAACTTCTTCTGCTGCGCGCCTGCTGGCGCTGGCCTGTTGTGTGATAGTTGCGGCCCAATGCTTTGCGCAGGGCGTACAAAAAGAGCTGGCCGGCTTTGAGAAACGCGTCACGGTCAAAGTGCTTCCGAACGGGCTTACGCTGATCATCTGCGAGCGGCCTGAGGCTCCGGTCTTCTCCTACTTCACCATTGTGGATGCGGGCGATGCGAACGATCCCGATGGCGAGTCGGGCATAGCGCACATGTTCGAGCACCTGGCCTTCAAAGGAACCAAAGACATCGGCACCACCAACTACGTCGCGGAAAAAGTCGCGCTGGCCAAGGTTGAGGAGACCTATGCAGCCTACGACCGCGAGTATCGCAAGCGCGTAGGGCAGGACCCGGCCAAGCTGAAGGAATTGAAAGCAGACTTCGACGCGGCGGAAAAGGCCGCGAACCAGTATGTGATTCCGAATGAATTTACAGAGCTGGCCGACGCCAACGGCGCATCCGGCCTGAACGCGGAGACCAGCCTGGACGCTACGCAATATTTCTGGAGCATGCCCTCAAATCGGCTGCAGCTGTGGGCCTATATGGAAAGCGACCGCATCGCCAACCCCGTGCCGCGGCAGTTCTACCGCGAGCGCAGCGTGGTGATGGAGGAGCGGCGCATGCGCATCGACTCCAATCCGATTGGACGCATGGTGGAGCAGTTCCTGGCGACAGCGTATGTGGCGCACCCGTACCATCGTCCCGGCGTGGGCTGGATGAGCGAGCTAAGCCAGATTTCAGCGACAGAGGCCGCAACGTTCCACGAAAAATATTACGTCCCGGCGAACATTGTGATTGCAGTGGTGGGCGACGTAAAGCCCGCCGATCTGCCCATGCTGGAGAAATACTTCGGCGCAATTCCGGCGGGGCCTAAACCGGAGCCGATGACTACGATCGAGCCTCCGCAAACGGCAGAAAAATCGGTGATTATCAAGGGTCCCACGCAGCCCATGTATCTTGAGGGCTACCACCGGCCCGATTATCGCGACCCGGATGATGCGGTGTATGACGCGATTCAGGACATCTTCTCGAACGGGCGCACGTCGCGGCTGTATCGCTCGCTGGTGGAGCAACAGCAGATTGCGGCCGCGGCGGAAGGCTTCAGCGGATTTCCGGGAGATAAGTATCCGGGGCTGTTCGCCTTCTTCGCCGTGCCCAATGCCGGGCACACTCCGGAGGAGATGCGCGTGGCCATTCACAAGGAGATCGACAAGCTGAAGACAACCGACGTGACCGATGCGGAGCTGGAAATGTTCAAGACGCGAGCGCGCGCCGATCTGCTGCGCGGACTGGGAGACAATCAGGGGCTGGCGCAGCAACTGGCCATCTATCAATTGCGCTATGGAAACTGGGAAGAGCTCTTCAACCAGCTGAACAAGATCAATGCGGTCACGAAAGCTGATATTCGGCGCGTGGCGAATCAGGTATTTGTGGCAAGCAATCGAACGTACGCCATGGTGGAATATCAGGCTCCGCCAACGGAACAGGCGGCGCCGGCCCAGGGAGGTGCGCAATGAACTTCAAGCGCCCTGCTTCCCTTCTTACTACCGCAATTCTCTGCTCCGGGCTCGCATGCTCCGGCCTCGCGCTGGCGCAGGAGTCAACCGTTGTTGTTCCTCCCGATGTAAAGAACCTGCAGCCGCCCGAGCCGTGGATGAAGATCCCAGTTCCGCCGCTGCACGCGTTTCATCCAGAGCAGCCGCAGCGTATTGAACTGAAGAATGGGCTGGTGATTCTGCTGGAACCCGACCATGAGCTGCCCTTCATTGACGGGACTATCACCATTCGCGGAGGCTCGCGCGATGTTCCAGCGAACAAGACCGGACTGATCGACCTGTACGGCTCTGCATGGCGCACCAGCGGCACCGCCGCGCAAAGCGGCGACCAGCTCGACGACCTGCTCGAATCAAAAGCAGCGAAGGTGGAGACGGGCGGCGATATCGATTCGACCGCTGTCTCCTGGTCATGCCTGACGAAGGACGAGGACCAGGTCTTCGGTATCGCCGTCGATCTGCTGGAGCATCCCGCCTTCAGCGAGCAGAAGCTGCGATTGGCCCAGCAGCAGGAGATCGCCGGCATTGTGCGGCGCAATGACAGCGCATCGGAGATCGCACAACGCGAGGCGGAGAAGCTGGTCTACGGCAAGGAAAGCCCCTATGCACGGCAGCCGGAGATTGCCTCCATCATGGGCATTACCGTAGACGACTTCAAGGCGTGGCACGCGAAAACAGTGACTCCGAACAACATGATCGTTGCGGTCGAAGGAGATTTCGATCCTGCAGCGGTGGAGAAGTCGCTGCGTGCGGCGTTTGAAGGGATGCCGCGCGGAGCCGCCTGGCCCAAACCTGCGGGTGACTTTCCGGGGCCAACACCCGGCGTTTACTCCGTGAACAAAACAGACATCGACCAGAGCAATATATGGATTGTGGGACTCGGTACCGTACGCAGCAATCCCGATTACTACGCGCTCACGGTAATGAACGAAATCTTCTCCGGCGGCTTCGGCTCGCGCCTCTTCCAGGACGTGCGCACCAAGCAAGGGCTGGCTTATGAGGTCGGAGGCGGCTATGGTGCGTCGTATGACCATCCCGGCATGTTCTACACGGTGGCCTCAACCCAGAGCGCAACTACGGTCAAGACTACGCAGGCCATGCTCGACGAGATTCACGAACTCAAGACCAAGCCGTTTACAGCGGCGGAGCTAGGAAGCGCAAAAGACCAGCTCCTGAACTCGTTCATCTTCCACTACGACAGCCGGGACAAGGTTCTGAACCTGGCGACAGAGCTCGAGTTCTACGGCTATCCTGCGGATTTTCTCACCAAATATCGCGCCGGCATTGAGGCCGTAACGCTGGCTGATCTGGAGCGCGTGGCCGACAAGTACATCGACCCGTCCAAGCTGGCGATCCTGGTTGTTGGCAACGAGGCCCATTATGGGACTCCGTTGACCGACTTGAAGCTGGGCCCGGTACAGCCGATCGATATTACGATCCCCATGCCCGAAGCGATGCGGAAGCAGATGAACGGTGCGGGAGCAGAGTAAGCAAATAGTCCACCCTTGAAGCGAAATTTGCATCAGGGTGGACAGCTCGTCATCCCTACACCTCACCCGCCAAACCTTGTACCCTGTTGCTATGCGATTGGCGATTGTCATTATGGCGGCGGGCAAGGGCACGCGGCTCAAGTCGAAGCGGCCCAAGGTTCTGCATGAGATTGGCGGGAAGGCTCTGCTGCGGCATGTGATTGCGAGCGCGAGCCAGATTGTTCCGCCCCAGGATATTTACGTAGTCATCGGGCATGAGGCCGCGCACGTTGAAGCTGCCGCCAAAGATACCGGCGTGAGGTTCATACACCAGGCAGAGCAGCACGGCACGGGCCATGCCATTCAGGTGGCTGAGGCGGCGGTTCGCGGCTACGATTCGCTGCTGGTGCTGTCAGGCGACGTGCCTTTGCTCAAGCCCGAAACGATTGCCCGGCTGCGGGACTTCCACCTCGAACAGCGCGCTGCGATGACCGTTCTGACTGCCGCTCCCGCCGACCCTACGGGATACGGGCGCGTGCTGCGCAAGACAACTGATTCGCCCGAAGTTGCCGCTATCGTTGAGCAGAAGGCCCTGACTTCGAAGCAGCAGGACGTGCGCGAGATTAACTCCGGCATTTATGCATTTCAGACTGCGCCGCTGTTCGCGCACATCCACGAACTGAAGACCGACAACGCCAACAGCGAATACTACTTGACCGATCTTGCCGAATTATTGGCAAAGGCCGGCGAGCGAGTGGTGGCAATTGAGGCTGCACAGGCCACCGAAGTGCTGGGCGCGAACACCATCGCCGAAATGATGGATCTCGACCGCGAGCTACGCATGGAGACTGCGCGCAAGCTGATGGCGCTGGGCGTAACCATTCTGCGCCCGGATACGGTGGTGATCGACACCGCGGTGGAAGTTGGCGCGGATACGGTCATCGAACCGTTTGTGCAACTGCTGGGCGAGACGAAGATTGGCGAAGACTGCCGGGTGCGCTCCTATTCTGTCATTGAAAACTCCACGCTCGCAGACCGGGTGCTGGTGCGGCAGGGCTGCGTCATCACAGATTCGCGGATTGACCACGGCGCTTTCATCGGCCCCTTCTCGCATCTGCGCCCGGAGAGCGAGATTGGCGAAGGCGCGCATGTGGGCAATTTTGTCGAAACCAAGAAAACGAAGCTGGGCAGCGGATCGAAGGCCAACCACCTCACCTATCTTGGCGACACCGAAATCGGCAGCGGAAGCAATATTGGTGCTGGCGTAATCACCTGCAACTATGACGGCGTGCATAAACACCGCACGCTGATCGGCGATGGGGTCTTCGTCGGCAGCGACTCTACACTGGTAGCTCCGCTGACCATCGGCAATGGAGCCTATGTCGCGGCAGGATCATGCATCACGGAAGACGTCCCGGAAGACGCGCTGGCGCTGGGCCGATCGCGCCAGACGACAAAAGAAGGCTGGGCTTCATCAAAACGGGTCCAGGGAAAAACGCAGAAAGGCTGAGCGGGCTTTCCTGTTCGCTACTCCGATTCAAGCGAGTGGTTCCAGGTCAAGATGACGCGCGTGCCATGCTCAAAGCCCAGCGTGCTGACCGAGCCGGTGCCCAGAGCCAGCCTGCTTCCCGTCACCGGCGGCAACTGGATCCAGCATGCGGCGAGGATGCGCAGAATGTGGGCGTGCGCGAAGAGCGCGACACAGCCTCCCTTGGCCGCTGCACGGGCAATAACGCGGTTGGCGCGCACCGCAACCTGATCCATGGTCTCTCCATCGATGATGGGATTGGTCCACACAGACCAGCCGGGAATCTCCTTTTGAATGTCCTTCGTCGTGCGGCCTTCGTAGGCGCCGTAGTTCCATTCGGACAGGTCGTCGTCGACCTGGGCCACGTCGCCGTATCCTGCTATGCTGCACGTCTCCCGCGCACGCTGCATCGGACTGGTAAGCACCATCGAGAAGATTTTTCCGTGGAGATATTCCTGGATCTTCCGTGCGCGCTGCCTGCCCCGGTCGGTCAAGGGGATGTCCGTGCGGCTGGTGTGCGCGCCGCTCAGGCTCCACGCGGTTTCGCCATGCCGAATCAGCCAGAGTTCCAGATCCATTACCATCGATGCCCTCCAGGCGCGAACTTCGTTTCAAATAATTTGACCTTGCCGGGCTCTTTCTGCATGAAAAAAGGCAGGTCGCTAGACCTGCCTTTAGGATGCACAAAAAACCTACTTCTTCGCCGGGGTGCTCTGCGTGGTCTGCGTCGCTCCAAGCACAGAGTGTGAGCGGGTTGTGCGCTTCTGCATCATGATCGTAAGCCCGATGGATGTGATCATAAAGATCACCGCGCACCACACGGTCACACGCGTGAGCATGTTGGCCGCTGAGCGAGGCCCAAAGGCAGTCTGCGAGCCCTGGCCGCCGAAGGCCCCGGCAAGGTCGGCGCTTTTGCCCTGCTGCAGCAGAATGATGCCGACGAGCGTGAGGCATACAATCACGTGAACTACGATGAACACATAAACCATAAGATCGCTTTTCCGGGGATGGCCTGCGCGCATCCCTCAATGAATTTTGCGGACATTTGGTGCGGAAGAGGGGACTTGAACCCCTATGCCTCGCGGCGCCACCCCCTCAAGATGGTGTGTCTGCCATTTCACCACTTCCGCACTCGGTGACGACTGTCCTTTGACAAGTATAACAAAAGGAGCCTGCCGATTCGCCGCCTCGGAAGCGGTACAGCCTTAGAATATTTCCGCCAGCTTCAGGAAACTTTCCACCTCAAGCAGGCGCTGCCCGTCGGGCGCGGCATCGAGTTGATCATGCTCCAGCACCCAGGTGTTGGGGTGGTGGATATAAATCGCATGCAGACCTGAGGCCAGCGCGGGATTAATGTCCGAGCGCGGGCTGTTGCCGATCATCCAGGTGCTTTCCGGATCGAGCCGATGCCTCTCGCACACGGAACAGTAGGCGGCAGGATTTTTTTCCATCGGAATTTCGACGGCACTGAAGTATTCGCGCAGTCCGGAGCGCGCAAGTTTATCGGCCTGCTCAACGGCATTGCCCTTGGTCATCAGAATCAGCCGGTGGCGCGACGCCAGATGCGGCAGTGTTGCGGCGACACCCGGCAGCAGCTCAATCTCCTGGTCGAGGATGGCCTGCGCAAAACTGACGATGCGCTCATGCTTGTCCGCGGTGACAGGTTCGAGTGACAGGCACTCAAAGCAGGTGACCAGCGAGCGCCGGAACGATGCTACGCCATAACCGTGCTGCGAGGTCTGCTCGCGCTCCACCTCATTCAGTTTTTCGCGAACCTGCGCTGGGGCGTACTCGTGATGATTCACGTAGGAGATGAAGCCGGCGATGGCGCGCTCAAAATAGATGTTGTTCTCCCAGAGCGTGTCATCCGCGTCGATGAGAAGCGTCTGCGCTGAGTTCCATGTTCCTTTCGGCGTCATAGTTCGAGCCTATCAAGAAACGCCGCCGCTAGTTCCTCTGAAAAGAGTTGCCCGCATCGTAAAAAAAAGAAAACTTTGATTGTACTTTTTCAGCGAAAAGGCGCGGCTTTTCTGCGAATTTCGTGTCAATACTCGTACGGATCAACCGCTCCAGTACTACAAATTGCCATCTAACTGAAAATAAACCTCCGCTGAAAACACGCGGAGACATTGGAAACAGGCATTGCAATCAGGAGAGGGATGCAGCGAAATCTAAGCACTGTACTTTTTCTTGCTTTGTTCACCGCGCTCGGTCCGGCGACGGCCCATGCGGGCAAAGTTGCGCTGTTGCTGGAGGAGCCGTACGGGCACTTCGGCGCTATGAATCCGACCGGACACGCCGCAATCTATTTGAGCGACGTGTGCGCGGAGACGCCGGTGCGTCTGCGCCACTGCGATCCTGGCGAAACGGGAGTGGTAATCAGCCGCTATCACGAGGTGGATGGCTACGACTGGATCGCGATGCCGCTGCTTCCCTACCTATACGCAGTGAACAGCCCGGATCAGATTCCCCTAGAAGTCGACAATAAACTCGCGATGCAGATGCGCAATGCATACCGCCGCAAATACCTGAGGGACTTTGTGCCCGACGGCCCTGACCACACAGTTCCCAACGGCGACTGGACGGAACTTGTGGGCGAAGCCTACAGCCGGAAGATTTATGGCTTTGCGCTTGAGACCACTCCGCAGCAGGACGATGCGCTGATCGCAACCCTGAATGACCACAGAAATCACAGCCGCTTCAATTTGCTCTTTAACAATTGCGCGAACTTTTCGGAAGAGCTGTTGAACTTCTATTACCCGCACTCTATTCATCGCAATTTTATTGCGGACGTTGGATTGATGACCCCGAAACAGGCGGCGCATTCCATGGAGAAATACGCCAGACGGCACTCCGATCTGGAGTTCACAACCTTCGTCATCCCGCAGGTGCCGGGAACCATTCACCGCAGCACGCCTGTGCATGGCGTAATCGAAGCGCTGCTGGAAACAAAGAAATATTCGGTGCCGCTGGCCTTCCTGCATCCCGCGGTCGCGGGTGGATTGATTGCCGTTTATATCGGCGATGGACGCTTCCATCCCGGCCAGCAGATGGAGACGGTTTTTAACCCACGGACGGACGCGGAGCCGGGAATGACAATCGCGGTAAAGACCGAGCCGGCGAATGATCAGGAGAAAGTGGAGTCTATCAAAGACGTGTCCTACCAATATCCCAGCGCTGATGGTCCCGTCCCACAGACCAAGCAGCCCTCGGAGTAATTCGGCAATCTCTCAGAGCGGCTGCGATGCAGCGGAGTTCGCAAGCGCATAGGCTGTGAGAGCCGCCTGCATGACCTGCTTTACGGCCACGCCATGCTTCTGCGCCGCGGCGCGGCAATCCTCGAACTCCGGCGCAGCGTTCAGCTCTTCTCCGCCACGAGCGCCAATCTTCACGCGAATATCTCCGTATGCGGTCGCAACCGTTGCGTGGCTTCGCTCCAGGCATATGCGACGCTCGTTCCGGATGCGCACTCCGAGAGTGCTTGTTTCGCGCAGCAGCAAATCCTGCAAGGCACTGGATTCCGGTTCATGGCAGAGCACGGTCACCAGCGTTCCCGGACGCCCCTTCTTCATGATGACCGGAGCCAGCATTACATCGAGCGCGCCCGATGCCAGCGCCCGCTCGGCCACATGCGCCAGCAGCTCCGGCGTCATATCGTCGACCGCGGTTTCGAGCACGGTGACAACTTGTTCCCCGCTCTGCTCTCGATCCTGAATTTGATGCTTTGAAGCAGGGCGAGAATTCTGATTCGCAATCGAAGTCGTAATTGCGGATACGGGGAGTACGTCATTCATCGAGCCTGACCGGTAGCCCTGCGTGTCGAGTGTGACATAGAGGAATCCGGCGGCACGCACCGCTGCAGTAATACCGTCGAGCATGGCGAGATCAAGCGCGCGTGGCAAGTCGGCACGCGCAATCTCCACGCGGGCCAGCTCGCCGTGGTGGCGCACGCGCACTTGCGGAAAGCCCAGCCGGTGCAGCGCATCCTCCGCCTGTTCCACCTGCAAAAGATTTTCGGGAGTCACCGAACGCCCATACTCGATACGCGAAGAAAGACAGGCGGAGGCCGGTTTGTTCCAGAGGCTCAGACCAGCCTCGCGGGCCAATGTGCGAATTTCAGCTTTCGTCAATCCGGCGGCGGCGAGCGGCGCGGTGGCATGATGCAACGCGGCGGCCTTCTGCCCGGGACGAAACTCGGACTGGTCGTCGGCATTCATGCCGTACGCCAGATGCTCAAACCCAAGCTGGACGCGGGCCTCCTCCATCACGGTAAAAAGCTCGTCCTTGCAGTGAAAGCATCGCTGCGAATCATTGCGTATGTAATCGGGATTTTCAAGCTCTGCTGTGTGCAGAATGTGTGTAGGAATGTCGTGCTCGCCGGTAAAGGTAAGCGCGGCAGCGAGCTCGGCGCGCGGCAGCGAAGGCGAATCGGCAATGACCGCCAGCATTCTTTCGCCCAGCGCCTGATACGCAGCGTACGCGAGATAGGCGGAATCGGTCCCGCCAGAGTAGGCGACGAGAACGCTTCCCAGCTCCTGAATTTTTGATGTAAGCAGAGAGGCTTTCGCGGCGAGGTCCATGTTCAAAATGGTATCGCAGTTTGACTGGAGCTCGTTCGACGCAAATGAACAGGGCTTAACTGGCGCTGGTTTGGCCCTATTTTGATTCGCTGCCAGACGCAGAAGGCGCTGGAGGCTTGTCCGTCGCAGGCGGCGGCTGGTTGTTGAGCGTGTAGATCACCTCGCCGGGCCGCGCGTAGTGCAGCTTTTCACGCGCTTCGTACTCGATGGCGTCGGGGTCGCTCTTCAGTCTCGTCACATGGTCCTTCAGCTGGCTGTTTTGCTGCTGGAGAACGTCGATCTGCTGATGCAGCTCTTTATCCTGAGCGCGTTTCTGCTCGTAGTTGTTCACGCCGTTGCGTCCAAACACAACGTGGTAGGTGAAAAAGACAACGAGCGCCACCACAAAACCAGTCGCAATGCGCCGTCGCACGCGATAAATGGCCACGCTGGCGCGGCGTGCCATTCCCACGCCTGGCTGTTTCAGCGACGGCTTTGTTTCAGCGGTGTTCACTACGCTTTTCTCCAGACACGAACCCAGACTTCTATCATCGTCTCAATCGACACAAGCTTGCACTGCTCATTCTGAAAAAATCTGCGCGGGGAACCTATTCCAACACCCAGTTCTTCGCCGCCGCGCTCAGAGCTTCGGTCTGGTCATGCTTGCGCGCTTCAGAGTAGACGCGAACGACCGGCTCGGTTCCGCTCAGGCGGTAGCAAACCCAGGAGCCGTCGTCGAGGATGAGCTTGAGGCCGTCGGTGCGCACAATTTGCGTGACCTTGTGCGGGCCGAGTTTTGTTGGATCGGTCTTCACCTTCTCGATGAACTTTTCCTTGACCTCGGGCGTGAGGCGGAAGTTTTCGCGGTTGGGATAATATTCGCCGACCTTTGCGAAGAGTTCCTTAAGCTGTTCGCCCAGGCTCTTACCGCGCACGGCGACCATCTCCGCAACCAGCAGCCCGGCAATCACACCATCCTTCTCGGGAACGTGGCCGCGGATGGTCAGCCCCGCGCTCTCTTCGCCGCCAATGGCGATCTTGTCCTGATTGATCAGCTCGCCGATGTATTTGAAGCCGACCGGCGTTTCGTAGAGAGGGATCTTATAGTGCTCGGCGAGCGCGTTCACCAGGTTGGTCGTCGCCACGGACTTGGCAACACCGTTGCGCCAGCCTCGCGTCTCCACCAGGTAATCAAAGAGCAGCGCGATGATGTAGTTGGGCTGGATGAAGGTGCCGTCGCGATCGACAATGCCGAAGCGGTCGGCATCGCCGTCGGTGGCAATGCCGATGGCGGCTCCCGTTTCCTTCATCTTCGTCCTGCAGTCGGCCAGCAGATGGTCGTCCGGCTCGGGCGCGTGGCCGCCAAAGAGCACATCGCGATAGTCGTGCACGGTCGCCGTCTCCACGCCGTGCTCGCGCAGAATATGGCAGCTGTAGCCGCGCGCCGCTCCCCAGAAGGGATCGAAGACAACCTTGATTCCGGCCTTTTTAATCGCCGGGAAATTTACCAGCTCACCCAGCCGCTTCAGGTAGCCGGACTTGACGTCGATCTCTTCAAACTTTTCCTTCGGCTCGGGCGCTGGAGCCACAACACCCTCACCGAGATCGCGGATGGCCGCCTCGATGTGCTTCGTCACCTCGGGCAGTGCGGGCGCGCCGTCGGATGTGGAGAATTTGATGCCGTTATACTCCGGCGGATTGTGCGACGCGGTAAAATTGATGGCTCCGCCGGCCTTGCGTTGCCGCACCGCATACGAGATGGCCGGAGTAGGCGCAGCGGCGGGAATCACCACTGGTTTTACGCCATGTTGTGCAAGGATTTTTGCGGCTTCGGCCACGAAGGTTTCGCCCAGGAAGCGCGGATCGCGGCCCACCAGCACCGAATGCTCGCCCGGCTGCGAGGCAACGTACTTTGCAATGCCGGTGACGGCGCGGCGAATGTTCCCGAGCGTAAACTCCTCGGCGACAATCGCCCTCCAGCCTGATGTGCCAAACTTGATTTCGACCGCCATGCATCTCCTTTGTGTCTTCGCGCCCTTTTGTGGGATGGGTGTTCGGGGTTGGTTCTGGATTTAAGATGCTCTCTTGAGGAAATTCCTCAATCATCTTAATCAATTGGAGACGAAGGATGCCCGAAGCTGCTTCCGTCCGGATTGCGCTCACCACCACAGCCTCGGTGCAAGAGGGGCGCAGGATAGCGCGGCTGCTGGTGGAGCAGCGGCTGGTGGCTTGCGTGAATGTTATCCCCAACCTGACTTCGATCTATCGCTGGCAGGGCGCGGTCGAAGAAGCAGCCGAGATTCTGCTGCTGATGAAGACCACGGCAGAGCAACTTCCGGCGCTGGAAGCCGCGATCCGCGCGTTGCATTTGTATGCGGTTCCGGAGTTTCTGGTGCTGAAGGTTGAAGCCGGGAGCCAGCCGTATCTCGATTGGCTTCTCGGCTCCGTAGGCTCATGAATTATTTCGCGGTCTTCTCTGGCTTGTAGGTCCCGGGCGGCGTACAGGATGCGACGCAGATCCGGTTCCAGCCATTGATGGCGACGACGGCCAGCGTCAGGTCGGACAGCTCTTTTTCAGTGAAGTGAGGTTGTACCTGCTGGTACACCGCGTCGGTAACGTGGCCATTGGTGACCAGCGTGAGGGACTCAGCCCAGCTCAGCGCAGCGCGCTCGCGGTCGGTGTACCACGGGCACTCGCGCCATGCGTCCAGTGAGTACAGCCGCTGCTCGCCCTCCCCGATGGAGCGCAAATCCTTCCAGTGCATGTCGAGGCAATAGGCACAGCCATTGATCTGCGATACACGCAGTTTGACCAGGTGCAACAGCGGTTCTTCAAGTCCGCAACTGTGCAGATATTCTTCCAGGCCACGCATGGCCTTGTAGGCTTCCGGCGCGACGGTGAAAAAGTTGAAGCGCGGTTCCATGAACTCTCCAAATTCAAAAGATGTAAATTGGATGAAACAGAGATGGCTTCGGCGTCAGAACTAAATGCCTGAATTCGGGGCCTTCCGTGGAAATCGCACCGACAGCCGGAATTTGGCTCGAATCGCGCAACTTTTCACGGCATCTCATGTTAATAATGGCAGGTCCAGAGATACCCGGAAGCGAACGGGGACTCCGGGATCGCGTCGCTCCGGAGCACTTCCGGAAACGGCGGGGAGGTTCAAAATCATGCGCATCCTGCGCTCATTCGGTTTGGCAACATTACTGGCGGCGGCCCTGGCGTTTGTGCCTTCAGCGGCGCACGCTCAAATCGCGGTCGGCATCGGTATTGGCCCGGAGGTTGGCTACCCGGCTCCGGTGTACGTGGGCGGTCCCCCGGTGGACTGCTCCTGGGGTTACTACTCTTATTATCCCTATGCCTGCGCGCCCTATGGTTATTACGGCTCTGACTGGTTCGCTGGTGGCCTCTTCATCGGCGCCGGTCCGTGGTACGGCGGCTGGTATGGACGCCCGTGGGGCTGGGGCTATGGCAACATAGGCTATTACGGCTGGCGCGGCGGCTACGGTTACGGACGTGGCTATGGCTATGGACGTGGTTATGGCTATGGACGCGGTGGTTACGGTGGCGGCTACGGTCGTGGCGCCTATGGCCGTGGAGGCTTCGGCGGAGCCTATAATCGCGGCGGCGCGGCATATCGTGGCGGCGCAGCATATCGTGGCGGCGCAGCGTATCGCGGCGGTGCAGCGTATCGCGGCGGCGCAGCATATCGTGGCGGCAGCGCTCGCGCTGGCGGCGGATTCCGTGGCGGTGCAGCAGTCCGCGGCGGTGGCGGCGGCTTCCACGGTGGTGGCGGCGGTGGTTTCCACGGTGGCGGCGGTGGCCATGGCGGTGGTGGTGGACGCCGGTAAGCTGAACACATAAACAAAAGGCCCGTTCTTCGGAACGGGCCTTTTGTTTTACCCCAACGCCCGAGCCTATTTCATAATGGTTTCCACCATCGCCGCAATGCGGCTGGTGGCGTCGACAAGGGCGAGTTTTCGCGCCTGGACTGCCATTCGCTCCAGCCCGGCCCGGTCCTCGAACAGCGGGATAAGGGCCTGCTGCAGTCGCTCCGGCGTAAGTTCCCGCTCCAGCAGCATCTCCGCCGCGCCCGACTCCGCGAACACCTCCGCGTTTTTGCGCTGGTGATCGTCGGCGGCCTGCGGAAACGGAACCAGAAGCGACGGCTTGCCGGCAGCAGCCAGCTCAGCCACGGTGCTGGCTCCGCTGCGCGCGAGCACCAGGTCAGCGGCCTCAAAGCGGCGCGGCATATCGTCAAGAAAAGCATGGACTTGCCACCGCTCCGGCGATGCCCCGCTGGCCTGATAGGCGGCGAGCGCAGCCTCCGCATGACGCGCTCCAGCCTGATGCAGAATGGTAAGCCCGGGAATGGCGGCCAGCAGCGGGGCCGCGATCTGCGGCATGAAGGTGTTGAGGGCGCGTGCGCCCTGGCTGCCTCCGAACACCAGCAAGTGTGGTGGCGCGCCCGCCGGGCGCGGCTGCAGATGGAAGAATTCGCTGCGGACCGGGATTCCGGTCATGGCCGCGTTGCGGAAATACTTCACCGCTGGAGCAAAGTTCACCGCCGCCGCGCTTACCCATTTGCCGACGATGCGATTGGCCAGCCCGGGATACGCGTTCGGCTCAAAGGCCAGCGTGGGAATGCCGCTGAGAATGGCCGCACCCATGGTTGGCCCTGAGGCATAGCCGCCTACGCCGATCACGGCATCAGGGCCGAACTGCCGCAGCAGCTTGCGGCACTTCAGCAGGCTCAAGGGAAGATCGAACAGGGTGCGCGCTTTAGTGGCGAGCGAAACGTTCTTAAGCTGGCCCACCTCGATCATCGACAGCGGATATCCGGCCTGCGGCACCAGGCGCGGCTCCAGCCCGCGCGGCGTTCCGATAAAGAGAATCTCTGCGCCACGAGTCAACCTCAGCTCATCGGCAATGGCCAGCGCGGGAATAATGTGGCCTCCGGTGCCTCCGCCGGCAATTGCGATTCTGGGGTGAGCTTTCATGCGTTCTTTTGCGCCGCAACAATGGAGACAGGGAAGGAGAAAAATATCTTTCCATCCCGGCGGCTGGGCGCCATGTCGAGAAAGTCATCCTCAACAGCCTCCTCGAACATGGCTCGAATGCGGGGAATATCTTCTTCGCGCGGGAAGGAATGCGCGAGGAGCAAATCCAGTTCATCGGGGAGACGGAAGCTCTCAACCAAGGCCCCAGGCAGCCCGGCGGCCGCAAAACGCGCAACCAGATCCCGGGGCGGCAGCGCATGTGTATGGGATGGATCGCGCAGACGCTCCACGCGATCGTAGGCCTCGGCACGATCCGCAGAGGGGCAAGTGTCGGCAACCACAATGCGGCCTCCCGGGCGGCAGACACGGACCATCTCTTTGAGGACCACCAGCGGCTCCTGCAGATGATGAAAGACGAAGCGGCAGGTCACCACATCGAACTGCCCGTCGCGATATGGAAGCTGTGTGACGTCTCCCAGATTCCACGAGACATTTGTGAGCCCTTGCGCGGCCTGTGTTTTGCGCGCCTGCTCAAGCATGGCGGGCGTAAGGTCAATGCCGGTGGCATGGCGCGCGACACGCGCGAAGGCGCAGGCCACAATGCCCGGACCGCAGGCTACATCGAGCGTCGTATGTTCCGGGCCGCATTGCGCCGCCTGCAGCATGCGCTCCAGCATATTTTCATTGCGGATGGTTTTTGCCTGCGCAAAGCCCTCGGCCTGGCGCGTAAATTGATCGAGAATCTGTGCGTTGTGTTGCATCGAAATGCCTCAGTCCACCTCTCGTGTAATGTTCAGCAGCACACCCAATGACGCCAGCACAAAGATCAGCGAGGTTCCGCCATAGGAGATCAGCGGCAGCGTAATGCCCTTGGTCGGCACCAGCGCCAGTACCACGCTGATGTTGAAGAAAGCCTGAATAATCAGCGTAGCCGTGATGCCGAACGCCAGAAAGCGCGCGAATGGGTCTTTGCTCAGGATGGCCGCGCGCATGCCGCGGTAGCCGAGCGTGATGAAAAGCGAGACGACAAGGATCGCGCCGATCAATCCCAACTCCTCGGCGATGTTCGCAAAGATGTAGTCGGTGTGCGGTTCGGGCAGGTAAAAGAGCTTCTGCCGCCCGTCCATGTATCCCAGACCATGAATCCCTCCCGTCCCCACAGCGATGAGCGATTGAATAATGTGGAAGCCTTTGCCGAGCGGGTCAGACTCAGGGTTAAGGAATGCAAGGATGCGCTCACGGCGCCACTTGACGCGGAACAGCATGAAATAGAGCACGGGCGCGGAGACGACCGCGGCATATCCCAGGTAGCGCAGGTTCATGCCGGCGAGGTAAAGCAGGAGCGCAGTGACAATGGCGCAGACCATCGCCGTGCCGAGATCCGGCTCCTTCAAAATAAGCGCAATAAAGATGAGGCTGGGCAGTGCTGCGGGCAGGATGGTACTGCGGAAATCATCAATCGAACCCATTCGGTCCTGCAGAAACCATGCGAGAAAGAGCACCAGCGCGGGCTTGGCAATCTCCGATGGCTGAAACGAGAGAGGCCCCACATGAATCCAGCGGTGTGCCCCATGCGAGTCGTGCATGAAGAAGGCGATGAGCAGCAGCAGCGTGGTG
Source organism: Silvibacterium sp. (assembly GCA_049799415.1). GTDB lineage: Bacteria > Acidobacteriota > Terriglobia > Terriglobales > Acidobacteriaceae > Silvibacterium. The sequence goes on from JBARHV010000141.1 coordinate 48,882, forward strand.
ATGGCGATTGCCGGGAAGACAACGTTTGGACTGTTGTAGTGTCGATAGTCGATCTTCATGAGCAGGGCCATGACGACCAGCCCAATCGCAGCATAGACCGATTGCAGGAGCACGAAGTGGTACGGCGAGCCGGTGGTCGCTTTGGCCATCACTGCCGAGGCGCTGAAGACCATCAGCAGGCCGGTGACCACCAGCATCAACGTGACTCCAAAGAGCCACTTGTCCACCCCTACACGTTTTGCCATGCGCCCGATCCACGGCGCGCCAGAACCAGGTCCTTGAAGACCCTCCCGCGATGCTCGTAGTTCTCGAATTGGTCAAAGCTGGAGCAGGCCGGAGCCAGCAGAACCACCTCTCCAGGCTGAGCGGCCTCAGCGGCAGCGGCCAGGGCGGCGTCCAGCGTTTCCGCGCGCACGATGGGTGACGCGCCTTGAACGTGCGAGGCGATCTTCTCAGCAGCCGCGCCGATGGTATAGACGGCCTTCACCCGGGCTTCGAGCAGTGGCCGCATCAACGTGTAGTCAGAGTTCTTGTCCTTGCCTCCGAGGATGAGGTGAATGCCCGACGGAAAGGCCGCGATGGCCTTCATGGCCGCGTCCACGTTGGTTGCCTTTGAGTCGTTGTAATAATCCACGCCGTCAATTTTGGCGACAAACTCCAGCCGGTGCTCTACGGCGCGGAACTTTTCGACCGCGCTGCGAATCGCCTCCGGAGCAACTCCGGCCAGGCGCGCGGCGCAAACCGCGGCCAGCACGTTCTCCACATTGTGCTCGCCCTTGAGCGGAATCGATGCGATCTTCAGAATGACTTCCGGCGCGGATTCCTCGCTGGCGCGAAACAGAATGGCTCCCTCATGCACAAAGGCCCCCTGACGCACGATGCGCGTGCGGCTGAACCAGAAAACTCGCGAGTGAGCGCGCGCGGCGCAGCGCATTGCGGCATCATCGTCGGCATTGAGCACCAGCGCATCGTCCGCAGTCTGGTTCGCAAAGATGCGCTCCTTCGCGGCGACGTAATTCACAAAATTGCCGTGGCGGTCGAGGTGGTCAGGGGTGATGTTCAGAATCACGGCGATCTGCGGACGAAACTGCTCGGTCGTCTCCAGTTGAAAGCTCGAAACTTCGAGCACCGACCAGCCGTCGTCTCGCGACGCATCCACCAGCGCGATCACCGGCACGCCGATATTGCCACCCACCTCCACCGGCAGCCCGCCCGCGGCCAGAATCTCTCCGCACAGCGAGGTCGTTGTAGTTTTGCCGTTCGATCCGGTAATGGCCAGCGTCTTCCCTTTCAGGAAGCGCGCTGCCAGCTCCAGCTCACCCGTAATCGGCAGACCGAACTTCTTCACCTGCACCAGCTCCGGCGTATCCAGCGGAACGCCCGGGCTCACCACGATCAGGTCCTGGCGACGAAAGGTCAGCAGGCCGTGGCCTCCGGCCTCGACCATCACGCCTTCTTCC
>JBARHV010000142.1:0-36986 GCA_049799415.1 Silvibacterium sp.
TATACATCGTCGCAATTCAGAAACGCCACTCCATGCAGCGGAAGCGCCTCTACCAACTCGTACTTCGCGCGTGCAATTCCTACGATGCCATCGTCAAAATTCTGCGCGTGCGCCATCCCCACATTCGTCACGACGCCCCAGTCCGGAGCAGCAATGTATGCCAGCGCCGCAATCTCCCCCGCGTTTGACATGCCCATCTCGATCACCGCAACCTCATGCGTCATCTCGAGCTTCAGCAGTTGCAGCGGCAGCCCAAATCCATTGTTCAGGTTTCCCTGGGACTTCAGGATAGAAAATCTACGGCTTAAGACCTTTGCTACGGCCTCCTTCGTCGTCGTCTTCCCCGCCGACCCGGTAATGCCGATGACCCTCTTGCCCCAGTGTCTGCGTACCGCCGCAGCAAGCTGCTGCAGCGCCTTCAATGGGTCGTCCACAATCAGCAGTGGATGCGCTCCCGCCACCACTCGCGCCTCTGCCAGCTTCTCGCGCGAAACCACCGCTGCCACTGCGCCACGTGCCAGGGCCGCCGCCACAAAATCGTGCCCATCCAGGCGTTCGCCCTTCACCGCAAAAAAAAGCTCGCCGGCACTGATCGTGCGCGAGTCGATCGAGTAGCCTTCAGCCGCAAGTCCATCCGCGCCCGCGCCTTCAAATTCGGCGCTGCACCAGTGCGCGATCTGTCGCAAGTCGAGCTTCATGCGCCTGCTCCTGTGCGCGGCCATGCGCGCGCTTCACTCAGGACCTTCAAGGCTTCAACCGCTACAGCAACATCGTCAAAAGGAATCGTACCGCTCTTCAACGTCTGCGTCTTCTCATGGCCCTTGCCCGCCAGCAGGACAATGTCTCCAGCCTGCGCCTCCATGAGAGCCATCCGAATCGCCTGTGCCCGGTCCGTTTCGAGAGTATACCGCGTGCCCGTTCCTTCAAGACCCGGTAAAACGTCGGCCAGAATCGACTCCGGCTCCTCGCTGCGCGGATTGTCCGACGTCAGAAACACCAGATCGCTGCCCTCGCCTGCCGCACGCCCCATCAGCGGACGCTTCGTTTTATCGCGGTCTCCGCCGCAGCCAAACAGCGTGATCACTCTACCATGCGTCCGATTCACAAGCTCGCGCGCCACCGCTGTCAGGTTCCGCAGCGCATCGTCCGTGTGCGCATAGTCCACCACCACCGTAAACGGCTGCCCCGCATCAATCGTCTGGAACCGTCCCGGCACGCACGCCAGCGACTCCACGCCGCTCGCAATCGCATCCAGTGAAAGCCCGCGTGCATATGCCGCCGCGCTAGCCGCCAGCAGGTTGTACACATTCACCTTGCCCGTAAGCCGCGTGCCGATCTTCGCTTCACCTGCAGGTGTCTGCAGGATAAAGCGCATACCGTTCGCAGCCATCGCCAAATCCCCGGCGCGAAACTCCCCCGCCTTCAGCCCATAGGAAAAAATCTCGCTGCCAACCTCGCGCGCCGTCCGCGCCAGATCCACCCCATACGCATCGTCGATATTGATCACAGCAACCCGGGGAGGCAGCAGCAAGCTTCCATCAAAAAGTTTGCGCTTGGCCGCAAAGTAATGCTCCATCGTGCCGTGAAAGTCCAGATGGTCCCGCGTCAGGTTCGTAAAAATTGCCGTGTCGAACGGCAGTCCATACACGCGCCCCTGCTCCAGCCCGTGCGACGAAACCTCCATCACCGCTTCCGTCGCGCCCGCCTCCACACCCTCGCGAAACAGTTCCAACAGGTCGCGCGACTCCGGCGTCGTATGCGGCGACGTCCGCACCTCGCCCGCAATGTGCGACTCGATCGTGCCCACCAGGACCGTCTTCCGCCCCGCATGGTTCAGCATTGCGTCCAGCAGAAACGCCGTCGTTGTTTTTCCATTGGTTCCCGTCACGCCGCTCAAAGCCAGCGCGCTCTCGGGGTGGGAAAAGAAATTTGCCGCCGTCAGTGCCAGTGCCCGGCGCCCATGCGCAACCTCCGCCAGTGCAATCTGCGGAAATCGCCGAGCCGCATCATCGAACGCCGCTGCGGAGTCCGTAACTACCGCCGTCGCGCCCGCCTCGACGGCTCCCGCAATGTACCGATTGCCATCGGTCGTCCCGCCCTGCATCGCCACAAATAACGAGCCACGCCCCACGCGACGAGAGTCATACTCCACGCCCGTAACCTCGGCGCTTCCGCCCGCGCGCCGCACACACTCGACCCCTCGTAGAACCTCGTCAACGTGCATAAAAATGAGACTCACTGGAATGGATTGTATAGATGGCCTGGCATCAGAGCACGGCCCAAACCGCACCGCACAAACTTCTAATCCCGGCAAAGGGAAGACAAAGAAAGCCCGTTCAAGCATGGCGGCGAAGCCGCGTCCGCCCCGACGGCCAGTCCCAGTGAGTCCTAGCGACCAAACTGGACTACGATCGCCGTCCCAGTCGGAACCGACGTGCCAGCCGCCGGAACCTGCTGCCGTGCAATGCCTGATCCCACGACGTGCACTCTAAGCCCGACCGCGCCCGCCTTTTCAATCACCGTCCGTACCGGCTCACCCGCAAAAGAAGGCACTACAACACGCTTTGCGGAATTCACCCTTACAGCGCCCCCCGACCCGGAAGAAGAACTGGAAGACGGCCCGGAAGGCGAAACGTCGGAAGCATCGGAAGAAGGCGGCTGCGCAGCCGTCGCCGCACTCGAACCCATCACGGAACCCGCACCTGCGCCAACAGAGGACGACGAATCCCCCGCAGACAAAGCCGCCGTCTCATCCGCCTTCGACACCGGAAGCAGCGTCGCCGCTGCAACCTTCGCTCGCAGCGGATCATCCGCCGGCAGATCATTCACTTCGTCGAATAACGAGCTCAGATCGTCCAGATGCTGTTCCGGCTCATCGGCTTCGACCGGTTGGCTCGCAATCGCTGCCATCTCCTGCGTTGTCTTCAGCGGTTCATCGTGCGGCACGCCCAGATACTCCAGAATCTGTTGTGCCAACTCACGAAACACCGGCGCGCTGGCCTGCGTTCCGTAGTGAAATTGATACGCGGGAGAATCCATCACCACCGCGATTGTGATCGCCGGATCATTTACCGGTGCGAAGCCCACAAACGACGCCACGTACTTCGTCTTCGAATAGGTGTGCGTGAGCGGATCGATCTTCTCCGCCGTCCCCGTCTTGCCCGCCGCGCTGTAACCATTGAGCTGCGCCGGGATACCCGTCCCGTGCATCACCACGCCTTCCATGATCTTCCGCATCTCCGCTGCGGTCAGCGTTGAAACCACGCGGTGCGCGCCCTCCGGCAACGGATCAGCCAGCTCATGTTCCGGATGGAATGCCGCCGGAACCAGGCTCCCGCCCGTCTCATCCATCGAACTTTGCAGCAGAATATGCGGCGGAAGGTACATGCCGCCATTCGCAATTGTCGACACCATGGTGATCAGTTGTAGCGGCGTTACACCAATCTCCTGCCCCATTGGAATCGATCCGATCGTCGTCGGATTCCACCGCCGCGGCGGCTTCAGCAGACCGCGCGTCTCCCCCGGCAGCTCGATCCCCGTGCGCTGCCCAAATCCGAAGCTGCGAATGTATTGGTAGAAGCGGTCCTTCCCCATGCGCTCCGCCAGTTCAACCGCCGCCACGTCGCTCGACTGCTCCAACGCCTCGGTCGTCGTCAGCACATTGTTGTGCTGGCCCTCATAGCGAATCGCGTCGCGGTCATCATGCACAATCCGTCCCGCAACATTGATCTTCCCGCCCAGGGTAGGAATCATCGCGTCCGGCGTCGTCACATGCTCTTCCAGCGCCGCCGAATAAGTCACCAGCTTAAAGGTCGAGCCCGGCTCATACACGTCGCTCACCGCATGGTCCCGCAGCAGGTTCGCATTCGTATGGCGAAAATCATTCGGATTAAATGTAGGCCGCATCGCCAGTGCCAGAATCTGCCCCGTGTGCGGGTCCTGCACAATCACCGTGCCGCTCGCCGCATGCGTCCGCTCCATGTTGCGGTCCAGCGCCTGCTCCGCCATAAACTGGATGTTCTCGTTGATCGTCAGCACTAGGTTTTCGCCCGGCATCGGCTCGCGCTCCGTGCTGCCCAGCACATGCCGTCGCGCATCCAGCGCCGTCAGCATGCGCCCCGGCGTCCCGTGCAGCGCGCCGTTGAACTCCTCTTCCAGCCCGCCTAGCCCGTTATCGTCAACTCCTACATACCCCAGCACCTGCGCCGCAATCTGGTTGTTCGGGTAAAACCGCTTGAATTCTTGCTGAAAATAAATCCCCTTCAGGTTCAGCGCCTTCACGCTGTCCACAACGCTCGCGCTCTGCTTGCGCGCAACCCACGCAAAGTCGCGCGAGTCGTTCAATCGCGTCAGAATTCGCTTCTCCGTTGTGTACCGGTCCTGCGGGTCGGTATGGACAATCTTCGCCAGCTCCTCAGCCGCCTCGGGCTTGTCCGCAATCTCTGACGGCACTGCATAAATCGAGTCCGCCAGCACCGTCATCGCCAGCGCATGCAGTTCGCGGTCATACAAAATACCGCGCCGCGGAGCCACCTCAAAGCTGTGTTCCTGCTCTCGCGCTGCCTGCTCCACGTAGTAGTGGTGCCGGAAAACCTGGAGCCACACCAGCCGCATGCAGATCATCCCGGCCCACAACGCCAGCACGCCCAGCACTACAAACACGCGCAGGCGCCGCATGGGCGTCACTACGCCCGGATCAGTAGTTGAATGGGAAGAAGACGGAGAGAACGAAAGTCGCTTCACAGCTGCGGCGGTTCCCTCCCTCAAGATTTACATTAACGCATCAGAGGCAGCGGGGGATGCGCCTCTGCAAGCACCGGCGCATTCGGATCAAGCGATGCATCCGGACGAACCACCTGCCCCGGCGCCGGGACCGTAAGCCCGAGCTGCCGCGCCAGTTGATCGACCCGCGCCGGATCGCCCAGCTGGGCCTCCGTCAGCCGAAGCTGCCGGTTCTGCTCCTGCATTTGCTGCAGCTGCGCCTTTTCCGTCTCAATGTGGTAGCCGTATTCCAGCCCGCTGAAGTGCTGCCAGCCGTACATCATGATCAGCCCGAACAGCAGCGCCATCACGCACGCGAACATCCGCATCTCCTTGGCGCGCACCGGATCAGCGGCCTTCACCAGCCGCGAATTATCGAACCGCTTCGCAAAGAGCATCTCCGGCGTAGGCCCGCGCCGCGCGCGCATCTGTGCCGCCATCAGGGCCTGGTTCCGCTCCGCGGCGCGGTCCAGCATGCGATCCGCATTCCTGCGTCCGTACTCAAAGCCTGCCTGCGCTGCGATTGCCTGTGTCGCCATACTCTCTTCTCCAAATTGCTAAAAACTACTTCTAAACTTTTGTTCCCCTCAAACGACCGGGCCTGGGTCGCTGGTGTTTTGGAAGGGAACCTTACGAGGATTTCGTCTTGCACTTTCGCCATGTACTGCGGCAGGACGACCCCGGCCCGACATTGTTAATTGCAGCTCATAAGCTTTTAGCCTCTAGCTGGAAGCTAAAAGCTAGAAGCTAGAAGCTACCTCTCTTCTCCGCTGCCCGCAGCTTCGCGCTGCGTGCTCGCGGATTGCGATCCGTCTCCTCCGCCTCCGCCGTCACCGGCTTCCGCGTCAGCACTTCGTAAACTCCCTGCTGCGCTCCTTCGCGCAATGCATCTTTGGCACGCCGGTCTTCGAGAGAGTGGAAGCTGATCACCACCAGCCTTCCATCGGGCTTCAACAGTCCCGGAGCCGCCTTCAGCAGCGCATCAATCTCGTCCAACTCGGCATTTACGTAAATTCGAAGAGCTTGAAAGGTCCGCGTCGCCGGATGAATCGTATGCCGAGCCCCCTTGGATTTCATCGCCGGGGCCGCAGCCGCTATCACTCTGGCAAGTTCTGCCGTCGTGCTTAGTGGCCGGGCCCTGACAATGGCTCTGGCGATTCTCCGCGACCTCCTTTCCTCTCCGAATTCGTAAATCAAATCGGCAAGCTCTTTTTCGCCGATCTGGTTTACCACTTGTGCGGCGGTCGGCCCCTGGCGCGGATTCATCCGCATTTCCAATGGCCCGTCCGCCTGAAAACTAAACCCTCTCTGTGCCTCATCAAAGTGCATCGAGCTGGCTCCAAAATCCGCCAGCAGACCGTCCACGCTGCCCGGCTCTAAAAGCTCTGCGGCCTGCGAAAACTCCACATCGTGGAAGATCATCTTCGGCATCGCCGCGCCTAGCTCTTCGCCCAGCCGCTCCAGCCGTTCTCGCGCCAGCTTCATCGCCTGCGGATCGCGGTCGAAGCCGATCAGCGTGCCTGCGGGTCCCAGTTCGCGAGCAATTGCGCTCGCATGACCCGCAAACCCCCGCGTCGCGTCAACATAAACGCCGCCCGGGCGCACATTCAGGAATCGGATCGCTTGTTGTAAAAGAACCGGCACATGCCGCTCATACTCGCTCATGTGCTCCCCCTGAGGGGTATTTCGTTAAAGTCCAAAACCTGCCAGCGTCCGCTCGTCTTCGTCCGTCAGCGGATTCGCATCCATGTTCGTGACAAACGCCTCGCGATTCGCTACTTCGAGGTACGTCTGGTTCCCGAACACCACCACATCTGCAACTAAATGTGCCGCCTCGCGCAAAACCTGCGGCAGCAGGACCCTTCCCTGCCCGTCCATCTCCGCTTCCTGACCGAAATAGTTGTAACGGTCCATCAGCTTCCTCTTTGCCCGGTCGAAGTTGGGAATCGTCGCCAGTTTCTGCTCGACCTTCTCCCACTCCTGCATCGGATAAATCTCGGCTACCCGCCCATCTTTGCTCGTGATGTAAAAACGGCCGTTAAAGCTCTCATCAATCCGGCGCTTGAACTCCGCCGGCAGCTTGAGCCGCCCTTTCTCATCCACGCGCGTTGGGTGATTGCCGCGAAACATCGTCTTCCACTCCGATCAAAAACCTCTCTCAATCTGGCATCTGCCGTTTCCATCGGCATAAACTGATTGAGAGTCATTAGCTTCTCTCCACTTTGTACCACTTTCTCCCACATCCTAGCCCAGCTACCCGCCATGTCCAAGTGGAAAAATTGAGGATTTACGCTGAATTCCTTGCCAAAACAGGCTCGAACGGCAAAAAGCAGGCAAAAGTCAATGCAGAGGTGGTATCTCTGGAATAAACCACTACAGGTAGTGTTTATTCATTTGGTTCCACATCCGCCCCAACCCCTTGCCAGAATTCCAGATTCGCAGTAGGCGAAAATAAGACGAAAGTCCATATTCGCTACCTGCATGAACCGTGTTTACCTAGGCGTCCAGTCCCCGCCGCTCCCGCAGCCGCATCTGCACATGGAAGGCCAGGTACGCGACTACCGCTACGTTCAGGGCGGTAATCGCAATCCTCGCCCATGTCACGTGTTGCGTCAACGCAAAAAACTCCAGCGGCAGAAACAACACCGAAACCGCCAGCGTAACAAACTCCGCCCAGATCTTTCGCAGCATCAGCCCCACGCCCTCCAGCACATCCAGCGACGCATGCGCAAACGCCACCGCGCTGATCTCCTTCAGGCGATGTGGACTGATCAGCGCCACCTTATCCAGAAGCAGGCTCACAAACCGCCCTTCCGGATCAAATCGTAGCTCAACAAGCAGCCGCGTAACCTCATCTACCAGGTCTTTGTGCAGCATGTGGAGCACGCCCACGCCCAGCAGCACAAATAGCGCGGCCTCCAGCAGCTTCAGCGCGCCGATCACCATCAACCAGCGATCGTAGGCAGAAATACGGGCAACAGAAGTGCGACTGCGGCTGTCCTGTGTAGAAGTAGACATGGTGGGTCTATATAGGATAAATGCTGCGCTTCCCGGTCCGTGAACAATTGCCCGGCCCTTCTTGATCCCGTCAATACTGATGACTGTGCACGAATCCATTCCTTTCACTCAGCCCGTACTCATGCCGAAGCACACAAACGAGAAGTACAGACGAAAGGAAGCTTTCATGAAAAAGTTTTATGCTCTGATGTTGACCTGTGCGTTTGGATTTGCCGGCATCGCCGCCCACGCGCAGAAGGACCCCATGGTGGGCGGAGCCGCCATGTATCCCACGAAGAACATCGTCCAGAACGCCGTCAACTCCCAGGATCACACCACGCTCGTCGCCGCCGTCAAAGCCGCCGGCCTCGTGGACACCCTCGAAGGCACCGGCCCGTTCACTGTCTTTGCGCCGACCAATGAGGCCTTTGACAAGCTGCCCGCGGGCACCGTCAACAATCTTGTGCAGCCTGAAAACAAGGCAACGCTGACGAAGATTCTCACCTACCCCGTCGTTGCCGGCCGCATCACCACTCGCGATCTCAGGAAGATGATCAAGGCAGGTCACGGCAAGGCCGAGCTCACCACCGTCGAAGGCGGCAAACTTACCGTGACCATGAGTGACGGCAAATACATGCTCACCGACGAAAAGGGAGGCACCGCCACCATCACCATCCCCAATGTCTACCAATCCAACGGGGTCATCCAGGTCATCGATTCCGTCCTCATGCCTGGCTAAACAGCTTGCAGTGTCCTTTAGGCGGACCGCCTCTCCGGTCCGCTTTTTTTCGCATCCGCCTCAAACCGATGAAGTTGTCTATGAATGAAAGATGGGCCGTGCCGGAGAGCTCGCGCATCATCTCTAATTTGTCCGCCAAATTGAACAACGATTCAGCCATCGCCAGCGGCAGTTGCAAGTCATTCTGGACTTTCCCATCCACAACCAGCACGAAAGGCCAGCAGCGTATCGCTGCCCAGCGCCTTAAATGGCAAGCAGGGTTCTGCGCTTTGTATTGAGATAAGGAGCCAGCCTCTCCATCGCTGCCTCCACGCTCACGCCGTTGGCAGCGCGCAACTGGTCCACCTTGCCATGCTCCACAAAGTGGTCCGGCCAGCCAATCCGTATCACAGGAACATCCAGGCGCATCTCGTTCAAAGCCTCCAGCACCGCACTGCCGAAACCGCCCATCAGCACGCAATCTTCAAATGTAACCATCACATTTGCTTTTTTCGCATACGTCGCCAGCATCTCCCGGTCCAGGGGCTTCACAAACCGCGGATTGATCACCGCCGCCGAGTACCCTTGCTCTTCCAGCCGGTCTGCCAGCTCTACCGCCATCGGTAGCAGCGCGCCCAGCCCCCAAATCGCAATCCCTTCGCCCTCGCGAACCACCTTCGCCTTGCCGACCGGCAGCGCCACCGGCTGCGTCTTCACCACCACGCCCGGCCCGGTTCCCCTCGGATACCGCACCGCCGATGGCCCCTCATGCAGCATCGCCGTATACAGCATGTCCGCCAGCTCGTCTTCATTCGTTGGATCCATGTGAACAATATTCGGAATCCCGCGCAGGTAGCTGACGTCGAACATTCCGTGGTGCGTCGCCCCGTCATCACCGCTCAACCCGCCGCGGTCCATGCAGAACACCACCGGCAGATTCTGCAAACACACATCATGCACAATCGGATCGAACGCCCGCTGCAAAAACGTTGAGTAGATTGCACAGAATGGCTTGTATCCCCGCGTCGCCATCCCTGCCGCAAAGATCACCGCGTGCTCCTCGGCAATCCCCACATCAAAATATTTCGTCGGATGATGCGGCCGGAACAGGTCAAGTGCTGTCCCGTTCGGCATCGCACCCGTAATTGCGACCACCTTCTCGTTTTCGTCCGCCAGCTTCACCAGCGTGTCGGCAAAAACCTCCGAGTAGGTGCGTTGCCCCGCGGATTTTGTTTCGCCCGTCTCCGGATTGTAAGGCCCCAGCCCATGAAACTTCTTCTGCTTGTCCAGCGCCGGCTGAAAGCCCCGGCCCTTCTGCGTAATCGCGTGCAGCAGGACCGGCCTGTCCTGCCGCTTCAAAAACTTGAATGTCTCAATCAATAGACCAACGTTGTGCCCGTCCACCGGCCCGTAGTAAGTCAGTCCGAACTCTTCGAAAAACACCGAAGGCCACAGCATGCCCTTCGCTGCTTCCTCAGCGCGCTTCGCCACATTCGCTGCCGTCTTGCCGCCCAGCCGTTCCAGCAGCCGTGCTGCGCTGTCATGCAGGTGGCTTACCCGCTCGTTGGTCACAATCTTGTGCAGATACTTCGCAATTGCGCCAACGTTGCGGTCAATCGACCACTCATTGTCGTTCAGCACCACAATCAGCCGCTTCGTGTTGTCGGCAATATTGTTCAGAGCTTCAAAGGAAATGCCATTTGTAAACGCCGCATCGCCGGCCAGCGCAATTACATTTTCCTTACCGCCAGCCAGGTCTCTCGCCACCGCCATGCCCAGCGCGGCAGACAATGACGTACCCGCATGCCCCGCGCCATAGCAGTCGTGCTCGCTCTCGGTGCGCAGCATAAAGCCATTCAGGCCGCCCGGCTGCCGAATCGTCTCAAACCGCTCGCGCCGTCCCGTCAGCAATTTGTGAACGTACGCCTGGTGGCTTACGTCAAAAACAAATTTGTCCGTGGGAGTATCGAAAACATAGTGCAGAGCCAGCGTCAGTTCCACAACTCCCAGGTTCGGCCCCAGGTGTCCGCCGGTCTTTGAAAGAGAAAGAATCAGCCGCTCGCGAATCTCCTGCGCCAGCGCTTCCAGTTGTGCGATGGAAAGTTTCTTGATGTCGGCGGGAGAATGAACGGTATCGAGGAGTTTGCCCATGCAAAGGAACCGGGTGCCGCAATTTTCGCTATGAAAAATGACCCCGCATCCGGGGCCATCCGCAACGAAAATTTCTTTTCTGTCTCAGCAAGTATACCAAGCCGATCCCCGTCCAGCGGGATACGTCCAGCGCGCTACGGGCATGAGCAGCCGATCGGTCGCTGGATAGCCCATTATTCAACAGGAACATTCTGCCCATTCCGAGGCCACCTATTTCAGCTCCCGGACCCAGATATTCCGAAAACTGATCGGCTCGCTCGCATCCCCATGTGCCTGGAGCTTGATCGGCGCCCGGTCGTACTTCTTGTAGAACGGCCGCCCAATATACAAAGTCTGCCCTTTGAGCTCGAAATGGTTCTGCACCAGCACGCCATTGAAGAACACCGTCACGTACGCCGGAGATTCAAGTGATCCATCGCCGTTGAAGCGCGGCGCGGTCCACACTACGTCATAGCTCTGCCACTCCCCTGGCCTGCGGTTGGGATTCACCAAAGGCGCGCTTTGTTTGTAAATGCTTCCCGCCTGACCGTTGACATACGTTTTGTTGTTGTAAGAATCCAGAACCTGCAACTCATATCCGTCGTCACCCGGTCCGGTAGAGGCAAGAAACACGCCGCTGTTGCCGCGCGCCTGCCCGCTGCCCGTGATGCCCTTCGGAATTCTCCACTCAAGATGGAGCTGGTAGTCCCGGAAGGCGCGCTTGGTTTTAATATTCCCCGCAGCCTTGCTCACCGTCAGCACGCCGTCCGCCACCACCCACTTCGCCGGAGACCCGTCCTGCGCCGAAACCCACTGGTCAAGATTCGCGCCGTCAAACAGCACAATTGCATCCGAGGGAGGCGCTGCATCCGTAATCCCCGGCGTCACAATCCTCGGCACCGGCTTCCATACTTCCGTATCTTCCGGTTTCGGAGCGGGTGACTGCTGCGCAAAAACAGGAACCGCCACAGGAAGGAAGGCAGCCAGGGCAAGGAGCATCAAAAATCGACGGCGCATCATGACTCAAGAAGAATAAACCCAATCCCGCCTATCCGCTGCTAGCATGATCTTGTTACCTTGCGCCGCCACAACGCGACTGCCGGAGAATCCCGAACCCATGCGCCGCACCCTTCCAGCCATCCTTCTATGCCTGTGCGTGTTTTGCCCCATAGCCGGCGCGCAGCTCCCGCTCGATTCCCCTGCACCCGCTGACAATCCCTTCACCAACCCCGGCCTCACGCCCGAAATCACCTTCCTCTATGGCCTCGAAGCAAAGTTCGCGCACGACACCGCCCAGGGAGGCGGACCCGCCTTCGCGAAATGGTTTGCGCCCGATGCCGTCACCCTCTCCAACGGCAAAGCCCCCGTCATCGGACAGGCCGCCATCGCCGCCGGCACCAACTGGACCCCTTCCCAATATCAGCTCACCTGGACTCCCGACGGCGCGCGCATGAGCTCCGCCGGAGACATGGGCTTCACCTGGGGACACTACGAAGGCCGCTCGAAGGACCGCGACGGAACCCCCATCGTCACCACCGGCCGCTACATGACCGTATGGAAGAAGCAGCCCGACGGCTCATGGAAGGTAGAGCTCGACGCCAGCAACCAGGAACCCCCAGCCAAAGAAGACTGCTGCAAACTCCCCTGATGCCTGAGCCCTGGGCCCTGTACCCTAGTATCGATGTTTGAATTCCTGCTCTTCCGCGGCGTCTCCATTGTCGTGCTGATCCTGGGCAACGGCTTCTTTGTAGCAGCCGAGCTTGCCCTGGTCAGCGTGCGCCAGACCCGCGTTGAGCAAATGATCGCGCAGCACCGCCCCGGCGCGCGCCTCGTCCAGCAACTGCAGGAACATCTCGATGACTTTCTGCCCGCCGTGCAGCTCGGCGTCACCCTCTGCAGCCTCGCCCTCGGCTGGATCGGCGAGCCTGTCGTCGCCGACCTCTTCGAGGCCTGGCTCGGCGATCTTCCTCACGCCCACGTCTACGCGCATCTCATCGCCGTCCCCATAGCCTTCGCCTTCATTACCTATTTACAGGTGCTGCTTGGCGAGCTGGTCCCCAAAGCCCTGGCCCTCCGCAAGTCCGAGCAGGTAGCCTTAGCCGTCGCCGGTCCTATGGATGTCTTCATCCGTCTCACCCGTCCCGCCATCCGCCTCATGAACCGCTCTGCGAGGGCCGTCCTGTACCTCTTCCACACGCCTCTGGCGCAGGAAACCTCCGTCCACTCACCCGAAGAGCTCAAGCTCATGGCCACCGCCGCGCGCCGCACCGGCATGCTCCCCGAGTATCAGGAGGCCCTCATCCATCGCGCCGTGGAGATCAACGAAATCCCCACGCGCGAGATCATGACCCCGCGCCAGCGTATCTTCTCGCTGCCCTATGACATGCTCATCGAAGACGCCAGCGCCCGCATCGTCGACGAGCAGCACTCCCGCGTCCCTGTCTACGATCCCGCCCTCGGCCCCGAGTTCATCGTCGGCGTCGTCTACTCCAAGGACATCTCGCGGCTCATGCACTTTCGCGCCTCTGCTACCACGCGCTTCAGCCCCGCGCCCTTCGTCGAGCTGCGTCTTAAGCAGGTCATGCGCGAAGTCCTCGTCGTGCCCGAAACCAAACCCGTCCTCGATCTCCTCCACGAATTCCAGGACCGCCGCCGCCATCTCGCAATTGTCGTCGACGAGTTTGGAACCACCGTAGGCCTCGTCACCGTGGAAGACGCCATCGAACAGCTCATCGGAGAAGTCGAAGACGAGTTCGACGTTGCTGCGAAAAAAGTTCTCACCACCGCCACCGGAGGACTGGTCCTCGACGGCAGCGTCAACCTCCGCGATCTCGAAACACAAATGCGCTGGAGCCTGCCTCGCGATGGCGGCGTCGAAACGCTTGCCGGATTTCTTCTCGCACGCATCGGACACATTCCGCATGGCGGGGAAACCATCGACTACGAGGGGCGCCGCTTCACAGTCCTCGAAATGTCCGGTAACCGCATCAGTCGCGTCCGCATAGAAACCACAGCACCCAAACCCGGCTCCGGCAACCCGCCCCTACTGGAGAACGTTGGTTAATGCGATTGCCCCGCGCGCTCCTCTTCCGCCTCATCTACACCGTGCCCGTCGTCTGGCTCGTCGTCTCCATCGTTTTTTTATTGATCCATCTCGTCCCCGGCGACCCCGTCGAGCAGATGCTCGGCGACGGCGCGCGCCCTGCCGACATCGTCGCCCTGCGCCACGCCTACGGACTCGACCAGCCGCTCGGTACGCAATATCTCCACTACTGGAGCGGCGTCCTCCACGGCAACCTCGGCCACTCACTCCGCCTCAACGACTCCATCACCCACCTCGTCCTCACCCGCTACCCTTACACGGTTGAACTCACCGTAGCCGCCATCTTCATCGCGGTTCTGCTCTCCGTCCCTGCCGGAATCGCCTCCGCGCTCCACCGCGACCGCTGGCAGGACCGCACTCTCAGCTTCGTCAGCCTCCTCGGCCTGTCTTTCCCTGGCTTCGCGCTCGGCCCCATCCTCATCCTGCTCGTCTCCATCAAGCTCGGTTGGCTCCCGGTCAGCGGAGCCGGCGGCCTCACCCATCTCATCCTGCCCGCCGTCACCATGGGCAGCGCGCTCGCCGCCATCCTCACCCGCATGGTCCGCACCGCCATGCTCGAAGAGCTGGGCCAGGACTACATCCGCACCGCCCGCGCCAAAGGCCTGCCCGAGCGCATCGTCATCTACAAGCACGCCCTGCGCAACGCGCTCATCCCCATCATCACCCTGCTCGGCCTGCAATTCGGAGCGCTCCTCGCCGGAGCCATCGTCACCGAAAAAATCTTCAGCTGGCCCGGCATCGGACGCCTCACCCTCGACGCCATCTCCAACCGCGACTACCCGCTCCTCCAGGGCTGCATCCTCGCCATCGGACTCACCTACGTCCTCGTAAACCTCGCCACCGACGTCCTCTACGTCGTCATAAACCCCCGCATCCGCGACTGAGGTAAACTACGATCCCGATATTGGCGACTCATGCCCGCCGTCATAGCGAAGATTCGTTAAAGTTCCGGTTTGCCTACCGACCGCCCAGAACCCTGTCAATGAGCGCCAAGGCCTGAAGGCAACAGTTGAGCTAATGGTCGGTTGTCTGGAAAGGCGACGATTCGGCTAAGCGACGAAAGCCCGTTCTAACCGGGCCTCCGCCGCCAGCCTTCGCTTTATGTCGTGCATGACAATCGTCATAGCGGTAGCTTCTTACTTCGCGTGTGCTAACTCCGCAACGACCGTAGCAACTTTATCGAGTTGCTCGTTCCAGCCCTCGACCTGACCACTGTTCATTGCGTTCTGCATGGTTTCACTTCCAATGAAGGTGAGCTTCGTCTGGCCGTTTCCAAGATCCTCAAACGTAATCACGTCGGGCGCGTCGTCGATGACCTCATGTTCTATTCCAATTTCCGCAGGGTTAACCTTGTTTCCTTGGGGGTCGGAGAAGTACATGGTGGCAACGATCTTTTCGTGCAGCACAATCTCGTGGTACACACCGCCTGTCCAGCCCTCCTGCCCATCCGGCGTTCTCATGCAATAGAGATACTTTCCTCCCACGCGAAAATCCATCTTGCAGACAGGCGAAGTGAAGCCCTTCGGTCCCCACCACTGCATGACATACTTCGGGTCTGTCCACGCCTTCCAAACCAGCTCGCGTGGGGCATCGAAAACTCGTGTGACAACCATCCGCTCTGTCTCGTTAACCGTGCTGTTTGTCATCTTCGACCTCCATTCTTTTTAGTTGATTTACAACCGCATCCAGCTTGTCGAAACTCTCTTCCCAGAATCGGCGATAAGAGATGGCCCAGTCGCTGACTGTCTTGATCGCCTCTGGTCTCAGCGTGCACACACTCTCTCGTCCACGCTTCGTCTTGATCACAATCCGCGCCCGCACCAGGCACGCGATATGTTTTGAAATCATCTGCTGCGAAAGTGCAAACGGTTCCGTCAAGCCATGCACAGAGGCAGGCCCATCGGAGAGTCGTTCGATCATCGCCCGCCGGGTTGGATCGGACAAAGCAGCAAATGTTGTACCCAATCTATCCACAACCATAAGGTAGTGGATTCTCCGTTGAATGTCAATCGGAGTTCTCGCGATTCCAGATTTTTGTTCCCTGATCTCTGACCCCTGACACCTGCGCGACGAGCACATCATCGCCAAAGCACTTAATCTGCACTCCGACGAACCGGCTCTAGGGACGGATCACCTGCTACACTGAAATAGCTGGCGGGTGAGCTCACTTCAAGCCCGCTTTTAGACTTGAGCGGGGAACATACGGAAACCAGCGCCCCACTCTTCACTCCAAATCAATGTCAACCCCAAACCGCACCCAACCCCAACAAACCAAAGAAACTTCCCCATGCAGGCAATTAACCCTAAACCTGCTAAAATAAAAGAAGAGAGCAAAAAGGGCGCAGCCAGGGGCTGCGCCCTTCGCATTTCCCGAAGCCCGGAACACCCGCACATTTCGTGAGAAAACCCAGCAGAATCAATGAAATAGCAAGCCAAACCGAACAAGAAAATCCTTTAGAATCAATGATCAGGCCAAAGGCAGACACTGGCAGGCTCAATAGAATCTATTACATAGCAAAAAGAGGGGGAAGGGGGAGCAGACCCAAATGCGTAAATCCACCCCAACCTGGGAAAAAGCCCACGCAGGCCCAGGAACCTGACAAATAGGAACTTACAGGAAAGCCCTTTGGAGTCAATGATCAGGCCAAAAAGAAGAGTAGGCATGTGCAGGCAAACTCAGTAGAACCTATTACATAGCAAAAAGAAGAGGAGGGTAGCAGTTCCCGTTGCCTACACCCTGCACCACCTACTCCATAACGGTTCGGCGGCACCACCCGCGCGAGCCGAGCGAAAGCCACGACTGATGCGAACGCGAACTGAAATTCGTCTATACGCGGACCGCAGCGGGAACAAAAAACCAATATCCTGCGTACCTCAGGTTTTGGAGGACACAGTATGAATCTTCGCTGCGCAGCAGCGCTTCTCGTGATCGCAATCACGCCCGCGGCCCTCTTCGCCGCCGAAGGCACCTTTGACAAAACACTCACCGTCAACGGCGCCGCCAATCTCAACATCGGCACCGGCTCCGGATACATCCACATCACGCCCGGCCCCGACGGCTCCATCCACATCATCGGCCACGTCCACTCATCCATGGGCTTCCTCTCAGGCTCGCCGGAAGAGAATGTCCGCCGCATCACCGACAACCCGCCCATCGAACAAAATGGCAACAACATCGAAGTCGGACAGCACCTGCATCTCAACAACATCTCCATCGACTATGTCGTCACTGCGCCGCACGGAACCACCGTCGAAGCCAACTCCGGCTCCGGCGACCTCAACATCTCCAACATCGGCGGCCCGCTCAAAGCCGGGACCGGCTCCGGCACCATCGAAGCCAACGACCTTACTGGTGACGTCTCTCTCAACGCTGGCTCCGGAGACATCCGCGCCATGATGAACGGCGCCCACTACGTCAAGGCCGAAACCGGCAGCGGAAGCATTCATCTCCAGGGAGTAACCGGGGGCCTCTACGCCGAGACAGGCTCTGGAGACATTGAAGTCAACGGCCAGCCCGGCGACGGATGGAAGCTCGAAACCGGCTCCGGCTCCGTCACCCTCAACACCGGCAGCAGCGCCCGCTTCACCCTCGACGCCAGCACCGGATCAGGAGACGTCCACAGCGATCCGCCTCTCACCACCCATGGCGGCACCGACCACCATCACGTAACCGGAGACATCAACGGCGGTGGCCCCATTGTCCGCGTAGAAACCGGCTCCGGAGACGTGCGAATCCACTGAGCATCAACCGCAACAAAATGCGCGGGCGCGTCAGCGCCCGCGCATTTCTATGCCTGGAAGGCTTCGCGAAAAGAAAACAGCGCTCCCTCATTTCAATAAGCCGGTGGCAGCCCAATCCGCTTGATGAGCGAGCGATAACGCCCATCGGAGTGCAGAAAATCGAAGGCTGGATCTTCCTGCACCATTTCCAGTAACTGCGGAGAATGTTGCTGGTATCCCTCCTCCAACAGGCTCAGCGTCGGCTCCCGCTCTCCCAGTTGTGCATATTGCAAGGCCAGATCGACAGGCGAAACATAATGTTTCAGCGACTGCTTTTTCATATTAGCGATGTTCCAGCGAAGCACCGCCGGGTAGCCGCCCTGCTCAAACGCCCGTCGAATCGCCGCCGCATCCGCATGTTTGCCGTCGGCGATCAGACCCTCTTCCCACGCCTTAGCCGCCTCCGCATCCATCCCTTTGCAGCGATAGATAGCGGCAAGAAGATACAGTGTCGTCGAATTATGCGGATCCGACTCAAGGCGCTGGCGCGCGTCAGCTAGCGCCGCATCGTACTGCTGTGCAAGCGAATAAACATAAGCCAAACCCCACGGCCGGGCGAATGGATCAAGCTCCATCGCTTTCTTCTGGGACGCGATGGCTTCTTCATGACGACCAAGTGTCGATAATATCTTGGCGCGAAGGTGATAGGCCTCGGCAAATTTCGGATCAAGATCGATTGCGCGGACACACTCCCGGTCGGCTGCCACCATGTCCCACCGGCTGAAAAAAATTGCTGCACAAAGCGAGTTGTGTGCTTCAGGCAGCGAGTCATCCAGCTCAACCGCCTTCTGCGCTGCGGCTTCAAGTGGCTGTCGCGCCTCCCGTGGGTCCAAAGCCCCCACGGCCATGCCGGCCCCATAATAGTCAGCTACGCCGGCCCACGCCAGCGCATAATCCGGCTGCAACGCAACAGCCCTCTCGAAGTATTTGTAGGCCTCCTCGTTAAGGCCGCCGAACCAGAGATACCGTCCCCGAAGATAGGCATCGTGCGCCTCCGGATTCACGTATCGCACCTGCGCATGGTTCGGAACCGTACTGTTCGTCCGCTTCGCGATGGCCATCGCCGCCTCGTCTGGCAGCGAGACCACGTCATTCGCATCTCGATCGTAGCTCTCTGCCCACATATGCGTGTCACTCGGCCCCTGAATCAATTGCAGCGTCATATGCACTTTGTCCGCCGAGCGCTCCACCGACCCTTCCACAATTCCGTCCACTCCCAGTGCCTGTGCAATCTCCCGCAGCGGACGATGCACCCCCTTGTACTGCATCGCCGACGTGCGCGAAACAATCCGCAGCGTTGAATTCTTCGCCAGCATCGTAGTCAACTCATCGGTCATGCCATCCGCAAAATAATCCTGCACCGGGTCGCCGGAAAGATTATCGAGCGGAAGCACCGCCAGCGACCGGATGGGGCCGGCCGCATGGACGCGTCTTCCGGTCAGCCACGCGCCAACAGCCGCCAGCGCCACGGCGCAAATAGCAACCGCCGCCCAGCCCGTCGTCAGCTTTGCCGATCGCCTGGAGATGGCCGGAGGCGCTTCGATATCTCCTGCGCTCTCTGCGACTCCTGTCTCCGCTTTTCGCTTCAGCCGTTGCGATTCGCTGGCAATGGGTGCGATGAACCGGTAGCCTGTGCGTGGAATGGTTTCTATATAGAGAGGCGAATCCGCCGAATCACTCAGTGCCTCGCGAAGTCTCTGGATTGATTTGTTCAGGCCGTGGTCAAAGTCAACAAAGACATCGGCAGGCCAAAGACGCCCACTGAGTTCCTCGCGGGTCACCACTTCCCCCGGGCGCTCCAGCAGCATCATCAGCAGCCGAACAGGTTGCTGCGGCAGCCTCGCCTTGATCCCGTTCTTGCGAAGCTGTCCGGCCTTCAGGTCTAGCTCGAATGGGCCGAAGCAAACCACATCCTCGGTGCGCGAAACCGCCATTTCGCACCCCCTGCATCAGTGCGAATAGAGTGTAGCACCCGCCTGAAATAGGCGTATGAGCCGGAAACCATAAACCGGTCAGGGGACAAGCCCTCGTAATCCCTTCATGCTTCAGAGTTTGCGAGGGGACAAACAATCCGCCTCGCGGGCATTGCCGTCAGGTTGGGCGTTGCAGGACACTCCCGCCATCTCGCGACCAGGCACGGGAACCCACAGAACGGGATCAGGGTTCCGCGTGTCTCGCGCTGCGAAGAGAAGAAAAAGGAGCAAAACCATGAATCAAAATTTGAAGAAGTTAGAGAGATCATTCTCACACGCGCCGAAGGTTTCATTGCGGAACCGGTTCTCTCGCGGCGCGTTCGCTATCCTCGGCGTTCTTGCCCTCTTGTCTTTCGCGGGTACCGCAAGAGCTGCCTGCGGCCAACCCGGCGCCGGATCGAAAGACCCCATGAAATTCCCTGTACTCGCACAAGGCCCGAATGGTTGGGGCAGCTCGATCGTCGGTCTGTGGCATGTGAGCTATACCATAGGCACGACCACCGATGTATTCAACGAAACGCTCGACGAATGGCACAGCGACGGCACGGAATTTGAGAACGCCTATCTTTCGCCCATCGTCGGAAACATCTGCTTTGGCGTGTATAGGCAGATTGCTCTGCGGACAGTTCGCCTGCACCACACCGGCTGGACGTTTTCTGACACAGGAACTCTGACTGGAACCTTCACCCTCGACGAAACCAATACCGTCGCTTCCAACGGCATGACCTATAGCGGCAGCTTCACCTTCAAGGTGTATGACACCAACGGAGACTACATCTCCGGCTCGGAGGTGACGGGCGCGATCGCCGCCACACGAATCACGGTCAACTGACGGCGGATTCTCTTCCTGGTTCTCTCGCAGCTACAGGCAGGCATGGATAGCATGCCTGCCTGTAGCTGGAATCTGGTTCCGCCATCCCTGACTGAACAAAAACGCCTTCGTCCGCAACTCCTTGATTCGCCCCCGCCGTCCTTATCAGAACTTGCCTCTGCAGAGCTTTTCGCCTACGCTAAAGGGCATCATGGACTATTCAGAGATCATCACCATTGAAGCGGGAAAGCGTCGTGGCAAGCCCTGCATCCGCGGCTTGCGCATCACCGTCTCTGACGTGCTCGATTATCTAGCGTCCGGAATGACCCATGACCAGATTCTTCACGATTTTCCCTACCTCACGGAAGAGGACATTCGAGCCTGCCTGGCGTTCGCCGCAGACCGCGAACGAAAACTGGAAGTCCTCTCGGCGTGAAGCTTCTCCTGGATGAGAACCTGTCCCCGCATCTTGTTATGTCGCTTGCCGGTGTTTCACGGGTTTGCAGCATGTCCACGATTGCGGCCTGGGATCTTCAAACGACAGCGCCATCTGGGAATACGCGCAAACTCACGGCTTCGTGATCGTATCGAAAGACTCGGATTTTGCAGAGAGAAGCATGCTGCAGCGGAATGCCCCAAAGGTTATCTGGATTCGCATTGGCAACTGCACTACCAGCGCAATTGAAACACTGCTCCGCTCAGTGGCCAATGAAATTGGCATCTTCCTTGAGACAGAGAATGAGACCTGCCCGGTTCTAATGCAAAAATAGCTCGCTCTAACTGAACAAAAATTCCTTCGTCCGCAGCTCCTTGACCCGGTCCCGCAGCTTGGCCGCCTTCTCAAACTCGAACTTCCGCGCCGCCTCCCGCATGTCCGATTCAAGATTCGCAATGTGCCCATCCAACTCCATCTGCGTCTTGAAGTCCGGCACGCCGTCAGTCTCATCGGTAAGGTCCGCATAGTCAGCCTTCAGAATCCGCGCCAGCGCCATGTCCGTTGGGCGAATGATTGACTCCGGCGTAATCCCGTTTTCCTCGTTGTACGCCCGCTGCACCTCGCGCCGCCTGGTGGTTTCGCCGATTGCCTGCTTCATCGAATCGGTCATCTTATCGGCGTAAAGAATCGCGCGCCCATTCAAATGCCGAGCAGCCCTTCCCATCGTCTGAATCAGCGAACCCGAAGACCGCAGAAAGCCCTCTTTGTCCGCGTCCAAAATCGCCACCAGCGAAACCTCCGGCAAATCCAGCCCCTCGCGCAGCAGATTGATGCCGATCAGCACGTCATACTCTCCCTTGCGAAGATCCCGCAGCAGCTTCACCCGCTCCAGCGTCTCAATCTCCGAGTGCATATACCGGCAGCGCACGCCCACCTCCGAGTAGTAGCCGGACAGGTCCTCCGCCATTCGCTTCGTCAGTGTCGTCACCAGCACGCGCTCGTTCTTCGCCGTCCTGTCCCGAATCTCCGCCAGCAGATCATCGATCTGCCCGCGAATGGGCCGAATCTCTACCTCCGGATCGATCAGTCCCGTTGGCCGGATAATCTGCTCCACCACCACCCCGCCTGCCTTCGTCAACTCATACGGCCCCGGCGTCGCCGAAACATAAATCGTCTGGTTCACCCGCGCCTCAAACTCCTCAAACTGCAGCGGGCGATTGTCCCGCGCCGAGGGCAGCCGAAACCCGTAATCCACCAGGTTCTGCTTCCGCGACCTGTCTCCATGCCACATCCCATGCAGTTGCGGAACCGTCGCATGCGACTCATCAATAAACACCAGGTAGTCGCGCGGAAAATAATCCAGCAGCGTTGGCGGAGGCTCGCCCGGCAGCCGTCCTGAAAAATGCCGCGAGTAATTCTCGATCCCGTGACAATACCCAACCGACTTGATCATCTCCAGGTCAAACCGCGTCCGCTGATGAATCCGCTGCGACTCCACCAGCCGCCCCTGCGACTCCAGCTCCTTCTCCCACCACTCCAACTCTTCCAGAATCGAGTCCATCGCCGTCCGCTTGCGTTCCGGCTGCACCACGTAATGGCTCTTCGGATAAATCGGCAGCCGCGCATATTTTTCTTTCACGGTCCCAAATAAAGGATCGATCTGCGCCAGCGAATCAATTTCATCCCCGAACAACTCAATCCTGTACGCGCTCTCGTCATACGTCGGATATACCTCAATCACATCCCCGCGAACGCGAAACGTCCCGCGCCGGAAGTCCCCATCATTCCGCTCGTACAAAATCTCCACCAGCCGCTTGGTAATGTCCTCGCGCCGAATCTTCTGCCCTTTTTCGAGCAGCAGCAGCATCCCGTAGTAAGCCTCCGGCGACCCCAGGCCATAAATGCACGACACCGACGACACAATAATCGCGTCCCTGCGCTCAAACAGCGACCGTGTAGCCGACAGCCGCAGCTTGTCCAGCTCCTCGTTGATCGTGGCTTCTTTTTCAATGTAGAGATCGCCCGCCGGAATATACGCCTCAGGCTGGTAGTAGTCGTAGTAAGAAACAAAATACTCGACCGCATTCCCCGGAAAAAACTGCTTGAACTCGTGATAAAGCTGCGCCGCCAGCGTCTTGTTATGCGCCAGAATCAGCGCCGGACGGTTCAGCTCCTCGATGATCTTGGCCATCGTATAAGTCTTGCCCGATCCCGTAACGCCCAGCAAAACCTGGTGCTGCTCGCCCGCATGAATGCCCCGCACCAGCTCCGGAATCGCCGTAGCCTGGTCGCCCCGCGGCTTGTAATCGCTCACTAATTGAAAGTCCACAACTTGATCTTAAGAGATACACCGCATCGGTGCATGCCGTCGCCCGCTTATCGCTTCGCGAGCGCCAGCGTGCGGACGCTGAAAAAACATACCCCGAGCGTGATCACAAGAACGATGAGCATGTGCGCGTCGGCAAACCTCTCGGTAATCGAGCCAAAGCGCAGAGCCGCCGCAATCCAGGCCCCTCCGCTCACCAGGCAGATCCAGGCCAGTGCGCCATCTCGCGGGCGCGAGGCGCGAAGCAGGCTGATGGCTCCAATAAGAATGATGAACAGAGCCGCGCAGACAGACCACAGCAGCGTTAACTCGTCGTGATAGAACCTCAGTGAGTCGAACCCATGCACAATGCCGGCAAGGATCAAAAGAATGGAGAAAGTGCGGTCAAGCCAGACCATAAGCAGGCCTCCTTTGGCATCCACAATCTGGAACATTTCAGGGGGCATTCAGAATACATCTCCAGAGCCTGCTCGCAACAAAAAACGCGCATCCCCACATCGCAGAAACCGGCAGCAGATGAATGTGGACACGATGCAACTTGCTGCCTACTTCAGTTCCTCGCTCTTCGCTCCCAGCCCGGCTTCTTCGCAACGACCTCGCCATCCGCCGTCTCCAAACGCCCGCTGCCCGTCATCGCCACACCCACCCTCGAGTCCGCGCAGCCGTAGTACAAAAACCACTTGCCCTTGTACAGCACCAGACCCTCCGCAAACGTGGTGCCCGACGCGTATTGTCCGGCCTTCTCATACGGCATCTCCGGTTGCAAAACCGGCTTGTCCGACCGTTTCAGCAGCTTCGCCGGATCATCCGTGCTGAACAGAGCCTCGCCGCTCGAATAAGATCCCGCCGCTATGGATGGGTCCCCATCCTGCGCAGCATTCTTGCCGTTGTAGATCAGCAGAATTCCTTTCTTCGTCAGCAGCGGAGGAGGCCCCACCTCGGGAAACTCGCTGTCGAAATGACCGCTGCGCCGCGCCAGCACAGCCACCGTTCGTCCCTGCGCGTCTTCCACCGGCGTCCAATGAATCAAATCCTCCGACGTCGCCAGCCGAATCTCTTTCTCACCCCAATACATCCAGTACTTCCCGTGCAGCTTCGCCGCAACCAGCTTCCCTCCAGCGACCTCCGTCAAAATACCCGCCGACTTATACAGAAAATTGGCATACTTCGGACCTGCTCCCGCAAAAGCCGGCCCATACTTCGTCCAGTGCATCAAATCTCTCGACGTCGCGATCCCCACCCTGTAGTTCTTGCGGTTCCACTGCGTGTAGGTTAGAACATAGGTTCCGTCCGGGCTCTCCACAATGCGCGGATCCTCTGTCCCGCCCGGCCATTCGCGCTCTTTCTGCGCGTCGTTCGCCGGATAAAACACCGGCTCCGGCTCTCGTGTGAAATGAACGCCATCCGCGCTCACAGCCAGCCCCAGCCTCGAAGTATGTCCGCCAATCGCCATTTCGCCGGTATCATCTTCCGCGCGATAAAGAACGTTGATCTTTCCGTTGCGTACAATCGCCGCCGGATTAAACGTGTGCAGCGCTTCCCAGTGCACAGGCTCCTTACGCACTGGATCAAAAAAGACAGTTTTTGCGTCGGGAACAATGACCGGCTCGCCCTCGCTCGTGCGCGTGAATGGCCCCAGCATCCAGCCAGGAAGATTCTTATGCGGTATTTGCGCGCCCAGCCAAAGCGAAGCAGAAATCAACAGTAAAGAAGATAGCAGCGGTTTAGATAAAGGCATATTTTTGACCCGTCAGCATTATCCAGCAAGCTCTCTCCATGAAAACAGATTGGCGACGTCCTTCGGCAGCAGCCTGCCTATCGCAGAAAAAACCCGCATCTCACGCGGAAATGCGGGGTGTGGAAGTCGCTCACGTTATTTCGCTGCAACCAACTCTTCACTCTTTACGCCGATGCCGGGCCTTTTCCCGAAGCAAGGTCGAAACGATCAAGGTTCATCACCTTGTTCCAGGCCGCGACGAAGTCATGGACAAACTTCTCCTGCGCGTCCGAGCTTCCGTAAACTTCAGCCAGGGCACGGAGCTGGGAATTTGAACCGAAGATGAGATCGACACGCGTGCCGGTCCACTTGAGTTCGCCCGTTTTGCGATCGCGCCCTTCAAACACGTCCTGAGCATCCGAGACCGCCTTCCACTCCGTGCCCATGTCGAGCAGGTTGAGGAAGAAGTCGTTGGTCAGCGCCTCCGGCCGCTTGGTGAAGACGCCATGCTTGGTCTGTCCGACGTTGGTATTCAGGACACGCAGGCCGCCGACAAGCACCGTCAGCTCAGGCGCGGTCAGCGTCAGCAATTGCGCCTTGTCCACCAGCATCGCCTCGGCCGGGATGCTGTACTTGCCCTTGAGGTAGTTGCGGAAACCGTCAGCGATCGGTTCAAGCACGGCGAAGGAGTCCACATCCGTCTGCTTCTGCGATGCGTCCGTGCGTCCCGGCGAGAACGGAACCGTCACAGTGTGGCCACCTTGCTTCGCAGCCTGCTCGACGCCTGCGCAACCGGCCAGGACGATCAGGTCGGCGAGCGAGACCTTCTTGCCGCCAGACTGCTTGCCATTGAATTCGCTCTGGATACCTTCGAGCGTCTTCAGCGCTTTTGCCAGTTGGTTCGGCTGGTTGACTGCCCAATCCTTCTGCGGAGCCTGGCGGATGCGCGCGCCATTCGCACCGCCGCGCTTGTCGGAGCCGCGGAAGGTGGACGCCGACGCCCAGGCGGTTGAAACCAGTTGCGAAACCGGCAGCCCCGAAGCCAGGATCTTGCTCTTGAGGGCGGCAATGTCCTGCGCATCAATTAGCTTGTGATCCACCGCGGGAACGGGGTCTTGCCAGATGAGCTCTTCCGCAGGAACCTCCGGGCCGAGATAGCGCTCGCGCGGCCCCATGTCGCGGTGTGTCAGCTTGAACCATGCACGGGCGAATGCGTCGGCGAACTGGTCCGGATTCTCGTAGAAGCGCCTTGAAATTTTTTCATACGCAGGGTCTACCCGCATGGCGATATCCGTGGTCAGCATGGACGGCGCACGACGCTTCGACGGGTCGTGCGGATCCGGCACAGTACCGGCGCCTGCGTCACCCTTCGGTTTCCACTGGTGTGCGCCGGCCGGGCTCTTGGTCAGTTCCCATTCGTAGCCGAACAGGTTTCCAAAGAAGGAGTTGCTCCACTTCGTCGGCGTGTTGGCCCAGATGACTTCCAGGCCGCTGCTGATCGCGTCGCCGCCTTTGCCGGAGCCAAAGCTGTTCTTCCAGCCGAGACCCTGCTCCTCGATGCCGGCGGCTTCGGGCACAGGCCCCACATGGGACGCAGCAGCAGCGCCATGAGTCTTGCCGAAGGTATGGCCGCCTGCAATCAGTGCAATAGTTTCTTCATCGTTCATCGCCATGCGCGCAAAAGTCTCGCGGATATCGTGGGCCGCAGCAACCGGATCCGGATGGCCATCCGGGCCTTCCGGGTTCACGTAGATCAGGCCCATCTGCACTGCGGCAAGCGGATTTTCCAGGTTGCGCTCATTGGAGCCGCCGCCGGTACGATCTTTCTCACTGCCATGCAGCTCCTTCTCAGCCACGAGCACGCCTTCACCGGACTGTCCCTTGCCGTAGCGAAGATCGCCGCCAAGCCATGTAGTCTCAGTCCCCCAGTAGACATCCGTGTCCGGCTCCCACACGTCCTCGCGCCCGCCCCCGAAACCGAAGGTCTTGAAGCCCATCGACTCCAGCGCAACGTTGCCGGTAAGGATGATCAGGTCAGCCCAGGAAATCTTGTTGCCGTACTTTTGCTTGACTGGCCAGATCAGCCGACGCGCCTTGTCCAGGCTCACGTTGTCGGGCCAGCTGTTGAGAGGTGCAAAACGCTGCTGGCCAGATCCGGCGCCGCCACGGCCGTCACCGATGCGGTATGTGCCGGCGCTGTGCCACGCCATGCGGATGAAAAAAGGCCCGTAGTGACCGAAGTCCGCCGGCCACCAGTCCTGCGAATCAGTCATCAGCGCAAGGAGGTCCTTCTTCACGGCCGCCAAGTCGAGGCTCTTGAACGCTTCAGCGTAGTTGAAGTCCTTGTCCATTGGATCGGACAAAGGCGAATGCTCATGCAGGATATTCAGCTTCAACTGGTTCGGCCACCAGTCACGGTTTGTCGTACCTCCGCCAGCAGCGTGATGGAACGGACACTTCGCTTCGCTTGACATTTTTCCCTCGTCTGCCATGTTTCTCCTCTGGTTTGTGTGACGTACCGCACACGCCACGGGTTACTCGAAATCTCACAGTGCAAATATTCGTGTTTGTCTCAACATACGCAATGTAGCATCATGAAGACACATTGCTCCAATACATAGTTCGCATCCGGAGCATAGGCATCTCCTATGGAATTCAACCAGCTCCGCTACGTTTGCGCCATCGCCGAAACCGGCAGCTTCAGCCGCGCCGCTGAACACTGCCACGTAGCACAGCCCTCGCTCTCGCAGCAGGTGCTCAAGCTCGAAGAAGATTTAGGCGCAAAGCTCTTCGACCGCCTGGGTCGAAGCGTCCGCCTCACCGAGGCGGGCCGCGCCTTCCTGCCCCACGCCCGCTCCATCCTGCACCAAATGGAGGCAGCGCGCACCGGCGTCGAAGACAAGCGCACCGATGTTCGCGGTAGCGTCGCTGCCGGAGTTATTCCCACCATCGCGCCGTATCTCATGCCGCGCTTCACAGCAGCGTTTGCGAAGAAATATCCCGAAGCCCGGCTCCGCATCGTCGAAGAAACCACTCCTGTCTTGGTCGAAAGCCTGCGCAACCTCTCCATCGATCTTGCCATTCTCGCGCTGCCCCTGCGCCACAAGGAGTTTGAAATCTTCCCGCTCCGCACTGAGCCGCTCTTCGCCGTCCTGCCCCAAGACCATCCCCGCGCCGGCGCAAAATCGCTCGCCCTCAAAGACCTCCGCGGCGAGCACTTCGTCATGCTGCGCGATGGCCACTGCTTCCGCGACCTCAGCATCGCCGCCTGCGCCCGCGCGCGCATCACCCCGCGCATCGCCTTTGAAAGCGCCCAGTTCAGCAGCCTGCTGGGAATGGTGGCGGCGGGCGTGGGCGTCACCCTCGTGCCCGAAATGGCCATCGACCACGGCGCCAACTGCCGCTACATCCGCCTCAGCGACGCGCGCGCCACGCGCACTATCGTAGCCGCAGTCCTGCGTGGACGCAGCTTCAATCGCGTCCAGCAGGCTTTCTTACAAGGAATCAGAAGTTGAGCTTCGCACCATAGGCCAACCTCTTCGCGACCAAAGGGAGCGCCACGCGAAGCATCCGCCCGTGCGGCCAGCACCCAAAGGGAGGGTCACAAAAGCAGGCATCAGGATGGCGCCGAAGGCCGGGGTCCCCACGGACAGGTCTTCGTCCGTGGGGTGGGAAGGCGCGTGTGCCTGGACGGCCAGTCCTAGAAGGTGGCCCGCAGGCCCATCTGCATGCGCCGCGGAGGATCGGCGCTCGTCACCTGTCCAAAGTCCTCGCTGCCTTCCGTGCTATCCACGTATGACCCATTCGGATGATTCAGCACGTCAAACGACGCGACTGACAGTCCAACCGTAGGGCTCTGATCCGACTCTTTAGGATTCAGCTTGAAGTCGTATCCCCAGCGCAGATCCAGATCGGCATAGTCCGGCCCAATCTCCGAGTTACGCGCTACGCCGTCAGGCCGCGCATTGAAGAGATCCGTCCCGTAGTTGTCGTCGCCGGTAAGAATGCTGTACGGCTTTCCGCTGTTGGCGAATACGCCTACTCCTAGATTCACAAGGTGTTTCGGATTGATGGCCCCATAAAGGCCAAAGTGGTTCCGCTCCTGCCAGCTCGCCGGGCCCCACTCTGCATTCGGGTCCTGCTGGTTCTGCGGAAAGAACCAGAACCCGTCCGTATTGTTCGCATAGTGGCTCCACGTGTACCAGGCAAAACCGGTAAACCGTTTGTTCAAGCGCCCGCGATAATTAACATCCAGCGCCGAACCGATCTGCGTTCCCTCTGACTGAATCTGCCGCAGCTGCGAAACATTCGGATCAGGCCGTGTCGAGTAATCCGGTGCAAGCGGTGCGTTGATGTCCACTGAGCGGTAAGCGTCGATGCCGCGGTTCATGCGCCCGCCGACCGACACTGTTCCCTTCTCGCCCACCTTGCGGTCCAGCGAAAGCCCATACTGCACCGAGTACGGCGTGCGGAGGTTCGGAGCCAGCACCGTCAGCGATGGCGGCAGGCTATTCAGATCCACGCAGTCGCTCGCCGGATAGCACAGCGGTTGCTGGTTCGCCGAAACCTGCAGCAGGCGCAACTTCCCGGGCGAGTAGCGTGCCAGGTCCAGCAGCGGTCCGCTGCCCGTGCGATCGAAGTAAACGCCGCCTCCGCCGCGCAGCACCAGTTGGCTCGCCTGGTCCCACACCCACGCGAACGACACGCGCGGCGAAAAATTATTTACGTTGCTCTCTTGAAAATTCTGCCAGTCATACCGCACTCCCGGAGTCACCGAGAACCTCGGTGCCAGCTTGATCTGGTCCTGCACAAAGCCGCCCACTTCGTCCTGGTGATACACAAACCGGCTTTGCCCCTGCTTGATCGTGAAGCCTGAAGGGATCCCCGCCTGCTGGTTCTGGATCGCCGTCGCAATCTCAGATCCATCCGCCGCATACGTCGGGCTGTAGGTATACGTGCCATCGCGGTCCGTATTGTCCTCAAACACACGACGGCTCAGGTGTGGCACGTTAATCCCGAACTTCAGCGTGTGCGGTCCCAGCGTCCACGTCATCATCTCCCGCAGCCGCGCGTTATATTGCGTTGCCACCTGGTCGTTCTGCGCACTGCCGCCCACATAGTTGCCGTTTACCACGGTCTGCGGCCCCTCCTGCGCATCGGTGATCGGGTCATACTGGCGCTCCAGTACTATTGCCGCTTCATTCAGAGCCTTGGCCGAAAGAATGTAGTTGTCGTGAATCACCACGTCGTCCTCGCGCCCTTCCGTGTTGTAACCCGCCTCCGGAAGCGTCTGGTTCCCCACGCCCTCATTCGTATTCGTTGTCTTCTGGTACGCATACATCACCGATACGTTCTGCTTATCGCTGATCTGGTGCCCGACCTTGATCGAGAACTCTGTGTCCCGCGTCGGCGCCGGCACATTCACGTTGTAAATTCCCAGCGGATTATCCGGCGTGGGCGCCACCGTCGCATTCACCACCGCGTCCAGGTCTTCTTCCTGCCGGTTCAGCGAGAACAGAAACATCGTGTTCTTCGAGTGCAGTACCGGCCCTGTCAAATCGCCTTCATAAATGCGCCGCGTCTCCGCCGGTTTGTTGGGCGAAAAGTCCTGTTGCGCGTTGAACAACGCATCCCGATAGAGAAAATTGAACTCTCCGTGATACGCGTTCGCCGCCTGCTTGGTAATAATGTCGATCTGTCCGCGCCCCGGCCAGTAGTACTGTGCCGAGTAGGCGTCCTGATTAATCAGCACCTCCTGCACCGCCGACGGAGAAACCATTGCGCGGTTCGCTTCCACGCCATCCACCATCAGCCCCGAACCCGCCGTACCCGAATCCCCGGCATCCAGGAAGCTCCCCATCGCCGTCACATAATCATTGTCGAAAATCGGCAGGTCCTTCAGATCGCTCGCCGTCATCACCGACGTATCGCCGTTATTTTCTGACGCCGTGAGGTCTATGCTTGAGGCCGCGCTCACCGTTACCTGCTGCACCGCCGTTGCCACTGGCAGCGCAATCGTCAGCGGAGCCATCGGCGTCGTTCCCGCCGTCACCGTCTCCGTAAACGGCTGGAACCCCGTCAAGCTCACCATCAGCGAGTAGCTGCCCGGCGTCGTCGGAGTCAGCTCAAACCCTCCGGTCGCATCCGTCGTCGTCGAGGCCACCGTAGCGCCCGCCGCCGTCGTCAACACCACATGCGCCCCGGGAATAATCGCGCCCGTCGTATCCGTCACCGTGCCGCTGATCGCCGCCAGCCCTGAAGCCTGCGTAGGCTTTATGTTCGTGGCCGAAGTTGACACCGGAGTCTTCACCCCGGAAGCAGCCTTCTGCGCCAGCGCGGCAGGAGACGTCATGAGTGTTACGAGAATGGAAACCGAGAGAGAAAAACCTGCGGCGAATCCAGAACGGAACAAGGCAAAACCCTTTCAAAGCATTTTCTAAAAGATGCCCGCCGAAGCCGGAAATCTCGCGCGGCCACTCCCAAAAGGAAAAGGCACACCGCGCACAACACCGGCAAGGGCCGCAATAATCGAAGAAATGCTTGCAACGTTATGGACGCAGCGCGCCCGTTCCTGTCCAGCGCCGTTCAGGAAACGTGGGTGCAGAACACAGCCTGCCTTCCAACGGCAAAAAAACAACAGCCCGGTATGCGTCGTACTGTGCCTCAAGAAAGGAACCGGTCAAATCCAGAAGGTCAACCGGGCGGTCGAATGTATATTTTTATGGTTAGACCACGGCGCCAAGCGCCATCGCCCACTCCGACGGCGCATCGACCAGGCAGTCGGACGTTACTGTTTCTAATGTATGGGAAGAAAGGCCGAACCTGCAACCGATGACTGCCGTTCCTGCATTTCGCGCCGTCAGCACATCCACCACCGAGTCGCCCACCATCAGCGTCTCGTCCGCTCGCGCACCCGCCGCGCGCATCAGCGCATGCAGACCCTCCGGGTCAGGCTTCTTCGTGGTAAAGCTGTTGCCGCCGTAAATCTCGAAAAAATAATCGCGCAGCCCCAGCGCCTCGCAAATTCTCCGCGCCGGATTCACCGGCTTATTCGTCAGCACCGCAAACTTGCGCTCGCCGCCGTCTGGCACTGCGCGCAGCGCATCGAGCGCCGCAAACACGCCGTCATAAACATAAGTGTGGTCCAGCATGTGCGCGCGATAGCAGTCCAGAAACCGCGACAAGCCGTCCGCAACCAGCCGCTCATCCTCCGGATCGCCCAGCGCCCGCCGCACCAGCATCCCCGCGCCGTCGCCCACATACTCCGCAATCACTTTTTCCGGCAACGCAGGACGCTCCATCTGATGAAGCATCGCATTCACCGCCGTAGCCAGGTCCCGCCGCGAATCAATCAGCGTCCCATCCAGATCAAAAACAATCAACTTGATCGCCGCACCGGCAATCGGATTCACAATCTCCAGCATGTTCCGATTCTATCGGCAGCACCGCAGCGGGTTGGTGTTCTTCGCCTCAACCACCCATCAGTTCCAATGCCCAAAACTCAACAGCGTGTGCAGAAACACCCCATACCAGATGTTTTGCGTTCGCACATAGATCACGCCAAATATCAGGCTTGCAATGAACGCGCTCCCGCTCGAAATCAGGGCATCCGTCGCGCCGTATCCGCCAGCTAGAAAAATCACAAAGTGCATAACGCTGAAGATCGCCGCGCCCGCAAACACGCTCACCTCTGTGCGAAGAAACGTCATCGCGCCCAGCCGTGTCCGGTTGAGCGAGGTCAGCAGCGCCCCGCGAAATACAAACTCCTCCGCAAGCGGCGCTTCCAGAATCGCCCCAATGTGGTTCAATTTGCCAACCAGCGTCATTGGCCGAAACAGCCCATTGCTGATCGCAAACAGCAGAGCAGCCATCGCCAGAATCACCAGGATCAGGAAGAAGCGCACCAGCGCCTCGCCCGGATCTCCAGTCGGAAACGCCGGACGCCCCATTCTCCTGCGCAGCAGGATGAAGCCAGTAATAAGGAGATACGGCACAAGCACCAGGAAACAATCCAGCGCCGCCCAGTCCGGAAAAACGTCGTACAGCACGACGGCGGTCAGAAGGACGGCAAAGTAAACGCCGCAATTGATCCCAGCCTCGCGCAGAGGCTCAAGATCCATCTTCGCCATCATCCGCTCTTCGTTCACCCGTTCATCGTTCACCCGTTCATTGTTCATAGGTGCTGTCGTTCATAATCCGCGTCCATTCTAACGGCGTTGGACAGAATGGAATATCCCAAAATGTGGCCTGGCCGCAGCAGCCCCGGCGTCCTATTGACTTAAACCAGGCGTAACGTTACCTTGACGGAACACAGCACAGCATACCGCGCCGGAAAAGGTTCCCTCCCTCGACCGTGGCTGAATAAATCCTATGTAAGGCTCAGAAGGTCGATATGAATCCATCCGTTGCTTCACCGGATACCGGACTGGAAGTCATCGACATCCAAAATGATGCCGTCTTTGCGGCCAGGCACCTGCACGTCCGCAATCTGGCAACGCAGATGGAAGGGATGCGGCGCATCGCCCGTGCGTTCATCGAAAGCCCGAACACCGTTCTGCAGGAACTGGTCAATGCCGCCGTCGATCTCTCCGGGGCGGACAGTGCCGGAATCAGCCTCGAAAAGGAAGATCGCACGGAAAAAGAGTGGTATCACTGGGTCGCGACCGCCGGACAATATTCCAGCTTTCTCGACGCCATTCTTCCCCGCTACCCAAGCGCTTGCGGTATCTGCCTTGAACGCGGGCGTCCTCAGCTCTTTCGCGTGTCGCAGCGCTTTTTCGACATCATGGGGATTGAAGCTCCTTTGGTGACCGACGGCATCCTTCTTCCGTGGGAGGTCGATGATACCCGCGGAACCATCTTCATCATGGCCCACGGACGCACCGAGGCCTTCGATCAGGAGGACTGCCGCATGATGGAACTGCTGGCCGATTTCGCCGCCATGGCCATCCGGCAGCAAAAGCAGCAGGTCAAACTGAGGGAGCAAGCCAGCGTCGCTGCCGCTGCTGCAATGGCAAACGATCTGGCCCATAAAATCAATAACCCCCTGCAAAGCCTCACCAACATCCTCTATCTCGCTGCGGAAGGACAGAATGACGAAGAAGCGAGAATCGTAGGCCGCCAGGCCTTCGCCCAGCTCCAAAAGCTATCGAATCTGGTCAGAGATCTGCTCGCGCTTCCATATCGAAAAAATCGATAGCCTCGTTCTTCTCCTCTGAACTAAAACGTTTGACCATGCCATCATTGCGGTGATACGTTGGCCTCCATAGGAGCAACCAGCCTCTATGAATCGCCGGAATTTCGTCAAAAGCTCGCTCGCCACTGCCGGAGGAGCCATGCTCGCCGGCCGCAACCTCACGGCTGGCGCCACTCCCGCGCCGCAACAATACCTCGCGCAAGATCAAGATGACGTTCCCGGCGCAATCTCCGCCTCTGAAATCGACAGTGCCCGCTTCCCCGACGGATTCCTCTGGGGCATGGCCTCTGCTGCCTATCAGGTCGAGGGCGCGTGGAACCTCGACGGCAAGGGCGAATCCAACTGGGACCGCTTCGCGCACACCGTAGGCAAGGTCAAAGGCAGCGCCACCGGAGATGTCTCCTGCGACCAGTACCACCGCTACAAAGAAGACATTGCCATCCTCAAGCGCCTCAACCAGAAAAGCTATCGCTTCTCGACCTCGTGGGCGCGCATTCAGCCCACCGGCACTGGCCCCGCCAATCAAGCGGGAATCGATCACTACAGCCGTCTTGCAGATGCTCTGCTCGAAGCCGGCATTCGCCCCTTCTGCACCATCTATCACTGGGATCTACCCCAGGCGCTCGAAGACCGAGGAGGCTGGCCCAACCGCGACCTAGCCTCTTACTACGCCGACTTCGCCGGAATCCTCGCCAAACATCTCGGCGACCGCATCACCACCTGGGCGCCCTTCAACATGCCCTGGACCTTCACCTATTACGGATACGGCATCGGCGTCTTCCCGCCGCAAAAAACCGGCTTCGACCAGTTCCTCAAAGCCGCGCACACCGTGAATCTCGCACAGGGCATGGCTTTCCGCGCGATCAAAGCCGCATCCTCCAAAGCCACTGTAGGCAGCGCCTGGGGCATGGCCCCCGCGTATCCAAAAACCAACAGCGAAGCCAACATCGCCGCAACCGCGCGCTATCACGCCATGAACAATCTCTACTTCCTCAACACGGTCATGCGCGGCGAATATCCAAAGGCCTTCATCGGCGAAACGCCCTACAAAGCCATGGGCTACAAGCAGGGCGACGACAAAATCATGAAGGCGCCCCTCGACTGGCTGGGCTTTCACTACTACACGCGCCGCATCGTCTCCGCCGCTACCGGAACCTGCGCCTCCGGCCCCTCCGGCCACTTCGGAACCGAGACCGAAGGCGAAGGAGGCGCATCCGCCCGCGACCCCCTCACGCAGATTCACGTCGAAATGCCCACCGAAGGCCCGCTTACGGAAGCCGGACTCGAAATCTGGCCGCGCGGCATGTACGACCTTGTCACGCAGATATCGCACGAGTACAACAACCCCATCATCGAGATCAGCGAAAACGGATGCTGCTACCTCGACTCGCCCGACGATGCAGGCCGCGTCCCCGACCAGCGCCGCATCCGCTTCCATCAGCAGCACCTCGCCGAGCTGGCCCGCGCCATCCACGACGGAGCCAGAGTCCGCGCCTACCACGCCTGGAGCCTCGTCGATAACTTCGAGTGGGCTGACGGCTACAGTCAGCGCTACGGCCTCACCTGGATCGACTTCCGCAGCCAGAAGCGAACCATCAAAGACTCCGGCCTATGGTATGGACGCATCGCCGCCACCAACCGCCTCAACGTGTAACCCCAACCAGGGGATTACTGCCCAGCCTGCTGTTGCTTCAGTAGCGCCATAGTGGCCTTGGGATCGATGAGGCGGAAACGTCCGTCGGCGCTCGTTGTAGCGCCTTGCTTCATCAGAGCGATGGTCTGCTGCGGTGTCAGCTTCGGGTCCAGAGCGATCAGCTTTGCCGCCAGATTCACAACGTTGGGTGAAGCCATCGAAGTGCCCGAGAATTTGAGCCTCGTTCCACCCGGCACATAGCTCTCCACCTCATAGCCGTCGGCATCCAGGATCACCGTCTTGCCGTAGCTGGTGAAAGAAGTCTCATCTCCAGCCTGGTCCACAGCGCCCACCGCGATGAGGTTCGGCAGCTCCAGTGAGGCGGGCACGTCTCCCAGGAAGCTGGCGTTGCTGTTGGAATTGCCGGCGGCGCAAACCCAAAGAGTGTCCGGAGCCGCATTGATTGCGCCCGCCACGGCATCGCGCCAAACCGCATAGATTTGCCCGGCGAGTTGTTTGCGCGCGTTAGGATCTTTATCCGTGCTGGTTTTGTCGAGCCACTGTTCGATCTCGCCCTGGCTGTCTCCCCAGCTCATGTTTACGACTCGGATGTTGTTCCTGCGGAAGTATTCACCCACCTCCCGGAAGTCAGACTTGAACTTTTCCGCCCACGCAATCGACGGCGGAAAGGGCATATCAGGTAGCGAGTCGTTAAACTGCACAACCACCAGCCGCGCCGCGGGATTGCCGCGGACAGCGATGCCCGCAACATGCGTGCCGTGCATATACTGGCCCAGAAAGCTGAGCGTTTTGAAAAACGACGCAAGCTGATCGGGAGGCATGCTGGACAGCGTTTTGCGCGCATCGGCCGCTGCCGGAGAATCGATGCCGCTCTGCAGGTCTTCGATCCCCTGTTCCAGCGCGAGCGCCTTGGGATATGCGTCCTTTTGCGCCGTCGTCAACGGCTGCAAATCGCCGTTATATAACTTGCCCTGCAGGTCAAACGCCAGCCCATGCGGACTGTGCCCGTCCGGGTGCGGGTCCACGAACAGCAAGCCGGGATAGAGCGCAGTGTCCACGCCGGAATCGAAAATAGCGATCCGGACCGGAGTCAGATGGTCCTCAGACGTCAGCGTTACGTCGCGGGCTTCCCAGATATCCGGCTTTTTGACATCGTGCGCGGCAATGTATGGAGAAAGGACGGCCAATGCGCTCTTTGCCAGCGGCAGCTCGAACTTTTCCTCTACGCGGAGGCCGAGGAGGGTTTGCGCCCCCGGTAGATCGAGCCCGCCGGTTTTGGCCACCTGCGGATCGAGATCAGCTTTCACTTCTCCCACCAGCAGATCTGGCGAACTCAGTTCGAAGCCAGTCCTCATCTCCTTCAAGGTGTCCCCGGTGGTCGACC
>JBARHV010000143.1:0-1542 GCA_049799415.1 Silvibacterium sp.
CGCCGATACTTGCGGCGCAGTGCTGCGGGCGATACCGAAGCCGCGTTCACCAATGCGACGGGGTATGGCCTCCTGATCGGAGCAGGTGATTCCAGGTTCTTTTTGTCGCCGTATCACGGCTCCACGGTCGACGGCGGCGTCTTGTCGGACCATTCCGGCTTACATTCATTCGAGGAATTGAAGGCGTTGAATCTGCCGAAGCCCACTCCTGTGATCGAGGATCTCGTTTACGA
Source organism: Silvibacterium sp. (assembly GCA_049799415.1). Lineage (GTDB taxonomy): Bacteria > Acidobacteriota > Terriglobia > Terriglobales > Acidobacteriaceae > Silvibacterium. Next base: position 234 of record JBARHV010000143.1, read on the forward strand.
GGGCGAAACGATCTTAATCGCGGGCCGACCGAAGGTCGGGAAGAGCCGCCTGGTTCATCAGATGGCCCTCGCGATGGTTCGCGCGACCCAATTCCTCGGCATGAAAGTTCTGCGAGCGAGGCGGGTGCTAATCGTTGATCTAGAGAACCGGCCATGGGCGATAAAAGACCGTCTCTTGAGAATGGCGGGCGACGAGGCAGATGCGCCGGGGCCGTCCGTCTGGTGTGCGAATTCTCTGACCGGCGACGTACTAAACGCAACAGCTGAAGGCATCGCCAAGCTCATGAGCTTTATCGAGCAGACCGGCGCGGAGGTTGTCATCATCGACCCGTGGCGGCTGTGGTTAGGTGGAGATGAGAACAGCGCTGAAGACATTGTGCGTGGTCTGAAGGCGCTCTCAAGTCTTCGCAGGTCGAACCCAGTACTAACCATCATCATCGTCCACCACGTGCGGAAGGATCGCTTTGAATCGCCTCGTAATCTGCTTACCGACTCACGCCTCTGGATTGAGTCCGTGAGTGGCCACTACGCCCTCGCTTCCCACGTAGACGCTTGCTTCGGGCTTGAGCGGCAACGAGACAACGACGGCGAGGAATGGATTGCTTTTGGCGGAATTGCGCGCAACACTGAACCGCGCACCATTCTGCTCGAAGACGACGAGGAGACGCTCCGTTTTGAAGTGCGCCAAGGCGAGGACGTGCTGGCGGCAATTCTCACGCCGAAAGAACGCGAGATCTGGAAGGCGGCGGCCAAGCTGAAGCGCTTCGGATTTAACGAACTGGCGACGAATGCGGGTGTCACCAACAGGAAGGCGGTCTCTTCCATGCTCAAGAAAGCCGAGAGCCACGGTCTACTCACGAGATCGGAGAAGGGCTACGCCGTAGTCAAGAGTGGTGGCGGGTGAGCGGAACTAGGGGAACTTGTCTTTGTACTCAATGGTTTGCAACGGAACTGCAAACGGAACTGGCACGGAACCTGCGTTTATCAAGTTCCGACCGGTTCCACCGCAGTTCCACTGGCGGTTCCGATATATCTCCTTCATTCTAAAGAGGAGTTCTGCTAGTTCCGCATTTGCCGCCAGGCGCCAAGCCTTGAGGCCGACGGCGCGGAGAGGGAGGGTGACTGGCCGGTGCTAGGAGGCGTTTGCAAAGCGCCAAATCTCTGCCCAGGGATTGCGGTTCGACTCCGCCACCCTCCGACCCCAGTATACATTTCGCGCCAGTCGGATCGGTCGCCGGGCCATGGGTCCCCATCTACTCTGAAAAGCAATGGCGGAGCCACTTTGAGGCGATTTCACACAACGAAGAAC
>JBARHV010000144.1:0-1916 GCA_049799415.1 Silvibacterium sp.
AGGAATATCTTGGCAGCAAAAACCCTTGCCGCTACGGCCGCGCTCGATTCTGGCGCCGCCGTGCAGCCGTGTCTTTTTTAAATTTGAACTTTTGGAAAGCGAATGCTCCTGGTGCGGACACCCGGAAACGTTTTCCCCATCATGGCGGATTAACAATCCGCGCAACCTGCTATCCGCGCGTCATTTGACGCGCAACATGTCATATTCGTGACGAATTGGGGAAACGTGCGCGCCCATCCTAAGGAGGCGGTCGGCATGGCCGGACCAGATTTCGCGCCGGGCGCGCTCCGTTTCCAAAAGTGTTTCATCGGTCTGTGCGTGAAAAAAGTTGGATGGCTGACGATTAAGCGGCCATTCTCCAGGCTAACTCTTTCGGCTTAATCCGGTCAGTCTGCCATCGCCACAGGTCAACCATGAGTTGGCGTGCCACGGCCACTATCGCCCGTTTTTTGGACGAACTGCCTTTGCGCGGCGTCAATAGAACATGCTTCCATTTTTGCAGCAGACGCGACTGCGGTTGATACTGTAGAAAACGCCAGGCCGCCACGACCAACGCCGAGCGCAATCGTGGATTGCCACATTTATTGATGGACAGCGTGCGTCGCTTGTTGCCGCTGCTCGAAACGCCCGAACACAGGCCGGTAAAGCTTCCGACCTGCCGCCGATTCTTGAATCGTTTCCAGTCGCCGATCTCGCGGCGAATGACTTCAAAGCTCAAGGGGCCAAGGCCGTAGGGCAGCCCGGACGGAGCCGCCGTTTCCAGTTGCGTCGTCAACGCGTTGACCTGCTTGTCCAACACCAGCAGGACGCCTCTGAAGACCTCAAGGCGTTGCACCAGCCATTCGGGCAATCGTCGGCATAGCTCAGGCCATTGCCTGCGCCACCACACCCCGATCACTCGAAATCCCTGATAGAGCATCAAACTGCGGCCTTGGGCCGCGAGTTGTTTGGTGGTGCGCACCACTTGCTCGCGCTGGCGGCTCAGGGCGCGTTCCTGCTCCTCCTTTTCGGACGGGACGCGAATCACGGCCAGGGCAGTGCGATTGCCTTGCACGTAAAAATCCAGCCGTTTGGCCAGGCCAAGGGCGTCGATCTTGTCGGTTTTCATCCGCGCCATGAAATCGTCCAGGCACTGCGGCCGGACGACAACGTTGCGGATGCCCATCGCGATCAGTTTGCGATGCAAGCCAAACCCCATCGGGCCGGCTTCGTAGCAACTGTAAACCTCGTCGGCCAAGGCGAGTTGCTTCTGGACCCATTTGAGAAAATCCGGCTGGGTCATTTTCTGAGCCGGTTGTGGAGTCGCGGCATCCAACATGCGGACCACGCGAATACTTTCGGCGTGAACGTCCAAGCCAAGCTTGATGCAGCGATGCGGTTTAACGGTGGGCTGAGTGACAGCCGTTTTGTTGAGACGAAGATTATTTTTCATAGTGTTCGCATGATACCACGGCGCACAATGCGCCCATGTCTCAACACTCATGCCATCTAAGAGCAAAGTCCCTCGGCCCGGCGAGTACTGTCAAGATGTTCTCTGTGCTGGCAATGAGTTTTTCATAATAGTTATTCACCGATTTTCATGTTAGTTTCGTGCCCAAAACAGGGCACGGTTTTGCGAACGCAAAACCTTAAGAGCCGTCCCACAGCGGCGGGCGGCGCTGTCAAGGCAGACCGCAGCGTTAGCGAGGAACGCCTTGCACAGCACGAGCCGCACGACCGCTGTTTTTTCCTTCGCGCGTTTAGGCGCTGCCATTATTCTTGACGGCTTTGACGGGTTGCAACTGCATCACCCAAGAGCCGTGTTGCAGTTGGTTGCGTGTGTGGATCGCGGCGTCATAGGGCGTCTGGTTGCGCATCATGGCGGCGATGATTTTGAGCCAGCGCATTCCCAGGCAGCGCAACGCGCAGGCGTGACC
>JBARHV010000145.1:0-18686 GCA_049799415.1 Silvibacterium sp.
TACCGCTCCACAGCGACAGGGATGGCCGGCCATTGCGCGCGGCGAAAGCACGCTCATTCTTGCGCCAACCGGAACCGGAAAAACTCTCACCGCGTTTCTGTGGTGCCTTGATCGGCTGATGCTTCGCCGGGCTGCTGATACGCCGGAGGGCTGCCGCGTCGTGTACATCAGCCCACTCAAGGCGCTTGCGGTGGATGTGGAGCGCAACCTGCGCACGCCCCTGGCCGGGATCGCCGACATGGCGCAGCGGCAGGGGATCGACTTTCACACGCCGGAGATCAGCATTCGCACCGGAGACACGTCGCAGCGTGACCGCGCGCGCTTCCGGCGTCATCCCGCGGAGATTCTTATCACCACGCCGGAGTCGCTCTATCTTCTGCTTACCTCCGAGTCCGCGAGCGCGCTCCGCAGTGTCGAAACCGTGATCCTCGATGAGATTCACGCGCTCGTCCCGACCAAACGCGGAGCGCACCTTGCACTCAGCCTGGAACGTCTCGAAGCTATCGCGCAGAAGCCGCTTCAGCGCATCGGGCTTTCGGCTACGCAGCGTCCGTTGGAGGAGGTCGCGCACTTTCTTGCCGGTGTCGAGCCGCGTAAGGAAGCGAAGCGCGAAAAGAAATCGGATGAGCTGGCCGACTTTGAACGCGAGTGGACCAGTGACAAAGAGACCGTGCAGAGATTTCGCCCCGTCACCATCGTCAATGCCAGTGAGCCCAAGCGCCTTGAGCTGAAAGTCGAAGTCCCGGTCGAAGACATGGCCCGCATTGCCCAGGTTGAAGAGGTTGTCGCCGCAGCCTCGCAAAGCCCTAAACGCACTTCCTCCATCTGGAGCGCCATCCATCCGCGCCTGCTTGAGATTGTTCTCACGCGGCGGTCCACGCTCATCTTCGTCAACAATCGCCGCACCGCCGAGCGTCTTGCTGGAGCCATCAACGAGCTGGCCGAGCAGCGGCAGATTCCCGGCACGCTGGCGCGCGCGCATCATGGCTCGCTTGCCTCCTCGCAGCGGGCGGAGATCGAAGAGCAGCTCAAGGCCGGCAATATTCGCGCACTGGTAGCGACGTCGTCGCTCGAACTCGGCATTGATATGGGCGCGATCGACCTTGTCATTCAGATTGAATCGCCGCCCTCCGTTGCCAGCGGCATGCAACGCATCGGACGCGCCGGTCATCAGGTGGGAGTCGCGAGTGAAGGGATCATTTTCCCCAAGTACCGCGCGGACCTTATCGCCTGCGCCGCGGTAACGCGCGCCATGCAGGAAGGGCTGGTTGAGTCCACGCGCTATCTTCGCAACCCGCTCGATGTGCTTGCGCAGCAGATCGTAGCAATTGTGGCCCAGCCGCCTGCCGTTGCTGTTCCGCGCAAACCAGGCCAGCGGCCGCCACAACCGGAGATCCGTGTCGAGACGCTCTTCACCCTCATCCGAAGCGCCGCACCTTTCGCTTCGCTGAGCCGCACCGCTTTCGAGGGCGTGCTTGATCTGCTCTCTGGCCGCTATCCTTCCGATGAATTTGCGGAGCTTCGTCCGCGCATTACCTGGGATCGCGTGCACAATTTGCTCACGCCACGCGAGGGCGCGAAGAGCCTCGCCATTCTCAACGGTGGAACCATTCCGGATCGCGGCCTCTATGGAGTTTTTCTCTCGGGTGCCGACAAGCCCGTTCGCGTGGGCGAGCTGGATGAAGAGATGGTGTTTGAGAGCCGGGTCGGGGAAACTTTTGTTCTCGGAGCCTCGACGTGGCGCATCGATGAGATCACGCACGATCGCGTGCTGGTTTCTCCCGCGCCCGGCATGCCCGGCAAAATGCCTTTCTGGCACGGCGATCTAGCTGGACGTCCGCTCGAATTCGGGCGCCGCATCGGCGCACTGGTCCGCGAACTGCGCGAACTTCCGCGCAACGCCGCCATCAGTCGCCTGGTGCGCGAGCATGGCCTCGATGCGCAGGCAGCGGAGAACCTCATCCGTTTTCTCGCCGACCAGGAGGCGGCAACTACTGAGGTTCCCGACGATCGCACCATCGTCATTGAGCGAGTGCGCGACGAGCTGGGCGACTGGCGCGTCTGCGTGCTCACGCCCTTCGGCAGCCGCGTGCATGCTCCGTGGGCGATGGCCATTACAGCAAAGATTCGCGCGGTTGGAGGCCCTGCGGTCGAGACGATGTGGGCCAATGACGGATTCGTGCTGCGTTTTCCGGATACGGACGCCGTGCCCGATCCCGATTTGCTGCTACTCGACCCACGAGAGGCAACAGAGCTGGTGCTGCGCCAGTTGGGATCAACTGCGATGTTTGCCGCAAAGTTTCGCGAGGCGGCGGCGCGCGCACTGCTGTTGCCGCGAAGGCGCGCCCAGGGCCGCGCTCCGCTGTGGCAGCAGCGCAAACGTGCTTATGATCTGCTGTCGGTCGCTTCGCGCTATCCCTCGTTTCCCATGCTGCTGGAGGCGTATCGCGAATGCGTCCGCGACGTCTTTGATATCCCCGCGTTTCTTGAAGTGCTGCGCGCTGTTGAGAGTCGCGAAGTGCGGGTGCATGTAGCCGATTCGAGCAAGCCTTCGCCTTTTGCGTCGTCTCTGCTCTTCAGCTATGTGGCGAATTACATCTATGACGGCGATGCGCCGCTGGCCGAGCGTCGCGCGCAGGCGCTCTCCATCGATCAGGATCAGCTGCAGGAGCTGCTCGGAGAGGCCGACCTTCGTGAGTTGCTCGATGCCGATGCGATTGCGGAAGTTGAAGCGCAATTGCAGTCGCTTGGCGAGATGCAGCGCATTCGGAATGCCGACGGCATCCACGACCTGCTGTTGCGGCTCGGCGATCTTTCGCGTGCAGAGATTGCGAGCCGGCTTTCCGCGCCTGATCTCATAAAGTTGCTCGACCGCCTGCAGCGAGCGCGGCGTTTGATAGCGATCAAGATTGCCGGCGAAGAGCGGTTTATTGCGGTGGAGGACGCGGCCCGTTATCGGGATGCGCTTGGCACGAAACTTCCATCCGGAATTCCGGCACCGCTGCTTACACCGGTCGCGCAGCCGTTGTTGGAACTGTTGCGCCGCTATGCACGCACGCACGGCCCGTTCACCGCGCAGGAAGCCGCTGCACGCTTTGGCCTCGACTCTCAGCAAGTGGAAGCTCCGCTGAGATCGCTGGCTCTCGATGGGCGTGTTCTTGAAGGCGGCTTCCGTCCGGCTGGCCTGTATCGTGAGTGGTGCGACGTAGAGTCGTTGCGGCAGATTCGCCGCAAGTCGCTGGCGCGTCTTCGCAAGGAGATTGAGCCAGTCGAGCAACCGATGCTCGCACGTTTTACCGTGCAGTGGCAGGGCGTGCTGCAAAAACGGCGTGGGCTGGATGCGCTGCTCGATAGCATCGAGAATCTGCAGGGTGCACCGCTGCCCGCATCGCTGGTTGAATCGGAGATTTTGCGCGCACGGCTGACGAAATATCTACCCAGCGATCTCGACACGCTGATTGCGGCAGGGGAAGTGGTGTGGTGCGGGCTGGATTCGCTGGGAGAGCGCGACGGCCGCATCGGGCTTTTTCTCGCTGACAAAATTTCCACGCTTTTGCCGCCGAGTAGGCCGGGCGATCAACCTCTTAACGATAAGGAACAGCAGATCATCGATCAGCTAGCGCGCAGCGGAGCCATGTTCTTTCCGCAATTGCACGACGCACTCGGCGGCGGCTACCCCGGCGAGATTCTCGATGCCCTCTGGAGTCTTGTTTGGCGCGGCCTGGTCACGAATGACACTTTTCATGCGCTGCGTGCCTATGTTGCCCGGCCAACGACCTCGCGTCCAGCCGCACGGCAGCATAATCTACCCGTTTTCCATTCGCGCCGCACCACGCCGTCCAGCGCGCAGGGACGCTGGGCGCTGCTCGCACAGCCGGAACGCGGTACGCCCGCGCAGCAGACCAACTGGAGCCACGCGCTCGCGCTGCAACTGCTGCAGCGTTACGGCATTCTTACTCGCGAGACTGTGGCGCAGGAAAACATTCCCGGAGGCTTCAGCGCGGTCTACGACGTTCTTAAGGCGATGGAGGAGAGCGGTCGCATCCGCCGCGGTTATTTTGTTGCGGGCCTGGGCGCGGCGCAGTTCGCGCTGCCTGCAGCGGTCGATATGCTGCGCTCACTGCGCGCGAAGGCTCAGCCGGAAAAGCCGGAGATGGTCTCGCTTGCGGCAACCGATCCGGCGAATCTGTATGGGTCGGTTTTGCGCTGGCCATCAAGTGCAAACGAAATCGCCGAGCCCGGGCCGCGCTCGCTCACGCGCAGCGTGGGAGCGTCAGTCATCCTGCGCAATGGCGAACTGGTCGCGTATATGCGCCGCAACAATCCGAATGTGCAGATCTTTCTTCCTTCAGACGAACCGGATCGCAGCAACGTTGCGCGCGATCTTTCCGCTTTTCTTGTCAGCGCTGCACAGACAGCCATACGCGATGAGGAACATCATGCACACGGCGGTCTCCTGATCGCCACCATCAATGGCCAGCGAGTGCACGAACACTGGCTGGCGCGATTTCTTCTGGATGCGGGCTTCTCACCTGCGCCGAAGGGTTTCAACGTCCGCAGAACTCCCTCACCATCGACAGAGACGCGTTAGCTTTCCGCAGCTCTCTACTGGTCTGGCGGCGGAGAGTTCTGCTGCTGGTCAGTGTTGTCTTTGGGCTTTTTGCCAAACAGGCGTCCCCAGAATCCGTGCTTCTTCTTCTCCTGTGTCTCGGGCTGTTGTGCGGCGTTTTGCGCCGGCGCAGGAGTCGCACCCTTATTGAACGGCTGTGGCTGTTTGGGAGCCGTCGTCGGCATCGGCTTATTGGGTGTCGTTGCCGGACCTTGTCCGATGCCGAAGATCTTCTGGAACAGGTTGCGCTGGTCTCCGTTCGCGTGGTCGCAGGTGTCCGTGGGCTGCGTGCCATCGAGGAACGCGCCCGTATAATCTTCCGGGCAGGCGGCGTCGGCCAGCAGGTTGGTTGCTTTGTCGAGTTGCACCTCGACCACGCCGGGAGGCGCAACAAAGTCCTTCGTGTCCGAGTACTGCGGCAGCGCCACGGCCTTCTTCATAAAGTCGGCCCAGATGGGCGCGGCGCCAAACGCGCCTTGGATCTTGAGGTCGCTGTAGTCGTCGTTGCCCACCCATACCACGCAGATCAGATTGCTTGTGTATCCGGCAAACCACGAGTCATTCTCAGTGCCGGTTTTGCCGGCGGCGGGCGCGGTGAAACCCCCGGCCCGAATGCCTTCGCCTGTTCCGTGGTTGATGACATTCTCCAGCAACACCGTAGTCAGGTAGGCGACGCGCGGGTCGAGTATCGGCTTGGACTCCGGTGTGTAATCGTCCATCACATCGCCGTTGGCGCTGCGCACCGAGGCCAGCATCCAGGGATCGATCTTTACGCCGTCATTGGCGAAAATCGTGTAGGCTCCGGCCATCTCCAGCGGTGTCGCGTCATACGCGCCAATAGCCATGGCCGGCGTTGCGCGCGCAGAGGCAATACCGGCGTCGCGCGCCAGCGCAGCAACATTGCCGTAGCCCGCCATCGACGCCAGGGAGATCGTTGCGTTGTTGAGCGACTCCTGGAGCGCGAAGCGCGCCGTAACGTCGCCGTAGAATTTCCCTTCAAAATTGCGCGGCGTGTATGTCTGGCCTCCATTGAAGGTGAAGGTGGTGGGCTCGTCGTTAAGGATGGTGCTTTGCGTGAAGATTCCGCTTGCGCCATCGGCCCCGGTAAGCTGTGCACCCGCCAGGCTGGTGTTATATGCCGCCGCAAAGACAAACGGCTTGAAGATAGAGCCGGTAGGCCGGTGCGAAACCGCGTGGTTGAACTGGCTCAGTCCATAGTTGCGGCCGCCGACCAGCGCCAGCACCTGCCCGGTATGCGGATTCAACGCGATCAGTGCTACCTGCGGATACACGATCGGCGAGGTGTCTCCGTGCCGCACGCGTCGCGCATAACGCTCTTCGACGATCTTGTCGACGCTCTTCATCCCTTCGGCTACAGCCTCGCTTGCCGCCTGCTGCAGATCTGGATCGAGCGACGTATAAATCCGCAGCCCCTCCGTGTTGTAGTCATTGTCCCCGAGGCGGGAGGTCAGTTGATCGCGCACCAGATCGACAAAGTAAGGAGCCTCGCCGGCATCCGCAGCCCCCGAGACCAGGTTCAACGGCGCGGCCTTTGCCTCTTCCGCCTGTTGTTTGGTGATGTCGCCCGTCTCGACCATCGCATCCAGCACAACGTTGCGGCGGTTGATCGCGCGCTGCGGATGCCGGTAGGGATTCAGCCGGCTGGGGCTCTGAATGAGGCCCGCGAGCAGAGCTGCCTGAGGCAGGGTGAGCTGGCGCGCATCTTCACCGAAATACGCCTGCGCGGCCTCGCCAAAACCGTTGATGGAAAAACTGCCGCGCTGCCCCAGTGGAATCTCGTTCGCGTAAAGTTCAAAAATCTTCTGTTTGGAAAACCGGTGCTCAAGCTGAAATGTGATGATGACCTGGGCAAATTTTCTCCGGAACGTTCTCTCCGGCCCCAGAAAAACCTCTTTGGCCAGCTGCATGGTCAGCGTTGAGGCTCCGCCCATAAGACGGCGGTCTCCGCGCAGGTCGTGCCAGGCCCACGCGACCATGGCGTAGTAGTCCACGCCGCCATGCTGAAAGTAGCGGCGATCTTCAATCGAGGTCACCGCCTGCACCACGACTTTTGGAATCTGGTCGTAGGTGAGCAGCCTGCGTTTGGCGCGGCTCTGGTCGGAGAGGTCGGTGATCAGGATGGGCTCAAGTTCGTAGGCTGCGAGTTGCTGGCCATTGTCGCCGGTAATCTGACTGATCACACCCTTATTAAACGTAACGGTTGCGCCATCGGGCGCGTGGTACGACTGTGGCCCGGGGTGGATCGTGATGCTGTCGGCTCCCTGGGCGAATGTGCCCATGGGCGAGGCCTTGCCAGCGTCTTCGACGGAGTAGCCGGCGTTGCGAAGCTCCTGTGCGATAAAGCTGGCGGTAAATTTCTGCCCGGGGCGAAGCTCCTGAGGCGCGGCGTAAATCTTGGCTGTGTCCTCAAACAGAGGCTTTTCCAGCCGCGCATCCACGATGTGCTGATACTTAAAGTAGTAATGGCCAAAGATGCAGGCGAAGATCAGAAAGCCTGCGGCGATTACGCCCCCGGCGATCAGCAGCCAAAGGCGCTTGGAACTCAGCTTGCCCTGCATCCGCGGGGCGAATTTAATTTTCACTGCCAAAAGGAAACGTCTCCTCCCCAATCTTAGGGTATTTCCCCGATCGCCGTGGCCATCGCCGGCTTTGTGCGGCTGCCTTCTTCTTATCGAAAGAGGGCCGCAGAGAGCTTGTGGCGCAGCCGTGGATCGTTCTTGGAAATACCGTTGTGCGCCTGGGCAGAAAACGCCTCTCACAGGCAACAGCTTATGAGGTCTTCGACGTTAAGATGCGGATTTCGCGAGCGAACGGGAGGCGAATGAAAATTTAGTTCGCCTTTTTGAGGACCGCGTCCCGGTTCTCGTCGGTATAGACGGCGCTCTCAAACTTTTTGAGATCCGAATACTCATCGGCGTCAAGCTCGAGTTTTTTCACAATGTATTCCCGGGAGTAGTGCAGCACGCCGCCATCGGCCTTCACATCGCTGCGATAGCTGGCGAAACTCGTGTCCACGTTTACCGGGTCGGGTAGATCGTCGACGGTATATCCAGCCGGGATCTTTACGTCGAAGCTGTCACGCCAGTCTCCGGTTCCGTCAAACTCGATCGGATATTTGCGCGCTGTATCTGTCAGCTCGATTGCATCGGAGCTGACCACCCGTGGCCGCACCAGCAGCATATCGCCCGCCTGTTTGGCATAGGAAGAGGCGGTTACGTCGTAGTGCAGGACGAGAGGCTTATCGAGGCTCTGCACATTTTCCACGTTTTCGCTTCCGACCGTGAAGGAGGAGAAGTCGCTTCGCAGGGAATTTTCCACGCCCTTGAGCCGGTCGCTGTCGCTGTTCATCGTAAAGAGATAGCGCAGGCCGTCGGACGATGCCCCCAGCCGCTTCACCGTTACGCTTCCCGTCAGCGTGCCGTCCGCCGCCAGCGTAAAGGCCGCGGTGCGATTTACAGTATCGCTGCCGGGTTGCAACACCGGAAGCGCAATGGCTTCACTGTCCGCGCCAGCCATCAGCAGGCCGGTGGTGCCTTGCAGGTAGGTCGGCAGCAAGCCGATAGGCACGTAAGTATTGGTGGGATCAAAGATCAGGTAACGTTTGCCGCTCTTCGCCGTAACAACCGACTTGAGCGCGGGGTTCTGATAGCCCTGGGGAATCTCAATGGCTGCGATCATGTGGTCCGCTATTAGTGATGGCACCTTCGAATCGACCACGCCGCGGTCCGTATCCACCAGCATCCAGGTTGCGCGCACGCCCACTGCGTCGAGCATGGCGATCATCAGCGTGACTTTATCTTTGCAGTCGCCGTAGCGATTGCGATAGACGTCCTCCGCAGCATGAGGAATATAACCACCGATGCCGATCTCAATACCCACATAGCGAATCTGCTGCTGCATAAAGGTCGAGACCTTCTGGATTCGGTCCATGAAATCGGCGTTCGAGCTGGTCAGCCCACGGCTGGCGCTGGCAATATCGGCGGGGCCTTCGCTCTCGGGAGCGGCGAGCTGCGTGTACCATTCCCCGATGCGCGTCCAGAGCTGCGGCCCATCGGGCAGCGCATTCGCGGAAAAATATACCTCCATACGTCCGGCCAGAGCCTCTTCCGCCGGAGCCATCGGAACCGAACTCAGATCGATCCCCGGAATGTTCGCAAGCTCCCAGCGGAATTGATTCGGCGCGACCTCCGTAGCCGCAACGCTCGCGTAGTGATGCCACAGCGCCTGATGCTGCCACCCCTGCGGCAGGTCCACTTCAAAGACGGATCTCACTGTGGGAATCGGGTTCTGGAACTCCCACGGCTCATCGCCGGAGTAAATAGGGAACTGCATGGTGTATTCGTACGCAACAATGCCGCCGGGATCGGCCCCCGGAGCGCTCGTCGTTTTCTCGCGAACGTCGTCGTACAGGATGCCCCATGCTTCCGAGCCCTGTTCGTAAATGTCCTGGTCATTGACGGTGTACTGGTGCCCGTCAGGGCCGATGCTCCACACATGGAACGACAACAGCTTGTGGTCCTTGTTGAACCATGCAGCCGGGTGTGCGTACGCTCGCCCCTGCGGGCGCAGAATTTTAATCACCTGCCGATAGCGTTCCGTGACGACGCCGTCCGCGCCGACCGTCAGCAGTTTATCTTCGAGTAGAATAGCGGCCTTGGGGTGCGCGCCCTCCGGCGTCTGCACTTTTGCGGCAGCAGCCTGTGTCACCCAGTCAGGAAACGGAGGCTTGGACGCATACGCCGCCGCACACGCCGGCACAACGCAGAGCAAGGCAAGGCAGGCCCGATAGAATTTCATGCCTACTTCCCGCCCGCCGGAGCTGCCGCCTGCACCGGGGTCTTCTGTACCGGGGCCGCGCCCGTTGGAGCCGCCGCTGCCGCCGGGACCATCTTCAACGCGACTTGCGCCTGGTCATTCGCGCTTACCTTCTGGAAGAAGTTACGAAGCTCTGGATACTCCGCCGCCGTGTAGAAGTTGGTGGCAAGGCGGTATAAGCGTCCGTATGCGTAGACATTCGCTTTGGAGCCAAATTTCACAAGGCAGTCGGCATTGGGCGCGAACGGCACATCGCCTCCCTGCGGCAGGCTGTCCACTGTGATGTTGGGAGGCAGCGTCAGTTGGAACTGGTCGTGCACCATTTGGGGATAGTGCATGTCAATAGGGTTCACGCGCTGCGTCTCCGCGAACAGGGGCGCGTTGCCGGCCTCAAAGAAGACCGCCGGCATAAATAGATGCTTGCCGGTCTGTGTGCCCATCGTTCCGCTTACATCCACGATCGCCATCAGCGGACGCGTGGAATCCGTAAGTCCGATGAAGTGGTTCGTCTTGACCAGCACGCCCGGCGGCATGGAGTGCTGCAACTGGTCTTCAAACTCCTTCTTGATGCCCGCTTCGTCTCCGCGTAGAGCGGCCTGGCGCCAGTCCAGCGCCTGCGCGCCCGTCATCGTCTCCTCGATACGTCCATGCACCTGTCCGTTCGGATCGAGCGTAAGCTCTGCAAAACGGCTCAGGCTGTTGTCGCTATAACTTATTCCAGGCGTTGTAAACATCGTTGTTCCGTCGTCGGTCTGCCGTATGCCGCCTGCCCAGGTATGCTTCCAGTGCAGCTTGCCGAATTCGCAATATCGTTGTCCAGGGTCCAGAATAACTTCTTTGCCGCCGATGGTGACGATGGCCAACTCGTCGTCCAATTGGTCCCAGCTGAGAAAATTCGGCACCAGCGTGCTGTTGTTGCGATCGACGACGATGGCTCCGTCGGCCTTCAGCCCGGCCGCCCGCACCATGGCCACAAAGAGCCGCGTGATCTCGTCATCGTAGCCGCGCTGCTGTGCCCAGATATCGTCGGCGTTCTTTACCTTCAGGCCCTCGGCCTTGTTCTCTACAGCGGAGTGCTGGCGGGTAAAGCTGGTGTTGTCGAGCTTCATCACCGCGGCGTAAATCTTCTCCGCCTTCTGCTCGTCGCTGTCTCCCGGAGCGACAATGCCGTTGACGGCGTCACGAATCTTGCTTGAAGGGTTGGCGAACCGGTCGAAATCCTTCGACCAGTATTTTCCTTCGGCCTTCCAATATTCCGGAGGTGTCCGGAATGGCGAATAGTAAAAAATCAGGCGATACGTCAGGCCGCCGAATGGAGGAAGATAATCCGCATGGGGTATCTCGGGAACGTTGTCGACCACCAGGTCATATCCGTCCACGCCTTCCCGCACCTTGATCCCCGGCGGCAGAATGTACGAGTAAAGAAGCACGCTGGCCGTAGCTTCATGGCCGTTCTCGTGCGTAGTGATGTAGGTAGAACCGCCATTCATGTCGGAGCTGGGAACAAAGTGGTAATGCGCCTTCACGACCGGGATATCCTGCTGTATCTGCCAGTGTGGAGAAGAAACGATACTGCCGTCATAGCCCAGTATCCAGCGGTATTCGATGATGCTGCCCACCTGCACGTCCGGCATGCTGAATACCTTGGCCATCACGCGCTCATTGCCCGCTTTCACCAGCAGCTTGTCGTATGGCTTGCCGGTGAAGGGAATCACGGTTCCATCGCTGTGGATGGTACGCCCGGCGATGCCCCGGATGTTGTAGCCCGAGGCATCGTAGGGAATCTCGATATCGCTATATATCTCCTTGCCCTTTTCACTCAGGATCTTGATGCGCGCGTACAGGGTATGGATATGGATGTTGTCTTCGACCGTCTCTTCGCGATAAAGGAACACGGCGGGCGCATCCGGTGCGGCCGGGTACGACGTCATCTTCAACTCGTCGGCAGTCGGCGGCTGCCATTCAGTGGAGGCGAAGGCGCACAACGGGGCCAGGATGAGGCACAAGGCAAGAAGACGGCGTAACAGAGCGGACAAGGCAAGGTCCTCAGCAAACACAGAATTTCCCAACCGGGAAAAACCATTCAGATACGCCGGGAGGGTTGCATTATTATTACTGCGCTTCGGGAAGCCTGGGCAACATTTTTTTCACCCCGCACCACGCCCAGCTACATAAAAGGGAATCGTGCCGAAGGGATGCCCGGGCGAGCTGGTGGAATTGCGATTCGGGAGATTCGCTTTGCTGTGATAACTTTAAGAAGGTAAGAGCTCGTAGCTCAGGTGGTAGAGCAACGCCCTTTTAAGGCGTGGGTCCTGGGTTCGAATCCCAGCGAGCTCACCACTTTAGCTTCCCAGGCTCCGGTCGCTTTTCCAGCCGGATCCGTCCGGATTGCCTTCTATCAGATTCATTCCAAATACTGAAGCCCGTCCGTGGCGCTTCGTCGGATAAACCCTCCGTATCCCGTGATAGAAGCAGAGACACTTTTTGCGCATCGTTGATCTCTGAATATTTCGTATGTACAATTAACTTGTGTTCGAATGGGACGAGGAGAAGCGCGAAGCCAACCTCAAAAAGCATGGGCTCGACTTCACAGACGCGTACCTCGTGTACGAGCATCCAGAGAAAATCACGCTTCGTTCCAACCGCCATGACGAAGTGCGAAGGCAGGATATTGCGATCGTGGAGGTGGCGGGAGGTATGCTGTCACTCGCCTACACACGACGCGGTGAGAACATCCGCGTGATCTCGTTCAGGCGGGCATCTCGGACGGAAAGGAGAATGTATGACACGCTCAAAGACAATTAGCCGCACCGACTGGGAGCGGGTGAAAAAAGAAATCGCGGCAGACGTGCCCATCCCGTGCGATCAGAACGATGGGCCGTACGATCCCAACGATGTGGCCGCAGTCGAGGCTCACTGGAACAGCACGGATATCCTCGACGCAAAGGGCAAAGTCATCCGTCGTGGGCGTGGGGCACAAAAGGCTCCTATTAAGGAACGCATCACAATCCGCCTGTCTCCAGAGGTCGTAGATCGCTTCCGCTCAGGCGGGAAGGGCTGGCAAGGCCGGATGGACGACGCTCTGCGCGAATGGCTGGAGCATCGCCGCTAGAGCTGGGATAGCCCCGGAATAGCCATAGATCTACCTGCGCTTCCGCGACTCCCAGGCCTTCACATACTTCCAGTGAACGT
This sequence comes from Silvibacterium sp., assembly GCA_049799415.1. Taxonomy (GTDB): domain Bacteria; phylum Acidobacteriota; class Terriglobia; order Terriglobales; family Acidobacteriaceae; genus Silvibacterium. The sequence goes on from JBARHV010000145.1 coordinate 12,638, forward strand.
AGACAGAGTGATTCAGGTGGTAAATCAGGCCGGGAATGCCATCCAGGAAGCCGAGCCGGAAAAAGTAATTTTTCACGAAGGTCGCCGTCGGGTTCAGTAGCGCCAGCCGGATGAATCCAATGGCGGACCCGGCCTTGCCGCGCTCGACCAGCACGGCGACATTCTCTGAGCTGTAGTCGTTCATGTGGCTCAGGTACAGCTCAAAGCTGGGATAGGCATAGTGAGTCAGGTCGTGATTCAAAGTGCCCTTGGGCCCATCGAACTTTGGCGTGCCATGCGGCCCGACATTGGTTTCCATCTGTGCGCTGCCGCGCCGCCACAGCCGCAGCTTTTTGTCGGGGTAAAACCCTCCGTGGCGAATCCAGCGGTCCATAAACAGGTTGAGCCGCGGGACCCAATAGGCCTCAAAGCGCGGATTGGCGATAGTTTGCTGAATTTCCTCGGCCAACTCCGGACTGACCACCTCGTCGGCGTCCAATAGCAAAATCCATTCGCTGGTGCACTTGGCGATGGCAATGGATTTCTGCTCCGGGTGTCCGCGAAAGTCGCGGTTAAACGAGTGATGCGCACCAAAGGAGCGGGCGACCTCCGGCGTCCGGTCCACTGAACCTGAATCGACGATCACAATCTCGTCCGCCCAGCGAACGCTTTCGAGCGTGCGGGGCAGATTTTTTTCCTCATTGCGGGCGATCATCGCTACAGACAGCGTTGGCCGGGTGGATGTGAGCTGGTCAGGCATCTACTTTCCGTCTGGCTTCGTCGCATCGGGGGGCAGCGGTGAGGGTGCCGCATCTAGCTTGAGGTCCATGACCTTTTGCGGCGGCGCGACCGGCGTCTCTCCCGGAGCCAGATTCACAGGATCAAGATCCAGAGGCTGCTTTAGCAGATCCAGAGCGCTCGACGGCAGCGGCTTGTCAGCATGGGCCAGCAGCAGCGCAACCTGCCAGATCTGTGTCTGGTTCAGAACTTTGTCGAAGGCCGGCATCCCCGTCATGCGAAGGCCATTGTTGACCTTCCAATAGGTCTCGCCCACAGGGTCGTCGCTTACACCCACTGCCCCGTTGCGGTGTGGCGCCCAGAGCTGCGGGGCATGGGGATACATGTTCGCCGCGAAAGAAGAAGGCCGCCCATAGAGGCCGTGGCAGGCGGCACACTGCTGGCGATAGATGTGGGCTCCGGCCTCAAGGCTTGTGTCGCTGGCCTCAATGGGAGCGCTTGCGGGCATTTCGCTGCGAATGCGGGCATGCATGGGGACGCGAACCATCTGCTTTTCCATCCAGAAGGGAGGGTCGGCGACGGCGACGGGCGGATGGCCGGCGTGGAGATAAACAAAGACGGCCACGGGAAGGGCAAGAAGGCCCAGGATTAAGCCGAGCAGGAATGACTTCATTTTTTCTTGTCCTCCAGGTGCAGACTTGCAGGTGCAGACTTGAACAGAATATAGCCAGAGCCGCCCGCCGCACGATTCTCTGCCTCAAATTCTAGGAACAGCAGGGAGCGGGAATGCTTTGCAAAGTGTTTTAATAGAGTGCAGGCGAATATTTGTTCTTATTCAACCCCCGGCAGCAACAGGCAGTGGAGGCTTCACCATTCATGCATTTTGGAAAGCGTAAAGGATACCTGGCGTATCCGGTTTTGGCTTCGGCCATTCTTCTTTTAGCGTCAGCCACGTTGTGGGCTCAGGACGCTTCACCCCAGCAACAGACGGATTCCCAGGCCCAGACAGATTCCCAAGTCCAGTCCGAGGCGCAACCGCAAACCACCCAGCAGCGCACGGAAGTCCTGCGTGAAGCCCAGTTGCGCGTGAAAGCGCGGCGCCGGCGCCGTATCCAGCAGATTATCCAGGACACCTACTCACACCAGTATGAGCTTTATTCCGGCGGCGGTTATCTCCGCTTCCGCCCCGGTCCAGCGCTCCAGAAAAACAGTGAATCCGGCTGGAATGTGGGTATTACCGATTACCTCCATGGAAAGCTGGGCGTCACGGCTGACGCTCGCGGCTACTACGGAACCACCTATACCAATGTGAACCCGTACCAGGTCTTTTCACCCAGCATCAGCCAGTACACCTTCATGGCAGGCCCGCAGTATCGCTTCTTTGAGGGGCAGCACTGGGGCTGGAGCGCCTATGTGCTGGCCGGAATCGGCCACGGCAACTTTGGAACGGGAACCGGCGGACTGCCTCCCACGCTCATCGGTCTTTACCCGGACAGCAATGCACTCAACGTAAGTCCGGGCGCGTCCGTCGATTACAATCTCGGGCCTGGTCTCGCCATTCGCCTTTCATCGGTTTATCTGATGAGCCGCTATGGCAGCGACATGCAGAACAACCTGGGCTTCAATGCGGGGATCGTCTATCGATTCGGTCGGCAGAAGAAATAATCCATATTCAAGTCTGAAGATGCCCCTACAAAGGTTTCCCGGATAGGCCAGCGAAAGCTGGCCTATCTCATTTTTATTCAAACTGCTACGTTGATCGATCAAGCTACGGGGAGGCTGGGGCCCGCAGCCTTGTGCTCCATCTGTTGACCGGAATGTCCGGCGATCCGAGCTGAATCCCCAACTCACGCCCGATTTTCCACTCAAAGCGTCATTTTTCCACAAGGCTGGGGAGTATCTAATCAGCCCTTTGATCCGGCATATAAAATTCCTGAATTTTTGTTCCTAAAGAATTCATTCTGGATTAACGTAGTACGTTCAATCTGTTTCATATTCTTAGTCCACGCAAAAGAGACGTGAATTTCTAAAAACGATTCTGGCAATTGTCCGGAATTGAGACCGGTATTTTTTTGAGAGGCTGTTATGCATAATTTGTGTCCCCGTCTATATTCGCGGTTGCGCCGCTGTTTTCAAGCGGTTGTTATCGTCCTCTTCGCCTTCACTGCTTCCGCTCCGGTTCTGGCGCAGCAGACCCTGGGTACCGTAAACGGTACGGTTCTGGACACCTCAGGGGCCGCGGTTGGGGACGCTAATGTGACGGTTCGCAATGTGCAGACCAACCTGGAGCGCACGACGACCTCGCAGGGGAACGGGTTTTTCCAGATATTCAACCTGCCCATTGGAACGTACAGCGTCAAGGTAAGCCACGCCGGCTTCGACACCACCGAGCTTGCCGCCATCGCTGTTCAAGAGGCAAGCGCCACTACGGTCAATATCTCTTTGAGGGTGGGTCATGTCTCGACTTCGGTGACCGTGACTGCGAACCCGCTGCTGAATGCGACCGATACCACCAACGGCTACACGATGGACAAGGAGCAGATTGCCCTGACTCCGCTGGCGACCGGCAGCTTTACGCAGCTTGCTGTGCTTGCGCCGGGCGTAAACGCCGAGCTGCTGAGCGGCCTTGATACGAATGCCGGCCTGGGCAACCAGCCGATCTGGGCCAACGGCCAGCGCGATACCTCGAATACCTTCCAGGTCAACGGCGTTGACGTCACCAACCTCTTCAACGGCAAAAGTTCCAGCGGAGCTACCTCCCAGCGGTACAACTTCAACATCGGCGGCAGCAGCACCTCCAGCACATCGACCGCGGGCGTGGCTACAATCGGCGGCGCATCGCAGACCGGAACCTCGGTTTACGGCTCCAACGGCAACAGCCTGCCCTCTCCGCCGCCTGAGTTTATTGAAGAGCTTCGCGTCAACACATCCATGTATGACGCGCAGCAGGGTGCGACCAGCGGCGCGCAGATTGACGTGAACACCGCCACAGGCGCCAACGACTTTCACGGCCAGGTCTACGGAAGTTTCGCGAATAACTCGTTGAACGCATCGCCCTTTTTTTTCAACCAGCAGTACCAGTTAGCGACCCAGGGCGAAGGGGCATTCCCAGAATCCCTGGTCAATCCGGCGTTGCATCGCTGGACAGCGGGCGGGACGCTGGGCGGCCCGATCAAGAAAAACAAGCTGTTCTTCTTCGTCGCCTACCAGCGTCTCTATGACTCTGACCAGTCCACCGGCCTGTCACAGATGAATGTGCCCAGCGGCCTGACCGATGACCGTTCCGCCACGGGGCTGGCGGCAGCGGCGACAGAGTGGGGCGGGGCGTCCTTTGATCCTGGCAGCATCGGCCCGGTCGCAATGGCGCTGATGAATGCCAAGCTGCCCAACGGGCAGTACATGATTCCCTCTGCCCAATCGTCCGGAACTTTTCAATATGGCATCCCGAATGTCACCCTCATCGGCACCTCGCTGCTCACAGGAGATCAAGCCGCGGCCGACATCGACTACAACATGAGCAAGACGGATCGCATGTCGGTGAAGTACTACTATCAGAATGATCCGGTCTTCAAGCCTTACAACGTATCTCAGGTGGGTGGATTTCCGACCACGCAGAACAATGGCTCGCAGGTGGCCGTGCTCGACAACACCATTTCCATCGGCTCGAACCTGAACTGGGAGCAGCGGGTCGGGTTTGCCCGCATGGGTTCATACAGCTTCTATAACCAGACAGTGCCCGGCCCGGGTGGCGATGCGACGTTCGGCATCAGCTCCGCGCCTCCGGGATTTGCTTCGAACACCGAACTTCCAGGCCTGCTGCTGGGCGAATTTGCCGCCGACACCAGCGTTTCTCCTTCTCTGAAAGTCGGCCCTTACAGCGCTTTTGCGAACATCGGCTACTACCAGAACCGCATCAATCCGTCGACCAACGTGATTCTGGCCCTGGGCAAACACACGCTGATCTTTGGCGGCGGCTACAGCTACACGGAATTGAACATTACCAACAATCGCGGCGGAATTGCTACGGTCAACGCCAAGACATTCGAGAGCTTCCTCAAAGACCAGAGCAACAGCGCCAGCGTGCTCGAGACCGACGCCAACGGCAGAAACCTTGCCGACCGCTACTACCGGTCGAATGAAATTGATTCTTACGCCCAGGACAAATGGCAGATTCTGTCGAATCTGAGTATCACCGCCGGCGTCCGCTACGACTACCACGGTGGACTGACAGAAAAATACGGCAACCTGTTTAACTTCGATCCCAAGCTTTACAGCGTGAGTGGCGACACCACCGGCGGCTTTGTGGTGAACAACCCCGGCTTCATCGTTGCCGGCAATAACAAATACAATCCGACTGCGGGTGTGAGCAATTCCACCTTGACCGGACGTCAATGGGGCATCTCGCCCCGCATCGGCTTTGCCTGGGCGCCCAAGCAGAACCACGGGTCCGTGGTCTTCAGTGGCGGCGCGGGTATCTATTATGACCGTGGCGAGTTGTTCAGCTACCTCTCGCAGCCGGCGGGCAGTTCCACCGGCGGTCCCTTCGGCGCCACAGAGGCTTCTCCGCTCGCCTCCTTGATCTCAGCGGGCAAAGGCAGTCTCGCGGCTCCGCTGGCAACGGCAAACAACATCATATTTCCCAACGCTAATCCCGCCACGATTGCGACGGCCCTCCAGAACCAGCTGAACATCATGACGGGCAGCACCACCCTCTATGACGGCAGCAGCGTCAAGACCTGCGGTGCCATCGGCAACCAGGAAGTTTACGAGGACTGCACGGGCACACTGAACTTCGGCGCCTATGACAAAAAGAATGTGCTGCCCTATACCATCAACTACACGCTGACCATGCAGTGGCAGCCGACCTCCGACCTGGGTATCAAAATCGGCTACGTCGGAAACCGTGGCCGCCATGCCGTCGTTCCAATTCCATTGAACGAGCCGGGAATCGCAACCGCGACCAACCCCATCCACGGCGAAACGGACAGCTACGGCTTTCAGGTGCTGAACCAGAATTCGTGCGGCGGACCGTATTGCGAAGACTACAACAGCATTGCCGGCGAGCCCTGGAACACTCTCGACGGCGGCAACGCCGACTTCCGCGCGCCTTACGTCGGCTACAGCCCCAACGCGGCGCTCTTTGAAACGGTCGGCACATCCGCCTATGACGCGCTGGAGACACACCTGGAGAAGCGCCTCTCGCATAACTTCCAGGTAGGCGCCAGCTATACCTTCAGCCACACCCTTGATGAGCAGAGCGACATCGGCCTGTTCTTTACCGGCAACGATCCGTCGCACCTGAAGGACTCGTATGCTTCGGCGGACTTTGACC
>JBARHV010000146.1:0-2069 GCA_049799415.1 Silvibacterium sp.
GGAGATATGAGCCTCGGTCGTTGCTTTGTACTCGGCGAGACCGCCTGCGGCTTTGGCCTGGATCGCGGAGATTTTCGTCCAGATCTCAGGCTGCTTTTTCAGCTGTTCCTGGTATTCATTCCAGAGATTGAGGAACCGCTCGAAGCTTTGCTGCTGCACATCGACATCTAGGATACTTTTGACCGCCACGGCTCATCCTCTCCGGATCAGCGCGCGGATGGCCTCTGCGAGCCGATCGTGTTGGCGGGCGCGGAAGTCGGCCGGCGTACGATTTGGGAACCGCTCGGCGTAGCGCCCGAAGTACTCTCTGAATCCGTCCCCTGAGAGCCAGTCGAGGACGGCGGCAATGCATCCTGGCTCTTTCCAGAATTGGCGGCCGTCGTCGAGATCTGCAAGGAACGCACGAATTCCATAATGCTCGATGACTCGCTCCGCGCACCGAACATGGCCAAGCCTCCGAGCATCGGCTCCCGCATCTCCTGCGGGACGCTCTCCGAGGCGAGCGTAAAAAAAACCAGGGCCGAATCGATCCGTTTCATCTCGTCAGTGGAGAGTCCGCCATTGTTTCTCGCTTCATCGAGCGGCATCTGTTCCCACTTCGCGCCCTTCAGCGTGAGCACGAAACTCAGGCGGTGAAGCTCGGCAAAGAGCGCATCGACACGCTGATCTGCGGTAGCCTTACGCCGCCGGTAGAGATCCATGTCGTCCGGCATCTCGGGGCCGATCGAACGATGCGCGACTTCCCGCAGCGCGAGCGCAGCATAGCGCGGGGCAAAATTCCCGAAGCCCCCCACCATGAGGTAGTTCATTGTTGGGCCGCAGAGGTCGAAGTACGGCTCGAATATCTCTGTGGGCAGCGCCGTCGAATGCACGATGAGCGCAGAGCCATCACCGCGGGGGATCTCGATTACGAGGTTGAGGCGCCGGTCGATACGGGTACTCATGGCTCAACTCGGAATGGCGATGTTGGCGACCCCTGACCAAAGACTCGAATTCGCGTACCAGGTACCACGAATGCTGACCACAAACGCCGCCTGTTTTCCACCGAAGTCCAGTTCGCTGAAGTTCATCAGACCGCAATTCTGAATATCGAAGGGCTGCAAGCCACCCGATCCGCGGGACACATCCGGACGCACCGTCACCGCTCCCAGAACCGTATTCGTCTGGAACTGCGCCTGATACAGCGCGCACAGCGGGAGCGTCTTCAGCAATGGCATATGGACCGTGAGCGCGATGTACGGCACGGGGGAAGGAACCATGCCGGTCAATACATCGATGAAATCCGTGAAGTTGCCCTCCGGAGCAAGACGCAGGGCGCCTTCAGCCAGAAACGGCGGCGTCACGGTCAGCAGCGCATTGCTCTGCACCGTCACGGAGGCCGCGAGGCGGTTCAGCTGACCGAGATTGATCGGACTCAAGGTTGCCATCTCAAGCGCTCCTTATGCGAACTGCGTAGCCGTGAGGTTGATGATGAGCGCCTGTATGCCGACGGTCGGCGTGATGATGACCGAATAGCCTCCGTAGAGTTGCTTCAGATAATTGTCCGGCTCATCGGCGGCGTAGGTCGCGAACGGGACAGCATTGATGATATTCTGCCCGGTGTAGTCGCCGTCGTTGAAGTTGTTGGTAAAATCTTGCGTGTCGAGATCGAGACCCGATACGGTACCGTCGATCAGATTCGCCGCGCTCATTGTGTTGGCGAGGAAGTTCTTGCCTACGTCCTGGAGAGTATCGACGCCGTTCTGGTCGTAGTCGATCGGAGCGTCATCGTTCGAGGCGTTGATGATGGCAGCAGAGAGCTGGATCGGCAGATTCAGTTGCGCGAAATCCACCGTGTACCACCACTGGAACGGCGTGCCGTCGGCGGTGTATCCGTTGGCAAGGTAGTTGTTTCCTGGCAGTCCGCCTTGCGCGCCCGTCGTGATGTAGTTGACATAGGCTGCATCGAATTCGTCCGTCGTGACGTTTGCCGACTGCGGCCAAGGCGTCGTCCCGAAGCTCTGGCGCCAGCCGTACGGAGTCATCGGCGTAGACGGTCCAGGATTGGTCGAGATCACCATGTCGAAAAG
>JBARHV010000147.1:0-16452 GCA_049799415.1 Silvibacterium sp.
ATTCCATGGTGAAGCTTGAGGAGGTAGACCCCGGCGAAAGTTGAGCCGATGAGTTCCTGGTTGACTCCGTCGGTGGCGTTGATGAAGGCCTGCTTTTCGTACTGGATGGTGGCCTTTATGTCGAGCTGCTGTTTGGGCTGCTTGACGACGGTGTAGCCGATGCCTCCGCCATAGATCTGCTGGAGGTCGAGGCCCTGGCTGTAGTTATGGTCGAAGGAGGTCTGAACGAGGCCGTATCCGCGGGGCGAGAAGTACTCGTCGCGCTCGGCGTCGGCGTGATAGATGGCGCTTTTGGTGTCGGTTTCGGGATAGAAGACGCCCTCAGAGGTATAGGCGGGCTGGGTGATTTTGCCGTAGGAGCCGGTGAATCCGAGGGTGGTGCGATTGGTGGTGTCGAGCCAGGAAAGAGTGGGCACCTGGCGGACGAGGGCGACGGCTCCGTTGAAGGTGTACTGCTTTTGCGTGGCCTGGACGACAGTTGCACCGGCGGTCGTGGAGCCGTTCCAGGCAGCGAAGAAGCCGGGGCGTCCGTAGAGCTGCTTGTTGAGCGTGTTCTGGTCAAGGATGTACTGCGCATTCTTGACGGGAATGGGCTGGATCATGGCGTGGTCGGGGGGATGCACGGTGATCATGTCGCCGGCGACGGTGATGGCCCCTTCCGGCAGATGCTGCGGGACCCGTCCGCGGCGCGGGGTGACGTTCTTGTCGAGCACGGCCATGGGTGTATTGGCTTCGAGCTCTTTGACTTTGGACCAGGGAACGCTGACTTCGCCCAGGATGTCGCTTTTGAAGAAGACGGTGCCGGCGACTTCGCGCTCGAACTTTCCCGTGAGCTGGTCGCCATTGATGAAGACGATCCTGTCGGGCGGCGTGTGGTCTTTCTTCTTTCCGGCAGCGGCGGGGCTGGGCGCAGACGCGTAGACCATTGGCACCGGGACAGACAGTAAAAAGACCGGCAAAAGGACAAAAGGCAAGCAAAACAGCTTCCGTGCAAAAGCCATTGGGAGACACTAACTCCTGATTGAAGGATTCCAGATTGGGCCGGAGGTTGGTCCGGGGCTGCTACCAGAGGCGAACGGTATCTCTATGGTAACGCGAGGCGGGGGTGCGTGGGATCGTTACCGGGCAGGAAAAAGCCGGGTACGTGAAGACGTACCCGGCTCGAAACTCAACCCCGGCCCCTAGTAGGCGGACTTGAAGTTGTAGGTGACACCCATCGTGAACTGGAAGGAGTTCCGCTTGGTGTTGGGGTAGGTGAGCGGCACATCGTTCAGATAGGTATCGAGCGTGCCGAAGGCGAAGCTGAAGTTCTTGTAGGCGGGCAGGGAGAGCGTGTCGGTTTCGTTGTATGAATACGCGTGGAGGTTGTTCCACGCCGGGATGTAGGACAGTTGCTGGGTAAAGAGTATGCCCTTGGTGACGTGGCGCAGGTAGGAAGCGCCGAAGGTGGATGCGATCAAACTTTGGCTGGAGACGGCGGGCGGAATGACGTTGAAGAATGCCTGGCGCTCGTATTGCACGACGGCCTTGGCGTCGAGTTCCTGAATCGGCGTTTTGATGAGGGTGTAGCCGAAGCCGCCGCCATAGATTTGTTGCAGGTTGAGGCTCTGGCTGTAGTTGTGGTCGAAGGAGAGCATGCCGAGGTAGTAGGCTCGCGGCGAGACGTATTCGTCGCGCTCCGCGTCGGCGTGGAAGATGGAACTCTTGGTATAGGTTGAGGGCACGAGGGTGCCGTCCTGCGCGGTGTAGGCGGGCTGGGTGATCTTTCCGTAGGACTGTGCGTAGTCGACGGAGGTGCGATTGCTGGGATCAAGCCAGCTTACGGTTGGGACGACCCGCACCAATCCCGCCGATGCGGCAAAGCTGAATTGGTTCTGCGTAGCCTGCACCGCGGTGAGCCCGACGGTGGCGGCTCCGTTCCAGCCCTGCAGGAAGCCGGGACGGCCGAGGACCTGCTTGTCCAGCGTGGGTTCATCGATGATGAATTGCGCATTCGCTACGGGAATGGGCTGAATCATAGCGTTGTCGGCCGGATGCACGGTGATCATGCCGTTCTCAATGGCCAACGTTCCGATGGGCAGGTGGGCCGGGATGTGACCGTGCTTGAAGATGACCCCTTTATCGATGATGGCTACTTTGGTGCCGGTGCGGAGCTCCTTGATCTGGTCCCAGGTAATGCTGATGTCGCCGAGAATATTGCTGTGGAAGGTGACGGTCCCGCCTACCTCGCGCACGAAGGAGCCGGTAAGCTGATCTCCATTGGTGAAGATGACGACGTCGGAAGGCGCCTGAGGCGGCGCCGGGGCTGCGGCCCGACACAGGGTGGCGGGGAGGGCCAAAAGCGCCAGAACAAAGGCGCAAAAGACGAGGTGAAGTGTCTGAATTTTTTGCATAGAAAATGGGCTCCATAAAATTAACTGCAGTTCTTTTGATTCCAACAGGGTCTACCGACCTAAGATGCGATATTTCTGCGTCATAGATGGCAGCCCGGAACTTTTCTTTCCCAGGGTAATCCCGCTTGATATCTGCTGGCCGGGCATAGGTTTGCGGGGTAGACGAGGCGGTATGAAGGATGACGGGACGCGGAGGCTTGGCGGCGGTTCGTCCTGACTGCGTTTTCAGGCCGGAATGAGCTGTCGTACCGGATGGCGTGGTGTTTTCTAGAGTATATGTTGCAGGGTTTGCTGTAAGATTTCGTTGTCATTGGGAACCACAGGTTAGGCATGCCGAAAGTTCTTTTCAAAGAAGTCGAGAGCGCCACGGAAATCGAACAGATTCATGCCCTGAACCATCGAATTTTTGCCGAAGAGATTGCCCAGCACCATAGGCAGCCGTCTGGCCTGCTGGTGGACCGCTTCCACCTTCAGAACAAATACTTTATCGCCGTGCTCGACGGCACGGTTGCGGGAATGATCTCGGCGCATGGCGGGCCGGAGTTTTCGGTGACCAAGAGGCTGCCCGATCCAGCGATCCTGCAACGCTTTGCGCTCCCGCTGGAGGTGCGTTTGCTGGCCATCGATCCCCGGCTGCGAAACCGGACGGTGCTGGCGGGACTTCTGTGGCAGGTCTATGATTTTGGCGTTTCGCACGGATTCTCTCACCTTCTGATCTCGGGAATTGCGCAGAGAGAACGGATGTACCGGAAGCTCGGCTTTTCTGCTCTCGGGCCGGCTGTCCCGGAAGGCTCGGCGAGCTTTATCCCGATGGTGATGGCGATCGGCAGATATGCGAAAGGGAATGAAAACCGTATCCGCCTGCACGAGCGGCACTGGAAGCGGTCGGTGAGGGTCGGCGACGAGCGGGAGCCAGTCAGCCTGATGCCGGGCCCTGTGTGCATCCATCCGAGAGTGGCGCGGGCGTGGGCGTCGCCTCCGGTTTCGCACCGTTCACCCGCTTTTACAGAAAAATACGAGGAAGTCCGATCGGGGCTGAATGGGCTGGTTGGCGGAACGGGCCTGGAGGTCACGCTGTTTCCGGGCGCGGGAACGCTGGCGAACGACGCCGTTGCAGCGAACCTGAAGGCATTGTTCGGCCGCGAAGAGGGGCTGGTACTTACCAATGGCGAGTTTGGAGAGCGGATCGCGAAGCAGGCGGCCAGCGCCGGCCTGAGATTTCGCAAGCTTTCCTTTCCCTGGGGTGAGCCGTGGCGGTTTGCCACGATTGAGAATGCGCTGGATCGCAAGCCGGCATGGATCTGGGCGGTCCATCTGGAGACGAGCACAGGCGTGCTGAACGACATTGAACGATTGCAGAGGCTGGCTGACGATGCCAGCTGCGCCGTGGCCCTGGATTGCGTGAGCAGTCTGGGCGCAACGCCGGTTGCGAACGAAACGGGAAACCTTCTGCTGGCGAGCGGTGTCTCCGGCAAGGCGATTGGTTCGTATGCGGGCCTGGCGTTTGTTTACCTGGGCGGAGAATGCAGGCGGCTGCTCTCGGACGCGGTGCTTTGCCCGTCGTTCGATCTGCTGCATATGCACCAGACCTACGGGCCGGTGACAACCGTGCCCTCGTCCCTGCTTTTTGCGCTGGCGCGTGCTCTGGAGATCCAATATGGATCGCCGGAGGCCGTAGCCGAGCGTTTTCGCGAGTACCGCGCTCTTGGCGAGCAGACGCGGCGCGCATTGCGGGCGGCGGGGCTTGAGCCGCTTGCGGCGGAAGACATTGCCGCACCCACCATCACGACGTTTGCCTTGCCGTCGCCGGGATTCCCCGAGCAATGCCTGGAGGCCGGGTACCAGATAGCGCATGAGTCGTCCTACCTGCAGCAGCGAGGCTGGGGACAGATTGCGACGATGGGAAACGTGACTCCGGCCTCGCTTGCGCCGCTGTTTGAGGCAATAGCGAGTATGGGGATGGGGCAGGCGGCTCACGCTTAGGGTGCGGGATTGTGGCTCTTTGGCGCGGATGCTGGATTTCTTCTAAGATTTAAGTATGTCGATTACACGCGAACAGGCTCTGGACTTCTTCCACTCCGATGACCTGATTGGGCTGGGCATGGAGGCCGATGCGGTGCGGCGCAGGCTGCATCCTGAGGGCGTGGTGACGTACATCATCGACCGCAACATCAATTACACGAACTTCTGCACGGAGTACTGCACGTTCTGCGCGTTTTACCGTCCGCTGAAGGGCAAGCTGGCGAGCGAAGGGTACATCCTGGACTTCGAGACGATCTACGCGAAGATTGCCGAGACGCTGGAGATGGGCGGCACGGGCGTGCTGATGCAGGGTGGGCTGCATCCTGATTTGAAGATTGAGTGGTTCGAGCGGCTGCTGAAGGGGATCAAGCAGCGGTATCCGTCGATCTGGCTGCATTGTTTTTCGGCGTCGGAGATTCTGGCGATTGCGGAGTACAGCGACCTGTCGGTGCGCGACACGATTATGCGGTTGCGCGATGCGGGCCTCGATTCGATTCCGGGCGGCGGCGCGGAGATTCTGGACGATGAGGTGCGGCACAGGATTGCGCGGCTGAAATGCGGGACTGAGGATTGGGTGCTGGTGCATCGCACGGCGCACCAACTTGGCATGCGCACCACGGCGACGATGATGTTTGGAGTGGGCGAGACGCTGGAGCACCGCGTAAACCACTTTGAGCAGGTGCGGCGCTTGCAGGAAGAGACGGGCGGATTTACGGCGTTTATTCCGTGGAGCTTTCAGCCGCACAACACGGCGCTGGGCGGACGCGGATGGGACGAGGCGACGGCGGTCGAGTACCTGAAGGTACTGGGAATCTCAAGGCTGTATCTCGACAACATTGAGAACGTGCAGTCAAGCTGGGTGACGCAGGGGCTGAAGGTGTTGCAGATGGGCCTGCGCTTCGGCGGCAACGATGTGGGGTCGGTGATGCTGGAAGAAAATGTGGTGAAGGCCGCCGGGACCTCAAATTGCACGACCGAAGAAGAACTGCGGCGCGTGATTCGCGACGCCGGGTTCAAACCGGTGCAGCGCGACACCCTTTATCGGACGATGTTTTTGAATTAGCTCCTTTCTTTGCGACTAAAAATAGTTGCAATTATCTCCTGGAAAACTGTAAGCTCTGAATGTCGAAACGTCAGAAGGCGATAGACCGGTTATTGTCCAGACCCAGCGATTACGAATGGGCCGAGTTGGCATTTTTGATGGAAGCATTCGGCTATGAGTTGAAAACAAGCGGGGGATCGGCGAGAAAGTTTATTCATCGTGAGACCCGTGCGACGCTTTTTATGCACCAGCCGCATCCGACGAAGATACTGAAGGCCTATCAGGTGAGAGAGGCGATCCACTTTCTGAAGCAGGAGAAACATATTCCATGAGCGAGACGCTTGAGTACGAGGGCTACAATGGCTCGGTTTTGTATAGCGCCGAAGACCGGGTCCTGCATGGGCGCGTGGTTGGAATCCGCGACGCTATCACCTATGAAGGCGTGGATGTGAATAGTCTGGAGCGGAACTTCAAGAAAGCTGTGGACGAATATCTGCGGTTTTGCAAAGAAGAGGGAAAAACGCCGGACGCGCCGTTTAAAGGCAGCTTCAACGTGCGGCTTGGGCACGATCTGCACAAGCGTGCCGCGCTGTATGCTGAGACGCATCAACAGAAGCTGAATGCCGTGGTTCATAACGCGCTGGAAGAATATCTGGGGCGCGCTGGATAGGCGAGAAGCTTCCGAAGAAGAGCTGCGGCGGGTGATTCGCGACGCCGGGTTCAAACCGGTGCAGCGGGACACGCTTTATCGGACGATGTTTTTGAATTGAAGCGCATTGCTGGTGAAATTGCGGGTGTTTCAGCCGAGGCGTACACTTTGGCTGTTGTTGAGCACTAAATTTTGCGGAGGTATCGTATGAGCCTGGTTCGCTCCAGACTTTTTGCGATGCTCTTTTTGTCTCTAGCCGCCACGGTTATCAGTTGCGGGGGCGTGGGAACGGATTCGGGCCGGAGGCTTGTATCGATCTCTGTCAGTCCGGCGGCCGGGGCCGATACACGGTCGAATCCTGTAGTGCAGTTTGTCGCCACGGGGACGTACAGTGCGCCGCCGATCACCGTCTCTTCGTTGCCGGTGCTGTGGAGGGGGAGCTGGACGGCGCTATCGGCCCTTTGCGTGGGCAGCCCGGTGCCCGCATGCGAGGGGATCAACTCCAATGGGGTGGCGATGTGCGGAGGGTATCCTACGGATGTCACCATCACGGCGAGCGCTCCCGCCGATCCTAACCTCCCACTCGGCAGTAAGAATGTGCCCATGGTGACCGGAACCGCGGCTCTGAAATGCTGAGTTGCGCAGAACCCCAGATGGGCATACACGTAGGACAATATTTTGAATTTGTACCCTGATTGCGCTTAGACTTCTCGCCATATGCAAAAGCTCATTTTCCTGCGTCTTGTGGCGGCGGGGTGCTGTCTGGGATTGGCTGCGGCGGCCAGCGCTCAAACCTTATTGGTGGTAAACCAGGGCGACGCGGATGTGAGCCTTGTCGATCCCGTGGCGGGGCGGCAGGTGGCGACGGTCGCGGAGAACACTCCCGGAGTGCATGGGCATGAAGTCGCCGCGTCGGCGGATGGGCGGCTGGCGTTTGTGCCTATTTACGGCAGCACCGGTGTGGGCAAGCCGGGGATCGATGGACACGAGATTCTGGTGATCAATGTGGCTTCGCGGAAGATCGTAGGCCATATCGATTTTGGACATGGCGTGCGGCCGCATTGCATCCTGCTGGACCCGGTGAGCGGGATGTTGTACGTGACGACGGAGCTGGACAAGAGCGTGGCGGTGATCAATCCGCGCACGTGGAAGATGGTGGGCGCGATTCCGACTGGGCAGGAGCAGTCGCACATGCTGGCCGTGTTGCATGACGGGCGGCGCGGCTATACGGCGAATGTTGGCCCCGGGACGGTTTCCGTGCTGGACATGGTGGGGCGCAAGACGATTGCGGTGATTCCGGTGTCGGGCGAGGTGCAGCGAATTTCTATCTCCGCCGATGACAAGCTGGTGTTTACCTCGGACCAGACGCAGCCGAGGCTGGCGGTGATCGATACTGCGACGAACAAAGTGAAGACGTGGGTGGCGCTGCCGGGCACGGGCTACGGAACGGCGGCGACGCAGGATGGGCGCTGGCTGCTGGTGGCGGTTCCTGACAAGAACCAGGTGGCGGTGGTGGATCTGAAAAACATGCGAGTGGCGCGGACGATCGATGTTCCGGCGAGCCCGCAGGAGATTCTGATTCGTCCCGACAGCAAGATTGCGTATGTGTCGTGCAGCGACAGCGCGGAGGTTGCGGCGATTGATCTTTCGCAATGGAAGGTGGAGAAGCTGATTGCCGCGGGCCGATATGCGGATGGTTTGGCGTGGGCGAAATGATTGCTTGTCCCCACTCAAGCAAAGGGCGCTTGAGTGGGCCACCTGCGGAAAGCTATGACAGGCCGGCTTCCGGGTACCAATCGAATGTCGGCGAGCGCGTAGGCGATGATGCGCTCATTGAAAACGGAGACGACCGAATTCAACCTCAACTTGTCAGAAGCCTAGACCGTTTATCTTCCAGATAATCTGCGGACTACAATTAAGTGCCTCATGGATTAACGGGTTCGAGTATGGCTCTGACACGCGACAACCACTTCGTACCACAGTTGTACCTTAAGAATTTTGCCTCAGGTTCTGGTGAAGTTTACGAGTACCGCATACTCGTCTCCCACCCAAGCGTGCCCGTTTGGAAGCCCGTCAACGTAGCCGGAACGGGATACGAGAAAAACCTATACACGCGGATTGTGCGCGGAGAGGAAGCGGACGACATCGAACAATGGCTGAATCGCGAATTTGAATCACCCGCCAAGGAACCACTTCAAAGAGTCCTCGATGACAGAGAACTCACACAAGCAGATTGGGAATTACTCGTTCGCTTTCTCGCATCTCAGATTGTCAGAACTCCCGCGTTTCTCATAAAGAACCTGCCACGCTGGAATCAGATGACCCCGAAAGTGTTGGACCAGTCTTTGAAAGACATCGAGACTCGCTTGCGCGAAGCGAAAGAATCGGGCCAGAAGATAATTCATGATCCCGCCCCTCACAGTGAATACTTCCCTATGCGAGTAGACCGAAGGGACGTACCCGAAGAGAAGAAGGTTCAAATTACCACGAAACTGGTAGTGGGCCGTGCGCTCTGGTTTTACACGATGAAGCACCTGTTAACGAGCACGTTGGAGGTTCTCCACGGGCACAAATGGACAATACTTGAAGCGCCGACCGGCTTGGGATGGTTTACGAGCGACGATCCCGTTATCTGCCTGAATTTCCGATCCGAGTCCGATTATGACTTCGAGGGCGGCTGGAATCGTCCTCGGGCTAACATCCTTTTCCCACTCAGCTCCCGCCACCTCATGTTTACAGAAATTGGCGCAAGCTCGTATCCAAGACGCGTTCCCTCTCGTTACCATGCGAGGCTATTCCGACACATGATTGCTGAACATGCTCATCGTAGGATCTATTCAGTGGAAGAGGACGGCAAGGTTCTACAGTTCAAGCCTCGGGTTATAGACGCAATGGCCTTTCAAAACGAGAGGGCAGCCTGGGAAACGTGGTACGAGAACCAATCCAGAGCTGAACAGGCGCTCTAAGGATTCGGCTAGTTTTCGGTGATCCTTTGGCACTCGGAGTCTCAACTGCTGCATCCAGGCCAACGCACTCACTGTGCGTCGGTTACGTGCGATCTCGGGTTTGCTCCTCGTAAACGGAGGTTGCATTCTCTGATTTTGCGCCGGAGTGACGGCGAAATTGTTCCACGGATTTCCTGCTATGTTCCATGGGAAATCCCGGCTATACTTGGTTGTGCCCGTCTGGTACGTCCATCAAAAACAATCTAGGAAGGTGAAGCCGAAATGTCCTCCAAGTACATTTTTGTGACAGGCGGAGTTGTGTCCAGTCTCGGCAAGGGATTGGCTGCGGCTTCAATCGGCTGTTTGCTCGAGAGCCGGGGGTTGCGGATCAACCTGATGAAGTTCGACCCGTATCTGAATGTCGATCCGGGAACCATGTCGCCGTTTCAGCACGGCGAGGTATTTGTGACCGACGACGGCGCGGAGACGGACCTCGACCTGGGCCACTATGAGCGCTTTACGCACGCGCATCTCTCACGCGATAACAACCTGACGACGGGGCGCATCTACGAGCAGATCATCACCAAGGAGCGGCGTGGGGACTACCTGGGCAAGACGGTGCAGGTGATTCCGCATGTGACGAATGAGATTAAGAACGCGATGCGGAAGGTCGCGGCGACGAACGATGTAACGATTGTCGAGATCGGCGGGACGGTGGGCGATATTGAGTCGCTGCCGTTTCTGGAGGCGATTCGGCAGATGCGGCAGGAGCTGGGGCGCGATAACACGGTGTTTGTGCATGTAACGCTGGTTCCGTGGATCTCGGCAGCGCAGGAGCTGAAGACCAAGCCGACGCAGCACTCGGTGAAGGAGATGCTGTCGATCGGTATTCAGCCGGATATTTTGTTGTGCCGGACCGATCGTTTTCTTTCGCGCGAGTTGAAGAGCAAGATTGCGCTGTTCTGCAACCTGGAAGAGCAGGCGGTGATTACGGCGAAGGATGTGGAGTCGATCTATGAGGTTCCGCTGACATTTGCGCATGAGGGCGTGGATGCGCTGGCGCTGCGGTATTTGCGGATTGATACAAAAGAGCCGGACTTGAGCCGCTGGGAGGAGATTGTGCGGCGTTCCTACAACCCGAAGGATGAAGTTTCGATCGGGATTGTGGGCAAGTATGTGGAGTATGAAGACAGCTACAAGTCTCTGAAAGAGGCTCTGGTGCATGGAGCTCTGGCGCACAACCTCAAATTACGGGTCACGTGGGTTGAGGCCGAGGGCCTGGAGACGGCGGACTATGAGTCTCAACTGGCGGGGTTCGACGGGATTTTGGTTCCGGGCGGGTTTGGCAAGCGCGGCATTGAGGGCATGCTGAACGCGATCAAGTATGCGCGCGAAAGGCGCGTGCCTTACTTTGGGATTTGTTTAGGCATGCAGACGGCTTGCATTGAGTTTGCGAGAAATGTGTGCGGGCTGGCTGACGCGAATTCGAGCGAGTTCGATCCGGCGACGGCGCACCGCGTGATCTACAAGCTACGCGAGCTGACGGGCGTGGAAGAGATGGGCGGAACGATGCGTCTGGGCGCATGGGCGTGCGTGCTGCAGCCCGATTCGCTGGCTTCAAACGCGTATGGAGTGACGGAGATCAGCGAGCGGCACCGGCATCGGTATGAATTCAATCGCGAGTATGAGGCGCTGCTGACGGGCGCTGGACTGCGGATTACGGGAACGACTCCGGATGCGACGTATGTTGAGATTGTGGAGATTCCCGGGCACCCGTTCTTCCTGGGCTGCCAGTTCCATCCGGAGTTCAAGTCGAAGCCGCTGGAGCCGCATCCGATTTTCAGCGCGTTTGTGAAGGCCAGCTATGGGAACCGGGTGAAGGCAAAGAGCGAGACTGGGGCTGGGGTGGAAGTGAGCCGAGGCTGATTCCTTCCGCTCTTATGGTGTTGTGATGCGGCTGGCAAGGTCGGGCGCGAGGGACTGGAAGTGCCGCAGATTGACGGTGTAGATGCGATCGGCGTCGCACTTGCGAGCCGCGGCGAGAATGATCGCATCATAGACCTGCCCGCCGAGAATTTGTGATTGCGCAATGCGCCGCATCTCCCGGAAGTACTCGGTTGATGTTAATGCGATGGGTGTGACACGCTGATGAACATCCTCAAGTAGTAGCCAAGCCTGTTCCGGCTTTAGACGGAGTGGAGCAGGAAGCCGCGTGAGCACGGAATAGAATTCGGCGAAGCTGTGCGCTGCGCACGCGGCTGTCTCAGGTCGCATATGCAGTAACAGCGCGCGACATTCGGTATGTCGCTGGTCAGTTTCAAGGAAAGCCGCAATTAATGTGGATGTATCGAGGAAATGCCTCACTCGGATTCTTCCTCACCCATGGAGCGGCGGATCAGGGTCTCGATGCGATCTTCGCGGTCCCGCGCGATGAGATCGACGGCGGAGATATTCAAAGGCTCGCCGCACTTTAGCACCCACATGCCATTCTTCTTAACCAGTTCTGCTGCCGGGCGCGGCGGTCTGAGCGTAATTGCGTCGCCCTCTTTCTGGATTCGAAGCGTGTCGCCGGGTTTGAGATGCAGGGCGTCGCGCATGGGCTTGGGAAGGACGAGGCGTCCGGCTTTGTCGATGGTGACGGTCGAGATAGAATTGGCATTCACAATGCCATTTTACCATTTAAAATGGCATTTCAATAGAATTTATATCGATGAGTCTAGGACTGAACCGCTGCGTTCACCGCCAGCAGTTTCTCCAGAACCGGTTTTAAGTTTTTTAAATCCAAAGCGTTAGCTCCGTCGGATTTGGCTTCGGCGGGGTTGTCGTGGACTTCTAGAAAGACTCCATCGATCCCGGCGGCCACTGCGGCGCGCGTGAGTAGAGGGATGAATTCGGGCTGGCCTCCCGAGACTCCATTGGCGGCGGAGGGGGTCTGGACGGAGTGGGTTCCGTCGAAGACGACGGGGGCGAGGGAGCGCATGATGGCGAGGGAGCGCATGTCGACGACGAGGTTGTTGTAGCCGAAGGTGGTTCCGCGCTCGGTGAGGAAGACGCGGGTGTTGCCGCTTGCAGACACCTTTTCGACGGCGTGCTTCATGTCCCACGGAGCGACGAACTGGCCCTTTTTTACATTAATGGCGCGGCCGGTTTTGGCGGCGGCGATGAGCAGGTCGGTCTGGCGGCAGAGGAAGGCGGGAATCTGAAGGACATCGACGCCCTCGGCGACGATCTCGCAGTGCGCGGGCTCGTGGACGTCGGTGAGGACGGGGAGCCCGGTCGTCTGGGCTAGGCGGCGGAGGATGGCGACGCCTTCCTTGAGTCCTGGGCCGCGGAAGCTTTTGACCGAGGTGCGGTTGGCCTTGTCATACGAAGCCTTGAAGATATACGGCACGCCGAGGTCGGAGGTGATGCGCTGAATGGCGTCGGCCATTTTGCGGACGTGCGCTTCGCTTTCGATGACGCAGGGTCCGGCGATGAGGAACAGTTGGCCTGATCCGATGTGGACGGGGCCGATTTCGAATTCGTGGCTCACAGTTTGATTCTAGTCGACATGAACCTGATCGAAGCCGAAGGTGAGGAGGAGTTTGGTGAGGGTGGCGTCGGCGTTCTTTTGGGCTGTATTGAGGATTCCGGCGGTAAGGGCGGAGTTGCGGAGATCCTGTTCGGCTTTGGCGCGGACCTGGGACTCGAGGTTGGGATCGGCCTGGATGAACCATCCGGTGCTGCGGGAGTAGACGCGAGTGCGGCTGTCATCGAGTGCGGTGACGAAGAGTTGCGCGGGCTGAAGATGGACGTCGATGGTCTTGCCCTGTATGACAACGTCGGAGGATTTGAGCTGACTCAGGTCGACTCCGGCGATGGCTTGGCCGTGGACGAGCAGCAGAAGCTTGTCGCCAACGAGGAAGTCAGGAAGGATGGCGCTGGAGCGGTCGCCTTCGACGACCTTGTCCATGGTGTAGGTGACGGTTTCTAGGCGTTCGAGGCGCTGGATGCGGCTGACGACGGTGGGCTGCGAGACGTCGATGGCCAGCGGACGGCCCGTGATTCGGGTGGCGATGCGGTCCCAGACGCCGCTGGTGGCGTGGTGTGCAAAGATGGCCAGCGCGGCGGCTCCCACTCCCGCTCCAACGATGAGGCCGAGGATGACGGCGAGCAGGATGGTGCCTGCTCGGCCTCCGGAACGGCGTGGCGCTGCTGGATTAGCGGTGGTCGGCATCTCCTATAGGATGCACCACCGCGACGCTGGCCGCAGCGATACTAGTTGCCTTCGGGTCTGAGGGTACGGTTTCTGAGTGCGTAATCGACGAGCAGACCGACGCCGATGGCGAACGGAATGAGTCCTGCGGCAGCGACGGCGAGGACGTCTCGCTCCTGAACGATCCAGGTAAGAAAGAAGGAGAAGACCGCCATGCCGACGCCGACGGCGATACAAACGATGCCACCGGTGCGGAGCCCGCGCGCGTGGCGAGCAGCTTCCTCAGAGGCAGACAGCCGCTCCATCTGGCCGAGCGCGGTCAGCTCCATCGATGGCTCCGGCGGCAGGGGAATGCCCTTGGCGATGGCGGCCATGCGCTCTTCGCTTTTGAGGCGGCGGGTGTGGTAGTTGGAGATGTTGGCGACGACGACGATGCCGAGGACCATGGCAAAGGCGGCGACAGGAATAATGAAGGGACTATCGACTCCCCAGTTCATACGGTGCTCCTCCTGAATTCGCCAGCCTTAGACCAGGGAGGGACAGGAAAGTTTCATGGTCAACGATGAAACTTTTGGCGCAGACTCAAGTCTGAGGTAGTTCCGTGGCTGCGCCCATCCAATTCGAACGAGTGCAGTTCGAGGAGGTAGTGCGCGAGCATCAGGAGTTTGTGTTTCGCACGCTGACGCGGCTGACGGGTGCGGGCGTGCATGTGGAGGACCTGGCGCAGGAGGTATTTCTGCGGTTGTACCGCGGGCTGGGCAGCTTTCGCGGCGAGTCGAAGCTGACGACGTGGCTGTACCGCATTACGCTGAATGTGGCCCAGGATGAGTGGAAGCGCAGGAAGAAGGAGCAGGCGAACACGTCGTTTGACGACCCGGATGCGGGCTGGGCGGAGCGCATTGCGGGTGGCGAGGACGATGCGGAGACGATTCTGACCGAGAGGCAGACGATGGCCGCTGTGAACCATGCGCTGGGCGAGTTGAGCGAGACGGAGCGCGCGGCGATTGTGATGTTCCACCAGGAAGAGTGCACCTACGAGCAGATTGCCCTGGTGCTGAAGTTGCCGCTGAATACGGTGCGGACGCATCTGCATCGCGGACGGCAGAAGTTGAAAGAGCGGCTGAAGGAACGGCTGAGCGAGAGGAGGAGGGTATGCCAGACAGTGGCTCAATGAACGGTGCGGTGAATTGCGACGAACTTCGACCGGCCTTGAAGCACGGGCGCGCGCTGACGGCAGCGCAGCAGGCGCATATGGACGGCTGCGAGAATTGTCTTGAAGCGTGGCTGGATGCGACGGTGACACAGGCTCTGGACGCGAAGCCGGAGGTGGCGATTCCTGCGGACTTTGCGGCGAGGGTTGCTGCGGGGCTGAAAGTTAGCGGAACGGAGAAGCGCGTGGCGGCGCAGCGGAGTCCACACTGGGGTCTGCTTACAGCATCACTGCTGGTGGCCGCGGGGATGATTGCGGTAGCGGTTGCCGATCCTAACAGCGCACATACGCGGATGGGCATAGTGTTTATGGCATTGGTAGTGACGGAGATTGCAGGGATTGCGCTCTGGCTGGGGACTCGCCGTCCAGGCATGCGCGCTTCGCGGGGCCACTCCCGTTGGTCGTGGAATTAAATTTCCGCCTAGTAGCCCTGGATTTTCTTCAGTCAGCTGACCGGCTGCAGGCTGCTTTCCTCGCTGGTCTGTGATGCGGCTTGTTTCTTCGCTTCGGCGATGGCCTGGAACATGGCCTGGTTGTCGCTGTACTTGAAGGACGCGAGCTGGCGCTGGGCGGCTTCGCGTGCTTCGACACTCGTGAGGAGAGCCAGATCTGATTTGGTGACCGGTTGCAGGCCCTTGCTGTGGAGCTGGGCGAGGATTTCGGGCTCGGTCATGGTTTCGCAGTCCGGCGTTTCGCAATCCGGTAGGTTCTTCACGAACTCAATGGCTTTGGCGGCGCCGACTTCGCCATCGTGGCGGGCAATGCCGACGAGGCCGGTACTGGCGCGGCGCGCCCAGCCGACGACGAAGCGTCCGGGAAGCGGGCATGCGTTTTCAAGGTCCCAGACTTCGAAGTGCGGGGTTTCGGGATGCTCGGAATCGGGCTGCGTGGCATAGCCGTCGGGGCCCATGGGCAAGCCGATTTTTTCGTCGTGCTTGTCGCCGATGGCGAAGATGAGGGTATCGATGTCGAGGGTTGCGGTTTCTTTGGTGCGCACCGCTTTGGTGCTGCCGTCGGGCTGCGGGACCAGATCATTTTCCGCCACTTCGAGCTTTGCGATGCGGCCGTCGGGGCCGGGCAGGATGGCCGTTGGCGAGGAAAGAAAGCGGAAAGACAGATGCGGCTGGATGGAGGTGAAATCAGGATCTTTCATGTGGTGGAAGTGGTTCTCGAAGAGCGCTTCCGGTGAGACATCCTGGTTGCTGTGGGCGCAGCGCTCGCGCACGCGGTCGAGTTCGGCGATCAGTTCTTCGCGCGACATGTGCCGTTCGACGTAGCCGATCTCTTTTTTATCGAACTTGATTTCGAGCGGGCCGCGGCGTGCGATGATGACGACGCTTTCCGTCACGCGGCCGGGATTGTCCTGAAGGAGCCAGCGCGCAATATCGATGGCGACATTGCCCATGCCGATGACGCCGACTCGCTTGCCGGTGGAGAAATCCTGAGACGAATAAGGGGGCAACTGGTTGTAGTTGTAGACAAAATCCTTGGCGGCGTAGACACCTTTCGCGTCTTCTCCGGGAAGGCCCAGCCTGCGCGTGCCCTGCGCGCCGCAGGCAAAGATAATGGCGGCGGGATGCATGGCTTCGAGGTCCTGAATGGTGAGGTCGTAGTCCTCGCCGACCTGCAGGTTGCCGAAGTAGTGCACGTTGGGCAGAGCGAGAACCTGGGCAAACTGCTTGCGCAGCCCGAACTTCATCTTGTCTTTCAGCGGGTAGATGCCGTATTCGGCCAGGCCTCCGGGCTTGACGTCGCGATTGAAGAGGATGGCGTCGAATCCGGCCAGCGCAACCTGCCGCGCGGCAAACATGCCGGCGGGCCCGGCGCCGACGACAAAGACAGTCTTCATGAATGCGCTCCTGCGGAGTTAAGGGCGTTGCGTGGATTTTGGCGGGATTTCGCGGCGATGGGAGGGCAGGAAGAAAGCATTCTATATATGTACGACTGAAAATCAGCAAAAATGTGAGGCGATGTTTTACGAGCCAGCATAGCCTAT
>JBARHV010000148.1:0-3377 GCA_049799415.1 Silvibacterium sp.
CGACGGCGACCTGCTGCAGCACGGGCACGCCCAGGGCGCCCATCCGCTTGATCTCCTGGTCCATCTCCTCTTTGCTCGAAACCGCGTAAACAACTGAGAAAATACCGTCGCCCCGCCGCGCCAGAAAGTCCGTAAACGCGTTGTTCTCTCCATCCGCGGGCTGAATCATATCGACCGTAAGGTTGCCGAGATGTCCCGTAATCTCCTTCGCCTCAATCGTGACCGGCTTGTCCCGGTACTCGCCCGTAAACTCGACATGCGGATACTCCACCACATCGGACAGGCCAAGCGCCTCCCATCCCGCCTTCGCGTGGTTCAGGTCCTGCACAATCCAGGTAACCCGGTTCATCGACTGATAAAAGCTCGGCAGCTCAGCCGCCGCACAGGTCGAGGCCGACAACAGCACAACAGCAAGACAGCGCAGCATCTTCATTCAAATCCCCGCTTCCGGAAAATCTTCAGCGGTCCTGCCCATATGCAGCAAAAAACAGCGCGCCGAAGTCGAATTCGGATACTAAACAACCTTTACTAAGTAGTCAAACTGGGCGCCGGGCAGGCATAGAGGCGTCTCAGGCACCAACCATCAAGGCTGCGAATAATACCCAGTCCGCGTGCGAGCAACCAGTCCCGGCTTGGCGACCTTCACTTCGATCTGGTGGTATTCGTTCGGTTCTCCCGGAACCGGATCGAACGAAAGCTCATAATAGGCCCCCGCATCGTCTACTGCACGTTTGATCAGCCCAGCAACGTCGTTGCTTGCGTTCAGCACCAGTCCGCCCGTCTGTATCGCGAGCACCTGCAGAGCCAGATTGCCAAACTGCGCCTGAGTGGATTTGCGAACGCCCTTCAGAAAGTTCTGGTAGTAGAAGGTGTAAGAGCCGCCGGCGTCAGCGGTGCCCAGCGGATCGACGCTGTAAAGTGTAATCCGTGCCTGCCTGAGGTCCGTCGAAAGGCTGATGATGTTGCCAAAGATGGTGTCCTCCTGCTTCTTGTCGATCAGGACTCCCGGCCCTGACAGAAGCGGCCATCCCGGCGAAATCCACAGCACAAGCTTGCGTCCCGGCACCGTTGACTCGTGCACCGCCAGTTGCTGTAACGCTGTCAGCGAAAGTCCCAGGCGGTCCCCCGCTCCGTAAAAGCCTGCAGCCCGCGTAATCTGGCGGATGCCCACCGCATAGTGATCGAACCCCGCGCTCAACTGGTTGCCGTCCGTTGAGAAGCTGTTCTGCATCTGTGAGTTTGTGTCCGTAACCACTGCCAGCGCGGTAGGGTATGCCAGCTTTCCGCCATTTGCTAGCAGAAACTTGTTGATCTCTCCGCGCTCATACGCGACCGTGGAATATGTGGTGTTGATCGCATCGATCACCAGAATCACCTCGACCGGAGGCGCGCTGCCTCCCATCGCCTGAAACGAAGTGATCTTCTGTGGAACTTTGTTGTCGAGCACCGTAAAATCCTGCTCCGCCAGGCCAGCCACAGGAGCGCCGTTTTTCGGCGTCACCGCCACGTCCAGAAAAATGCCGCGCTGCCCGGAATGCGCTCCAGCTTCCAAATCAGGCTTTCCGAGTGGAACGTCCGGAACCCTTTGCTGCGCCAGCCCAGTGGCGGAACAAAGCAAAATCGAAAGAACCAAACCCAGGCGCCTGCCAATCATCATCCGTTCCTCCAATTTCGTCTTCCAGCTTCTGAAAATACGCTAGATACGCTGCAACCTAGACGCGGCAGTCACCCCAAAAGACCCCGACAGTAAACTGCATGTTCATCACGCCTTGGCCGCAGCCGCACTCTGCGCCGATTGCAGCCACGCCTCCATCTGTTCATGGCCCACCAGTCCCGCCTGCTGCTGCACCAGCTTTCCATTGGCAAACACGGCAAAGTTAGGAATGCCACGCACGTTGTACCGCGCCGCCAGCTGCGGCTGCTGCTCTGTGTCCACCTTCAGCACAATCGCCCGCCCTGCCATATCCGCCGCCGTGCGCGCCACATGCGGAGCAGCCATCTTGCACGGCCCGCACCACTCCGCCCAGAAGTCCACCAGCACCGGAACCTTCGCCGTCTGCAGCACCTCGTCAAACAACCCAGCATCCGCCGTAATTGGCTCATTCATCGGAGGCAGTGCCTCCTTGCACGCCCCGCAGCGCCCCGTATCCGCAAGCCGCGACGCCGGAACCCGATTTTTCGCTCCGCAATGCCGGCAAACCCGAATCAACGCCATAAAAACTCCCTCCAACACCACCTGTACCCACAAGGAACAACTACACCGCTCCATCAGGATGTGCAATCGCCACAAAAAGATTCCCCATCCACCTCGAAATGCGGCTCACAACGTGTGATTTGAATAAACGTACCCAACTTTTGGTATTGAGTTAAACACCACCTCAAAGTGAGCACCCAACACAACGGAAGAGCCATAGCCATGACACAGCAGCTCAGAAGCAAACGAGGGGTCTTATCCTCGTTTGCTTCTGAGCCCGCCCGTCTGGCAAAGACCGCCCGCCGCGCAGGCGCCGCCGGAGGCTGGTTTTAGCCAACGGCCCGAGGCAGGTTCTTTGAGATATACTGACCCGTCCACTATGAAGATTCTTGTCTGTATCAAGCAGGTCCCGCAAAAGGACGCGCCGCTCAAGCTCTCCGACGACGGCAAATGGATTCGCGAAGACGTGTCCTACGAGGTGAACGAGCCCGACGCCTACGCCCTCGAAGAGGCGCTTCGCCAGAAGGAAAAGCATCAGGGAGAAGTCGTCGTCCTCACCGCCGGCCCCGCGCGCGCCTCGCAGGTTCTGCGCGAGGCCCTGGCCAAGGGAGCCGACCGCGCCATCCATTTAGAGGATGACCGCTTCACCCGCCTCGACTCCGCCAACACCGCGCGAGCCATCGCTGCCGCCGTCCGCGACGAAAAATTCGACCTCATCGTCACCGGCCTTCAATCCGACGACTACGGCTGCGCGCAAACCGGAGTCCTCCTCGCCGAACTCCTCAACATCCCGCACGCCACCATCATCATCGGTATCGAGAAGACCGCCGAGGGCCTGCACCTCAAGCGCGAGCTTGAGGCTGGACACTACCAGTACATCGACATGAAGCTTCCCGCCGTCCTCACCATCCAGAGCGGCATCAACAAGCTCCGCTACGCGACCTTAATCGGTATCAAACAGGCCAAAACCAAACCTGTCCGCAAGGTCGAGTGGGCCGAGGTCGAAAGCCAGCTCAGCAAAAACCAGCAACAGATCGAGCGCCTCTACGTCCCCGAAAAGCAGAAAAAGACCGAAATGATTCAGGCCCCGCCCGCCGAAGCCGCAAAGAAGCTCGTCGAGTATCTCAAAAATCAGGCGCGCGTGGTTTAATGGATAGCCGGGAAAGTTTTCTTGCTTTCAGAG
>JBARHV010000149.1:0-6429 GCA_049799415.1 Silvibacterium sp.
GGCGTCGTAAATCGCATCGGTGGCGTTCTTCCCGTGCTCTCGCTCGCCTTCCAGGGCGAAGTCCACCATCATGATTCCGTTTTTCTTCACAATGCCGATCAACAGAATGATCCCGATGATAGCCACTACGCTCAGTTCCTGACGAAAGAGAATAAGCGCCAGGAGCGCGCCCACGCCGGCTGAGGGCAGCGTCGAGAGAATAGTGACGGGGTGGATGTAGCTTTCATACAGCACGCCGAGAACGATGTACACTGCGACCAGCGCAGCCAGAATCAGCAACACTTCATTCGATAGGGAACTTTCGAACGCCGCCGCCGTGCCCTGAAACGCTCCCTGGACAGTGGGCGGCATGTTCAGGCTCTTCTGCACTTTCTCGATGGCTGTGATCGCACTGCCCAGAGCGGCGTTCGATGCCAGATTAAAGGAAACGGTGACTGCCGGGAACTGCCCCTGGTGGTTGATGGAGAGTGATTCCGTACCTTTTGTGAAATGCGCGAAGGCGCTCAATGGTACGGCGTTGCTCAGCATGGTGGGGGTCGTCGTATTCGGAGAACTTGACGTGGAGGAATTTGTGGACGGCGCGTTCAGGACATTCGTCGGCGGATTCAGTATGCCGGAGGAGGGTGTGTAGAGCACGCTTGTCGTGGTCGCATTGGAGCCAGCCGCCGCCGATGAGGAAGATGTGTAGGACGACGAAGCTCCGGCCCCTGAGGCGCCGGAGGAAGCATTCGCCTGGATGTACATCTTGTGCAGCTTGTCGGGGTCGCTCGCGAACTGAGGCTGCACCTCCAAAATTACGTGATACTGGTTCAACTGCGTGTACATGGTGTTGATCTGACGCTGACCGAAGTTATCGTAAAGCGTGTTATCGATGGTTGCGGGAGCAATTCCCAACCGTGAAGCCGTAACCCGGTCGATGGCCAGCGTGACGGCAACACCATCGGTCTGCTGATCGGTTGCCACGTCCTCCAGTTCCGGTAGCTGCTTCAACTTCGCGACAAAGCGGTTGGTCCATAGATTCAGTTCGTTTACGTCGGGATCTTCAAGGGTGTATTGATACTGGGTGCGGCTGACCCGGTCATCCACGGTAATGTTTTGCACCGGCTGCATATACAAGGTAATTCCTTGCACTTTTGCCAGGCTCGATGTGAGCCGCCGAATTATGTCGGATGCGCTGAGATTGCGCTGAGAGAGAGGCTTCAGGTTGATGGATATGCGGCCGCTGTTCAGCGTAGTGTTGGTGCCGTCTGCACCAATAAAGGAGGAGAGGCTCTCCACCGCCGGATCTTGCAGAATAATCTTGTCCAGTTCCTGCTGCTTCTCGACCATCGCCGAGAAGGAAATGCTCTGCGGCGCTTGGGAAATGCTCTGAATTTCTCCTGTGTCCTGCACCGGGAAAAATCCTTTTGGAATGATGATGTAGAGGAAGACGGTCAGGACCAGTGTTCCCAATGCAACCAGCAGAGTGATGGTCTGGTAGCGGAGCACGACTTTCAGCGTCCGGCCATAGAAGGCGATCATGCGCTCGAAGACGCGTTCCGACGCTCGATAGAAGCGTCCCTGTTGCGAAGGAGGATTGGCGTGCAAAATACGGGCCGACATCATCGGAGTGAGCGTCAGCGATACGACAGCAGAAATGACGATGGTGACGGCCAGTGTAACGGCAAACTCACGAAAGAGCCGGCCTATAACCCCGCCCATAAAAAGCAACGGAATCAGTACCGCGATCAGCGAAACCGTTAGCGAAAGAATGGTGAAGCCAATCTGCTCCGCTCCTTCCAGCGCCGCTTGCATGGGCGAGTGGCCTTCTTCGATGAAGCGGGAAATGTTCTCAATCATCACAATCGCATCGTCCACCACAAATCCGGTAGATATCGTCAGAGCCATCAGGGATAGATTGTCGAGGCTATAGCCAAGCACATACATGGCGGCGAATGTGCCCACGATTGATAGCGGCACGGCGACGCTGGGAATAATGGTGGCGGACAAACTGCGAAGGAAGAGAAAGATAACCAAGACGACCAGCCCGATCGTCAGCATCAGTTCAAATTCCACGTCGGAAACAGAAGCCTTGATGTCGGTCGTCAGGTCGGTCAGAGTGGTTACGTTAATTCCGGTCGGCAGGTTTGTCTTGAGCTGTGGCATCAGCTGCTGAATGCTCTTGACGACCGTGATCGTGTTCGCGCCGGGCTGGCGCTGCACGTTGATGATGACAGCAGGCGTTTGGTTCATCCATGCTGCCTGCTTCGAGTTTTCTACGCCGTTCACTATGTTGGCCACGTCCTTCAACAGGACGGGCGCGTTGTTGCGGTACGCCACCACCACATCCTGGTAGTCTCCGCTGGTAACCAACTGATCGTTGGCGTCGATCTGATAGTCCTTGTTTGGTCCGTCGAAGTTGCCCTTGGCCGCGTTCACGCTGGCCTGAGTTAGGGCAGTGCGCAAATCCTCCATATCGATGCCATAGGAGGAAAGTTCCGCTGGATTGGCTTGGATCCGCACCGCCGGCTTTTGACCACCACTGATACTCACCAGCCCTACGCCACTCAATTGTGAGATTTTCGGCACAAGGCGCGTGTCCACCAGATCTTCTACCTGGGAGAGGGGCATGGAATTGGATGTAATCGCCAGCGTGAGCACCGGCGCGTCAGCAGGATTCGTCTTGCTATAGATCGGCGGCGCTGGCAGATCGGAAGGCAAATAGCTTTGCGCTGCGTTGATGGCCGACTGCACTTCTTCTTCTGCTATGTCGATCTGTAGGCTTAAGTTGAACTCTAGGACGATTACCGAAGTGGCTCCGGAACTGGTGGAAGTCATCTGGCTGAGACCTTGCATCTCGCCAAACTGCCGCTCCAAAGGAGCTGTCACCGTGGTCGCCATCACATCCGGGCTCGCCCCTGGATAAAAGGTCAGTACCTGAATCGTAGGATAGTCAACTTCCGGCAGCGCGGAGATCGGCAACTGCGTATATCCGACGATACCCACCAGCATGATCGCGACCATCAGCAGTGAGGTTGCGACAGGTCGCAGAATGAATGGGCGGGACGGATTCACGGGGCGTTGGTCCCGGTCGTGGTAGCCGGAAGCGGCGTCTTTGAAATGATGACTTTCACATTATTCTGCAGCTTCTCAAAGCTGCTGTTGGCAACAACGTCTCCAGGATTGATGCCTTCGACCGCTGTCATGCCGGAATCCGCCACGCCTGGCTTGACATTGCGAAGATAAGCCGTGTCATTCTGGATCAGGTACACGTAAGACGTGTCGCCATTCTGCTGGATGGCAGAAGTTGGAATCAGTGTCAGTCCCTCAAGTGTCTTCACCAGCAGCTTGGTGTTGACAAACAAGTTGGGAAAAAGCGCGTTGTTCTTGTTGGCGAAGACCGCGCGCAGCTTTAACGTTCCAGTTGTAGGATCGATCTGATTATCAATGGTCTGCAATTTGCCAGTGGCGAGTTCAGCCTGGTTGGTGCGGTCGAAAGCGGTTACCTGGAGCGCTTTTCCATGCCCCATCTGGGCTTCTACTTGACCGATGCTGTCTTCCGCAATGGTGAACACTACGGTGATCGGCTGGAGTTGCGTAATTACGACTAACGGCGTGGTGCTATCGGCCTGCACCACATTGCCCGGATCCACTAGGCGCAAACCCACCCGGCCGGAAATCGGCGCGACAAGGTGACAGAAGGAGACTTGAACCTGATCGTACTGTACCGTCCCCTGGTCGACTTTCACCGTGCCCTCGTACTGCAGCACGAGTTTTTCCTGATCATCCAGAGTCTGTTTGGCGATGGCATCGCGTGCCCAAGCCTCCCGATATCGCTCCTCATCCATTTTGGCCTGGGCGAGCAAATTGGTGTCCCGTTCCAGCGCTCCCTGGGCCTCCAGCAACTGAGCCTGATAAGGGCGCGGGTCGATCTCAAGCAATGGGTCGCCGCGACGAACCAGCTGGCCTTCCCGAAAATGCACCAGTGATACCAATCCGGTAACCTGGCTGGTAATCGAGTCGGTGTAGACGGGTGTGACAGTTCCGATGGCGTCTAGATACACTCCGATGTTAGCTTTTCGCGCAGTAACGGTCGTGACGGTGACCGGTCCTGTGACGACGCCACGCCCTCCGGTGGCTGCGACCTTCTGTGCTTTGTGATGGCGTAAAACCAACCAAAAAAGAAGGCCAAACACCAGCAATATGAGCAGCCATATCAGCACGCGCGCGCTCGTGGAGTGGCGTGGCCGGGAATCCGAAGGAGGTAACTGGTGGTCTCGCCCTATATAGTGGGCATCCGGAGATTCTTTTTTCATCGCGTCTTCTTGCATCGGTTAACCTAGCGCTCTGACCTGCCTGAGTGTTGGTTTACTTGGCGAGTACCAACAGAACTCAAGCGGCACGTGATCAAAAGCCTGGATAATCTTAGATGTACAAGAAACTTTGTCACGGATCACCTCCACATCGCACTTTCCGAGAAAGTCTTTCATTTTCTCCTTATATGAGACGCGGGCGATGCTCTTGTTGTTGCAGGTGAAGTGCCAGGAATTGCCAAGAACTTCGGTGAATTGCGGATCACACAAGAATGACAGATTTTCGATATTGAATTGAATTCCGTGAAGACTGGTGCTCCGTTCTCGCGCCGCGTTCCACCTTTTTGCCGCCGGACTGGAGTGTGACCGATGCTCTCGTCCAGGTTGCCGCGCTATGGCAACCTGCAAAAACAAGCGCATATCGCCGGGACATCGAAGGTGGCGACGTCAACAGAATAGCACGCAGAAAATTGTTGAAATTACGCTTCATCCGGAAGACGTTTCAATCTCTAACGCTCCTCGTCAAAAGTCCTGTGAATCAGATCCCAGCCTCCTGGCTGAAATACTGAAAATCTTCCCGCCAGCCGCCTTGGCCTTTGCCAATGCTTTTGTAGTCCTCGATAAACTCGATTGCGCGGATGTACTTCACCATCGTGAATCCAAGCTGCGTTTCAACGCGAAGGCGAAGTGGCGCACCGTGGTTGATAGGAAGCGGCTGTCTGTTCATTTCGTAGGCAAGAATCGTCTGCGGATCTTCCGCCAACTCCAAGCGAATCGTGCCGTAAAAGTACCCCGGTCCCTGGGCGTGCGGCTCCGATGTGGATTTATTGTCGAACGCGTAGAAAACGATGTAGCGAGCGGCGGGAAGTGGATGGCAAAGCGCTACGATGTGATGCAGAGATACACCGCCCCACTCCGCAACGCCTGACCAGCCCTGGATGCAACAGTGCTTGGTAATTTGAGCCTGTTTCGGCATTGCCCGGAGGTCCGCCAGGGTCAGGCAAAGCGGCCTTCCGACCAATCCGCTGACCTTCAGGCTGTAATTTGCGAATTGCTCGCGCGCCATTGCCAGATAACTTTCTTCTTTCGGGGGGCGGCCGTTCACCCAAAAGTATGGCGAGATATCCGCGTCTGAGTAATGCTGCGCGGAGATTTCATGTCCGAAAAGCAGTGTGCGCAATGGACTGGTGATGGATTGAGTGATCTTCTGCACTAAGCGCGGGCGGCGACGCGAGCACACGGTTGTTATGACATGGATGATCACGATGCCGATCAACCCAGCCAGCCATATCGCCAGAGCGCGCGTCAGATGCGGTTTGTGCGTTTCTCCTAGAACAATCATTGCCAATTCTGTTCGGAATCCGTGAAGAGCCACGAGGATGACGTGGCCGATAAAGAATACGATGAATGCGCAAAGAGCGAGGAAATGCAGGCTCCGTGCGCCCTGCCGCCCGTGAAAAATCTTGATATACCACGGGAAACGGGCGGCAACGGCCGGGGACATCGCTACCCCGGTCGCGATACTGAACGGTGCGAGCAAGAATATGACTGCCGCGTAGCTCAACTGTTGTAGTGCGTTATATCCTCCCGGCGTTTTCACGATGTGGAAACTCAGATAGCTGAGCATTGCCTGCCATGCGTCCGGGACAATCTGCCAGGAAGTCGGAATCAGCCGCCGCCACTCTGGTGTGACGAAAAGCATTACTAGGTACAACAGACCTGTGAGCAGCCACGCGGAATCCATGAGAAAGTGCCAATGCCGCCCGAGACCTAGATTTTCGTGGCCTGGCAGGGCAATCGCGGGCGGGAATGAGGTTTCCTCATCACTCGCCGTCCAGAGGCGATCACTCGGTCGCTGCTTCCTCGTGAACTTAAGCCATTCGCTTCCCGGCGTGCAATCGTCGTTCCAGTAAAGCCTCGGGTGCGCGCTCAAGATCTCGAGACCACTCCGAACCAGAAGTGACAGGAGAAGAAAGTTGAAGAAGTGCGCCGCCCGCAACCACAATGGATAATCAAGAGGCATTTATCGATCACATTTTGATCTTATTTTTGTGGCCCTCCAATGCTATTTCCCCGACGATGTTGCGTGCGCTTTGAGAGTCGCCTCGCTGGCTCCCGTGACAACCTTCGGGCGCCC
>JBARHV010000150.1:0-18441 GCA_049799415.1 Silvibacterium sp.
CCTTTGCATCGTCGACGGTAAGTATGGCCGGAAGCGGAGGCCAACTATTTCCATAAAATACGGCGCCTAGAAACCCTACGAACCATGGCCAGTTTGTACTTTCATCGTTATATCCAGCCGCGTGAAAGCCCATCCACCCACCGCCATGCTCCATGTACTTCTCGAAAGCGTCGCGCTGCTGCGTTTCAACAGGAGACGCATCGAGCCATAGAATAACCTGGTATTGACTCAAAGTCGCCGCATTCAGGTCACTCCACCGCGTAGTCGAGTCGAAAATGAAATGATTCTTTTTTGCGAGATCGCCATAAAACTGCAGCGCTTCTTTTGCAAACTCCACATGGTCGGCCTCTTCTTTGGTTGAGTAAAAGGCGAGTACCCGAAAAGTAGCGCGCTGTCCTAATGCGATTGATGCAGACAGTAAGGCCACAGCGCATGCCGTAATGGAAAGTATTCGGCGCATCATTGTTGTTTAGCAGCCCAAAGAATCGAATTATGAAAGAGCGTGGTATAGGCCTTGTTCTGGAAAAGCTCTGGGTGATGCCCCATGAAGATATAAATATTTCTCGCCTTATAGTGCGGGTTGATCCAAACCACCGGATGATCCCCATGCATTTTGATTGGCGAATCGGGCGAATATGAGTTTTCATCAACGGTTGCCAGCACATGCACGTTTGGCCGAGGCGACTTGTCGTACGTATACCACTCTTCGTTTTCGATCTCGAAAGACGAACCAAGCCCCTTCATCGCGGGATGAGACGGATCTTCCACGATGACTTTGGCCGAGGCAAACGTAGCAATGTAGTTTTTGAAACGGATGCCTCCCATGAGTTGTGAGAACCACGGCCACATCGGATATCCATCGAATTCTCCAAGCAACGTTGCATGGTGAAAACCGATCCAGCCCCCTTCGCCTTGCTCGATATATTTCTCGAAGGCCTTCATCGCGACCGGTGTCCACTCGTATGGCGGGTAGTTCAGCTGAATAAAGAGTTGATAATGCGACAGAAATGCATCGTTGATCTTGTCAGTATTCTGGATATAGTCAATCGCAAAGTCATCCCTGACAGCTTCTTTCGCAAGCCAGATTTTGGCCGCATCTACATATGGCTCGTGTATGCCGCCTTTTTCCGCGAGCGCAATAATACGGAATCTGGGATGTGGAACTTGCGCTCTGAGCGGGCCGGAGCAAAAAAAGCCTAGCAGGACAAGCAGGCATGGACGCAAACGACACATTAGTGTGAAAGGCATGAATTGCTGATTTGACATCCCGATCCTCACTAATAAATCTATGGCCCTGTCTTTGTCATCTCTGTATCACATTGCAATCGGCGCCAGCGCCGGCCGTCAGCAGGAACACCCCGCTAAGAATTTCTTGCATTGAGTATTCCAATGTGAATACTAACTAAACATTATGAAGTATTAAAGTCAAGCCTACTCTCATACGCACGGCTGCAGCAACCTTCGCCTTCGGTGAGCCATCGTTCGCTATATTCAATCTTCGTAGGATGCAAAATCTGCGATGTAAATGCCAGCTTTTGCAATCACTCTATTGTTCCATCACACCATACTGAAAGCGCGGCGGCAGCTGGCAGCCGTTCCGCTCTACCATGCCGAGCGTGAGGGCCTGGGCTACGAGAATAGAGGTAACCCCCTCCCACGGTTCGGGCACAGCGTCGATTCTCACCGGGAATAGCGCCTCAGTGCCTTGCTGGTCATCGCTCGAAACGAGCACGACTTTTCCTCCGCGCCGGTTACACTCCTGCGCAAGTTTTACGCCGAGTGCTGCAGTACGCCCCAACGCGAAGATGATCGCCACATGAGAAGCATCTACGTCCAGATTTGGACCATGCTTGAATCCTGCCCCAGTATGCGCGGCAGCGCGATAGCCGCTCATTTCGCGGATAGTGAGCGCACTCATAATGGCCCCGCCATAAGCTGCGCCGCGCCCAATGATCTCGGTATTCGCCGCTCCCCGGCAGAACTTTTCCAGATCGCCGCGCATGGCAAAGACACGATCCAGGCTTGCCGAGAAAACCTCTGCTGCTTTTTGAGCGTTGCATTTCCATGGAAGATCCAACATCTCGGACGCAAGAATAATCGAGGCAGCGGTAGCGTTCGTGTAGGTCTTGGTCGCATTGCCGTACTCCGGCCCTGCAAGGATTGGCAGCTTATGATCAGCCAGGCTCCAGCATGTGCTCGCAGCATTGTTGCAAACCAGGCCAAGCCGCTTCTCTTTTCCTTTTTTAAATAGCTCCACTAATTCTGCGCTTTCTCCCGACGTGGTGAGCAGCACAGAAGCCGCGGCGTCATCCCAGCTCGGCAGTCCATAATGGAGCCACTCTCCCGCGTCCACAGAGAACGACAGCTTCCCATGAGTTTGCAGCAAAGTTGATCCGCTGATAGATGAACAAAACGACGCTCCCATTCCGATAAACAGCACTGGGCCTTTCACGGCTGCCAGATCGCGAAGCGCCTTCAATTCCTTTTGAATGATGATGTCCCTGCGGTATGCGTCAATAAGCTCGCGAAGGCGCTCCGGCTGCTGACGGCACTCAATCTCCAGGATCTGTGTTCCGTTCGCCGCCAGCAGATCTTTCGACGGCTCTATACCCGAAATCCAGCGCGGCGCCTGCTCTTTTGTGTCTTTCATAGTAAATTCCTCGACCTGAAATCTGCAGTTTGTTACTGTTGTTAAGTATGTCCGAGTAAAAGGCTATCACTCGAGCGAGGTAGAGGCTTGCCTGACCTGAAAACCCATCCAAATCCGCAAGTAAAACGCGGCTTTATCTGGAAAGTATCCCTGATTGCCGGACTCGGAGGCATCCTCTACGGCTATGACATGGGGATCATCGCCGCAGCCCTTATCTTTGTGCGCAGCTCCTTCAGCCTTTCGACGCAGATGGAAGAGGCGGTAGTAAGTGTCGTGCTTGTTGGCGCAATGCTGGGTGCCATTGCTGGCGGAGCCATCGCCGACCGCATCGGCCGACGCGCCACGTTGCTTTGGGGCGGCGCCATCTTCATCGTCGGTTCCCTGCTGGCGCCTTTGTCGCCAAATGTCGCAACGCTGATTGGAGCGCGAATATTGCTGGGGATTGCAATCGGGTTTACGTCTGTCACTGCACCCGTCTATGTCTCGGAACTCTCGCCTCCGCAATCGCGCGGCGCTCTTATCGGGCTTTATCAGTTCGCGCTTACCGTCGGTATCGCTCTGGCGGACCTGGTAGGTTATTGGCTGGCTGGTCAACAAGCATGGAGACTGATGTTCGGTATCGGAGCGATACCGGCCATTATTTTTCTGCTTATGATCCTTACTCTCCCTGAGAGTCCACGCTGGCTGTTCTCGCAGAATCGAACCGCTGATGCAAAGATGGTTCTCGGCTCATACACAGACGAGGCTGGCGCTCAGCTGCTGCTGGAGGATATTCGTCTTGGCCTGTTAACCAAGGTTGAAACGCGTTGGAGCGCTCTGTGGAGTCCAGCCGTGCGCGGTTCGCTTCTGATCGCCGTCGGCTTTACCGTTCTTCAGCAGGTTACTGGTATTAACACCATCATTTACTATGGGCCTCAAATTTTTTCTCTGGCCGGTATCACCTCCAACAAAAATGCGATTTTCGCAACTCTTTTGGTGGCCATTACCAATGTCGTCGCAACCGTAATCGCGCTTGTTCTGGTCGACAGAATAGGACGCAAACCGCTCCTGTACGCGGGTGTTAGCGGCATGACTGCCTCACTCTTTGTGCTCGCTATCGCCTTTCACTATCAGGCAGCGCTGGGATTGTCACTTGGCATGCTCGCAACGGTGTGCCTTATGGTCTACATCACATGTTTTGCGGCCAGCATGGGGCCGATTGCCTGGATTCTTGTTGCAGAAGTATTTCCTCTTCGCCTGCGCGGTCGCGGCGCGGCTGCGGCGACCCTCGGTTCCGGCATTTCTAATTTCATTGTGTCGCTGACTTTCCTCTCCCTTATCAAAGCTGCAGGCAACTCGCTCACCTTCGGAATCTATGGAGTCTTTTGCATCCTCACGCTGCTTTTTGTTCGCTTCATCATCCCTGAAACCAAAGGGCGTGAACTGGAGAGCATCAGCGCCGCACCAACAACTGTTATATAAATAAAGCCATTTACATCTATGCATGTCATCTTAATCCCGAGGCAACCTTGAAAATGATGCAACAGTCTTACCCTGGCGCTGTTGCGCAAGTACCTCTCCTAAACCCCAGCGCCAGCCATGTGATTGGTATCGACATTGGAGGGACCAGTCTGCGCCTCGCTCTGGCAAACTCATCCGGCAGTGTCATAGCGAAGTGGACAGCCTCGACCTCAGGAATGCGCGATGCACAGCCAGTTGTCGACCTCATTCTGCAGGGTGTCGACCACCTTCTGAGGCAGTCTTCATTGCCGCGCAGCGCTCTTCACGCAGTTGCTGCGGGAGCACCAGGGATCACGGATGTCGATTCAGGGATCGTGATCGCAACCTCCTATCTCATGGGCTGGCGCGACGTTCCCTTGCGCGCCCTGCTCGAATCCGCACTCGGCGTTCCTGCTGCTATTGATAATGATGTGAACCTTGCTGCGTTGGGTGAAAGCTGGACTGGTGTTGCAAATGGTGTAAGGGATTTCGTCTTCCTTGCCGTCGGCACTGGCATCGGCGCTGGAATTGTGCTGAACGGTTCTCTCTTCCACGGCATGAGATGGACTGCAGGCGAGATCGGCTACATGCTGGTCCCCGGCGCGTCAGAGGAGCCAGCCGAAAGGGATGAGCCAGGAGCTCTCGAGAGTCTGGCAGGCGGCCAAGGCATCAGAAACCAATGGCAGAAGGTGTGGAGCAGCGACAAAACCGCGCTGCCCAAAGATTTAACAGCAACCCAAATCTTCGACTACGCCGTTAACGACGGCGACACTCTCGCCAATATCATCCTTCACCAGTCGGCAAGAATGCTCGCCTACGCCATCTACAACATGTCTCTCATATTGAGCTGCCCTCTTTTTGTGCTCGGCGGCAGCGTGGGTCTTCATCCCGCGCTTTGCGAGGCAACCCAGACAATCCTTCAGCAAAGAAGCGAGCGCGCTTTGCCGCAAGTCAAGCAAAGCGCGCTCGGAGCCGATGCTCAGTTGACCGGCGCCATCCGTCTGGCGCTTGACGTCGCGATGGCCCGGTCAGAGCGCAGCATCGCAGAGTAGCTCCGTCGCTTCCAGATGCGTAATCCAATGCGGCCTAATCAGTCTGCCAGAATTTTCTGAAAGTGGATATAACAGGAATCAAGGGGGAGGATCGGATGTCCCACCTGCGTAGAGCTGACAACGCAACCAACACGGTTGAAACAGTCTTCCAGATTGGGGCTTGCTTCTGTTTCGTTAAGTACAACCTCCATGACATCTTTCCGTCAATTGATCTTTCCAGCCCCTGGATTCGTGGAGATGCCTCCAAAGGAAATGCAATTTACGAAATTTTGTTGACGATCTTGTCCTCACGTGCTACTTTTAACCAACTTTTATAGGAACCGTTACAAACAAAGCTTCTCGGGTCCTATATTTCCGAACGGTTTTAACAAGAGTTCGTCCCGGATGCTTAAACCGGGAGCGATATTCTAAAGAACGGTAGAAGGCGAGCCAGCTCGGTATGCGCAAAAAACGCATGGTTGCCGTTCATAGATGGTTCCCACTATAGAATTCCGCTTGGTTTGCTTTTTCTTAATGAGGAGACAGGGCAAAAAAGAACAGATATCCAGCCAACCCTGCTGCCCTCGACACATCCATTTCAGGCACGAAATGCCGCGTTAGCACCCTTGATGTGGTGCATACAAAACCCGCCACTTTATCCAGATGTTCTATTTCCAGTGAATTTTTAGCTCGAATATGCAGTACAGGTGTCTAAACAGTACCGCTACACGGCTTTTTAACAATTTGGCCGCAAGGAGTCCGGGCCAGAAAATCTCAATGCAGCAAGGTCAGTGATATTCAGATCGTCGGAGACAAAATGATGAAGCGTATTTCCAAATCGCTCGCGTGGGCATTGTTTCTCTGTTTGCCCATATGTATTTCCGCGGTAGCACAAACCGTTACAGGTTCTATCCGCGGGATAGTTACCGATTCCTCGGGGGCCATTGTGCCCGGTGCCACCGTTATCGCAACCAATTTGGCCACCAGCGTAAAAACCACGGCAACGACAAATCAGGCCGGAGAGTATTCAATCCATTTTCTGCCGATCGGGCGATACCAGCTCACTGTAGCATCGTCGGGCTTCACTACGGCCAAGTATGGCCCGTTCTCGCTGGAAATCGACCAGACCGCGAAAATTGATATTCCGCTCAGCGTCGGAGCTGCAAATACCACCGTCACGGTGTCCGGCCAGACGCAGCCTATCCTGAACACAGAAAGCGCAACTCTCGGAGAGACTTTTACCGAAAATACCATCAACAGCGTCCCGCTGAATGGCCGCGACTTCACACAGCTTACCGTTTACACGCCTGGCGCTGTTGCGCCCGGTTTCAGTTCCTATGGTGGTGGCGACTCAACCGAGCGTGCTGTCGACGCTGGCAATGAAGTCTCTGTGAATGGCAACCGCCAACAATCCAACAACTATCTGCTGGACGGCCAGGAAATCAACGAGAACCTCAACAATACGCTCGGGTATAACCCAAGCCCAGATGCGTTGGCGCAGATTCGCGTTATCGCCTCGAACGCCAATGCCGAATTCGGCAACGTGAATGGTGGAACCGTGCTGGCAGTTATGAAGAGCGGCACGAATCAGCTCCACGGGAGCGTCTTCGGCTACCTCAAGAACTACAATCTCGACGCCAACAGCTGGGGTAACGATAATAACGTAATTCCTCTCCCCAAAAATCCATATACAACTGTGCAGTTCGGTGGAACCTTCGGCGGTCCCATCATCAAGGACAAGCTGTTCTTCTTTGTCGACGACGAGGGTATGCGCTATCACGGAGCTGGTGTGACGACCGCCAGCCAGGCCCCTTTAGCATTTCTCCAGGGAGATTTTTCCGCGCTGAAATCGGTTCTCGGGATTCAACTTTACGATACGCAGACAATCGATCCGTCCACCGGCCAACCAAAGGCGTACGCAAAC
Organism: Silvibacterium sp.; assembly: GCA_049799415.1. Classification (GTDB taxonomy): domain Bacteria; phylum Acidobacteriota; class Terriglobia; order Terriglobales; family Acidobacteriaceae; genus Silvibacterium. Next base: position 7,085 of record JBARHV010000150.1, read on the forward strand.
AATCAGATCCCTGTCAACAATCCAGTTGCGGTATTTCTGGCCAACAACCCTAAAGCCTACCCGGCTCCTAATAATCCAACCAGTGATCCACTTGGAATCTACAACAATTTTGTGGGACCAACAGGCAGTTTCTCAAGAAATGATCAAGGCGACGCAAAAATTGATTGGCACTTGCGCAACAACGATGTGTTTCTGTTCCGTTACTCCCAGGGGTATGCGGAGGATGGTCAAACGACCGATCCTCTGCCGGTACAGTTTCCGATTGCAAACAACTATCCCGATCATTTCTTTGACGCAAACTGGGTCCACACCTTCTCGTCTGCAATTGTGAACTCTTTCACCGCGAACTATGGGCGCATTCGCTTTAACAATGGTGTTTCTACAGACCCCAGCGGCATCTTCGGGCTCACGGGCAACCAGCTTGTTGGAATTCCTGGAAATCCGCAGCAAACCGCAGGTTTCAGCGCACAGAACTTTAATGGTACTGGCGGCGCCGGGTATCCCGGTGGCTTCGGTACCAACCCCTCTCCGGAAATTTTCGTCGACAACGTGTTTGGCTATTCCGACTACCTTACGTGGCAAAGGGGCCGCCATCTGATAAAGTTCGGCGCTGAATTCCTCCGTTATGAACAGAACAGCTTCTATCCTGGTAACGACGGCGAGTTGGGCGCTTTTAATTACGATGGCTCATTCAGCGCTAACCCATATGCGGCCAACAGCACCCTCTATCCTTTTGCGGACTTCGTGCTAGATCGCGCTCAGGATGTGCAGATAGGAGCAGTAACTGGACTAACTGGCCAACGTCAATGGCGTGACGGCATTTTTGCTCAGGATGATTTCAAGGTAATGCCAAACTTGACCATCAATATGGGAATACGCTGGGAGTTCGATCAACCCATTTATGAAGTCAACAATAAGATGGCAAATATCAATACGCAGACGAAGCAGATTGAATATGCAGGAGTAGATGGCAATAGCCGTGCGCTTTATAACCCGGACTATACGCAGTTCCAGCCGCGCGTAGGATTTGCATACCAGCCAACGCCGCGCACAGTGATCCGAGGTGGCTACGGCATCTCCAGCTATCTGGAAGGTACGGGCGCAAACCTTCGTCTAACCCAGAATCCTCCGTTCCACACAGACTTTGAACAAATCGCGGTGGCTCCAAGCGCTGCTAATGGAACGTATTCTCCTGGCGTGTTTTATCAGGCCGCCAATGGCTTCCCTACAACTCAGGTTCCTACGACTACATTCTATGTCTGGCCTAAGGACCTGAAGGCGGCTGTTACTCAGGAGTTTAGTTTAACGGCTGAGTATGAAGTAACATCGTCCTCCTCATTCCAAATTGGCTACGTTGGCATCCTCGGACACCACCTTACTACTCCATGGTGGGGCAATCAGTGGACTTCGCCAACCGCGATAGCTCCATATGCCAATATCGTAGGGCAGGGAGGCGTCGTCAAGGTCACTCTGACTAACTCCGCCAGCAACTACAACGGCCTGCAAGCTATCTTCAGGCAGCATCTGACAAACGGGCTGGAGTTGACTGCGAATTACACCTATTCGCAGTCACTCACCGATGACATCGGCTTCTACGGCGTAAGCAATATTGGAAGCGGTCAATATTATCAGCAGAACGCCTATGATATGAGATCAGAGTGGGGACCAGCAGGGATGGATGTCCACCACAATATCTCCGTAACCGGCGTTTATGACCTTCCATTTGGCCGCGGAAAACGGTTCGGCTCCAACGTGAATTATTTTGTTGATGAAGCTCTCGGTGGGTGGAAGCTCAGCGGCTCCCAGGTGTACTACTCCGGGTTTCCCGTTACTGTCTCTTCGCCGGCAAACTACTCAAGCCTGGTCAATGCATGGCCGTATGCAGCAAGACCAAACCAGAATCTTCCTTTGGTAGTCAAAGGCCGTTCAGTCAGCGCTTATTACGGAACACAGGTACAAGGTACTTCATGTGGCCCAAACCAAAACAATGGAACCTGCGTCTATAGCCAGCAGCCAAATAGTGCTTTTGGGAATGTTCGCCCAGGCTCGCTATTTGGTCCTAGCTTCCAAAATCTAGATATGGCGGTCGCAAAGACCTTCACTGTTTGGCGTGAACAGCGCGTCGACTTCCGCGGCGACTTCTTCAATGCCTTTAACATTGCCGACTACGCTCAGCCAGACAGTGGCGTCACCGATTCTAACTTTGGTCAGATCACAGGTACCGTCAATGGCAACCGGTCAGTTCAGCTCTCGTTGAAGTACGCCTTCTAAGAGTGCATGCAACACAGCCGGCTAATCGGAAATGATTACCGAATAACCGGCAGCGTTTTGAACTCACCAAAATTACTGGCGCTGGAGTTGAAAACAACTTCAGCGCCCTTTTATTTCTGCTCTGCGCACGGGCAGCTTGTTGTGATTGGCGTTGGCGTTTCCAGACCCTTCTCAATCACCTTCAATAACGAATGCGGAGCGGCCGCGTCGCCCATCATCTCCCATATCATGATGCCGCCGTACTGCTTCCCAAGCTGCGCCTCCTGCGTCATCGTATTTTCACCCACATAGCGAAACGCCTGTCCGTCATCAAGAGACCCGCCGCCAACCATGTCTACTTTCCAGGCATTCGGATAAGCAGCCAAAATTGTGCTGTAATCTTCCTCTTTGGTGTCGCCGGAGTTTGACGCAAAGAAAGGCACTCCAAGAACAATTTTGTTTGGGGGAATTTTTTCATCCTGCGCATAGAACTGAAGTGCGGCAACCGCGGACGCATAGGATGAGTAATTCATCACGTTGATGAAATCGAACTGGTGAAGCGCAGAGTTGGGCATCGAGTCCTGAAGATATTTCGCGACCGCGCCTGTCACCAGTTTGCCCTCCGGATGGAATGTCGAGGTTAGAGCTGACACAAACGTCGCAAACGGAGCGCCCATGTTGCTGGGGTCTTCAATATCAAGGTCCACTCCGTCGAGCTTATGCGCGCGAACAAATGTATCAAGCGATGCCACCAATGGAGCGGAGAGGCCTGCATTGTAGAACTGGATGATTAACTGATCACCACCCCCGCCACCGATGGACAGGAGCACCTTGACGCCAGCCGCATGCGCCGTGGCAACGACCGCATCAATGTCGGCGTCGGTTTGGCCCTTAAGGGAGAAGTTCATATCGCTATGAACAGTGCATGCTCCATCGCATTTTGGCGGATTTCCAAATGCGAGATTTAGATGAGTCATCCCCGTAAGATCCAGACTCTTTAGAGGGTCTGCAAGGCTCACCCCCTTATAGGCGGGCAGATAGCCCACGAGTAAAGGCGAGGAGGGCGGAGCAGGCATAACCGCAGGATGCTCCTGTGCGCTGCCAACAACGCAGATTGAGGCCGCCAGTAGGAAGGCCAGTCCAGTGTTTCGCAGAAAGGACCGCCCCGGTCCGCACGCGCGCAAGTCGATTGTCATGATTATTTCTCCAGAGTGAAAGAATGAAATAGAAGTGTTATCCCGCGTGTGAGTCGCCATGAGGGGTTTGCCTATTGCTTAATTACCCCACAGTGTAGGCGGCGGTAGGGCGAACAACCGTCCCGGACAATCCTCGTGTCTATTTAGCTGTAATTTTTATGCTGCCGCGCTCCTGAAGTTCATGAGCACTCTCAAGCAGTTTTCGGCCCTCCACGGACGCATCGAGCAAGATTCGTGTCGTCTTCTCCAAATGCGCTGCCAGTAATTGCACAGCAGCGTCAGCATCGCGCGCAAGCGCCGCATTTACGATCGCCCGGTGTTCCCTGCTTACATTGCGGCCCTTGGCAGCGAACGATACGGACAGCCGCCGGTAGCGTTCGCTCTGAGCATAAAGAAGAGAGTGCAGATGGAGCAGCCAGGGACTGGCGCAGCCATCCACCAGCGCAAGGTGAAAGGCCGCGTGCGCTTCAGCCCAATCTTCATTCGAGCGTGCAGGGTCGTCCGGCGCTCGCTCGGGCGTGCGTGCCAGCCGATGCGCAGCCGCGACTAGGCGCGTCTCCCAATTCATATCGCCACATGAGATAGCACGCCTGAGACAAAGGCTGCCGATCTCAATACGCACCATCGTCAGATCGACGAGGTCGGCAGCTGAGATAGGCGCTGCCCGAAAGCCCCGTTGCGGCTCGGCCACCACCAGTCCTTCAGATGTAAGGCGCGACAATGCCTCGCGAATGGCTCCCAGGCTGACCGAAAAGCGATCGCAGAGATCCCGGATCTTCAACTTCTTCCCGGGAAGAATGCGACAAGCGAGCAGGTCGGCGCGCAGCCCCTCATACGCTCCCTGTGTCATGTTTGCAGAAGGTTCTTTGTTCACCGTGCCTTCCATTTCAGGTAATCCCTTTGGAGACGACCTTATAACGACAGACTTATATCAGCACAAAAATATATTATCCCTTGACAAATATAAATTGCTACGCGATGTTGAAATGAGCGGGAGTGCTGTGTGCAACAATCTCCAGCCGCCGCTAAAACTAATCAAAGGCGATGTTCATGCGATTTGCCGCATTCAGTAGCGGAAAGCAGGAAGGTCTGGCAGTTGCCGGGCCAAATGGGCGGTTCCGTGGTCTATTGAAAGGAGACGCAGGCTACCCCGGCGCGCTCGATGTTCTCATCCACAAAGGCTGCAGTGCGCTCGATGCGGCGGCGGCGGCGCTAGAGAAGGGACCAGCCATTGATCTTGACCGGGTGACGCTGCTACCACCCCTGCGATCTCCCGGAAAGATCATCTGCGTGGGACTTAACTATGTCGATCATTCGATCGAAAGCGGCTTCACCCCACCAGATTACCCAACCATTTTCACACGCTTTGCCTCCAGCCTGGTCGGCGCCGGCGCACCGATCGTCCGGCCCAGGGCCTCTATCCAGCTTGATTATGAAGGCGAAATGGTCGCGGTCATCGGCGTCGGCGGACGGTATATTTCCGAAAACCAGGCGCTTGAGCATGTACTTGGCTATTCGATCTTCAATGATGCATCGGTGCGCGACTACCAAATGAAATCTCCTCAATGGACCATTGGAAAGAACTTCGACCATACTGGAGCGTTCGGCCCGTATCTTGTAACAGCGGATGAACTCCCGCCCGGCGGGAAGGGATTGCACATTCAGACACGCCTTAACGGCGCAATCGTCCAGGATGCTTCGACCGGCGACATGGTGTTTAGCGTAGCGCGCCTGATCTCGATCCTGAGCGAAGCAATCACGCTTTCGTCCGGCGATATCATCGTGAGTGGCACGCCTGCGGGCGTCGGCATGGCACGGAAGCCCCCGCTGTTTATGAAACATGGCGATGTATGCGAAATTGAGATCGAGGGAATTGGTATATTGCGCAATAAAATCGAAGACGAATAAGCGATGCGCGTACTTCGAGGCATGGGTTGCATAAACGCCAGCCACTGAGCCAGGAAACACTATGTCGGTGAGTGAAACACTATCCAGCCAGAAAGCCGGCGAAACCCGGCTACGGCGGAATGCGCTCTCGCTCAGCCACATCGTGGCATCCACACTGGCCAACATCGCGCCTGCAATGAGCTTCTTCTTTGGCTTTGCAATCATCGTGCAAGGAGCGGGACTTGCCGCGCCCCTGACCATTCTCACCGCCATGATCGTCATTCTGTTTCTGACAAATACGATTGCGCAATTTTCCCGATTCACGCCGTCAACCGGAGCGTTCGTTACCTTCACCGGCAAGGCTTTCGGCCCCTCTGTCGGCATTGCCGTCTCGGTGTTCCTCACATTCGGCTACATTGTTGCTGGGTCGACGGTCGTTTCTATCGGCGGGGTCTGGATCGCCGAGACTCTGAAGATATTTCTCGGCGTATCGGTCAACTGGGCGGTCCTCACTTTGCTGTTGGCTGCCGGAACCGCGTGGCTGGTGACGCGCGGCATTGGCCTCTCCACTTTCTGGTCAGGCCTGTTCTTTTATTTTGAGGCTGGACTGTTGGTTGTCGGAAGCATTCTGATGATGGTTGCCCACCATAGCTTTCTCACCCTTGCGCCCTTCAGGTTTTCAAACCTGACCGGCGGGCTCGCAGGCCTGGGTGTTGGCTTTCCGCTGGCCATCTATCTCTTCATCGGATGGGAGAATTCCGCCTCGCTTGCCGAGGAGGCGGAGAACCCACGACGCAATATCCCGCGCGCGCTGATTACCGGCACGTTGGCGATCGGCGTATTTTATGTATTCCTTGCCTATGCGACGGCAGTCGGGTTCAAATTGGATGCGCATGCCCTCGCCGCCTCGCACCTGCCCTTTATCGATGGCGTGAAGGTTTCCGCGCCCGCTCTTCTGGTGCTGGCGTACATCGCCGGAATCACCAGCATCCTGGGCTCGCTGATTGGCGGCGTGAACTCTCAGGCGCGCATTCTCTTCAACTCAGGACGCGAAGGCTTGCTGCCCGAATTTCTCGGCAAGGTCCATGCGCGGTACCAGACCCCACACAGCGCGATGTGGGTGTTTCTTGCGATCGCTGTCGCGCTTGTTCTTGGATTTGGGCTGCTGGGGGGAGTTGCGCCACTGAGTTATTTTGGCTATGCGGGTACGCTCGGCACGATTCCCATTATCCTTACCTACATGCTCACGAATCTTGCGCTTCCGGTGTACGTGATCCGGCACCACCGCAGTGAGCTCGACATTCTTCGCCATATTCTGCTGCCGATCGCCGGCACAGTTGTTATGTTATTTCCGCTCTGGGGCCTTATCCAGCCAGGGCAAGCGTGGCCTTTCAATGTGTTCCCATGGATCGCGCTCGGTGTGCTTGTCCTGTCCGTGATCTATGGCATAGTGGTCGCGCGGTTGTCACCCGGACTTGCGGGTCGCATCGGCGCTTATGTGGCGGATCAGTAGGATCATGCCGTTACAAATCATAAGGAGGTAAATGTTATGAATCGAGTTCTCTTCCGTAATGCCAGTGTTTGGGACGGTAGCGGAGCACATGCCTTTCCCGGTGATGTGCTTATTGAAGGCGCCAGAATCAAAACCATCGCCCGCGCGCCAAACCGGCTCGCTACCGATGGCGCGGTCGTGATCGAGGCCCGCGGCAGAACGCTGATGCCTGGTCTGGTGGAAGGACATGCACACATTTCGTTCGGCGGAGCGGTGAATGATTCCGATCTCGGCAACATTCCTCCCGAAGAGCACATGCTGCTTACTGTGCGAAATGCCAAAACACTGCTCGATCATGGATTCACGAGCGCCTACAGTGCCGCCACTTCAAAGCTGCGGCTCGACGTTGTCATCCGCAATGCCGTCAATAAAGGTGAATTCCCCGGACCGCGTATTCGCGCGGGAAGCCCGGAGATCACCGTTACCGGTGGCCTCGGCGACGAACGCAAAGCGCACATGTATTACGAAAGCTTTGGCCTGATCGCCGACGGCAAGGAGGAGATAACCAAGGCCGTCCGTCTATGCTGCCGTGAAGGGGTAGATAACATCAAGCTCAACATTTCGGGCGACGATCTCAGTCCGGCTGCCCACGGCGGCCTCACGGTTATGAGTGAGGAAGAGATACTGACCGCAGTCCGTGTCGCGCGCGATTTCGGCAAGAAGGTCAATTGTCACGCTCGAGCAGCCGAATCCGTGAAGCGGGCTGTGCGCGCCGGGATCGACGTGATCTATCATTGTGAGTCGGCGGATGAGGAAGCAATTGATATGCTGGAGTCCGCGAAAGATAGGATTTTTGTGGGACCGGCAATCGGTATTATCTACAGCACTCTCTACGAGGGCGAAGCGTTCGGATTCCACCGCGACTCGGAAGTCGGCCGAAAGATGCAGCGCACCATCGACACGACCGCTGCAGTCTACACAGAGCTTCGCAAGCGGGGAGTGCGTGTCCTCATCGGAGGAGACTACGGCTTCGCCCAATCACCCCAGGGTGACAACGCGCGCGACCTCAAGCATTTTGTCGATCTACTCGGCTTTTCACCGAATGAGGCGCTCCAATGCGGCACGCGCATCGGTGGACAGGTCATGGGCCTGGGCAATGAACTCGGCCAGGTGAAGGAAGGTTACATTGCCGATCTGCTTTTGGTTGACGGTGATCCATTGAAAGATCTCGATCTTGTTGTGCGCGAAAAAAACCTGCATGTGATCATGAAAGAAGGCTCGCTTTACAAGGATTGTTCCGCCGCCGCGATCCTTGAGCACACAGTGGCGGCTGACTAGGAGAAAACCGTTGGTTATACCGATCGTTGTGCGCGGGGCAAAGGCTGAGAAACGCCTTAGAGTGAAAACGTTGTCGTCAATGCTGGTTCTACTGTTGCTGATCTCCCTCAAGCTGAATGCACAGCAGCAAGAAGTCCCCGACTTCAGTAGCGTCGATCGAATTATGGCAACGGCGCTGGAGGCGCATGATGTGCCTGGTGCCGTGATCGTGATCGGCCATGACGGCCATGTTGTCTTTCATAAGGCTTACGGAGATCGCTCCTTCATTCCGACACCCGTACCGATGACGGAAGACACCATCTTCGATATGGCATCGATGACAAAGGTCATGGCCACCACCACGGCGGCCATGCAGCTTTATCAGCAGGGACGCTTCCGGCTCAACGATCCTGTATCAAAATACCTTCCCGCGTTCGCAGCCAACGGCAAGGAGGACATCACCATACGGCAGGTGATGACCCACTACTCCGGCCTGCCTCCCGATCTGGATTTGAAGCAACCATGGTCCGGCAAACAGACGGGATACGATATGGCATTTGCCGCAAAGCCGGATCATCCGCCGGGAGTTGCATTCCGCTATAGCGACATCAACTTCATTACGATGGGCGCGCTGGTGGAAAAACTCAGTGGAATGACCCTGAACGACTATGTACTGAAATACGTCTTCGCTCCTATGGGTATGGATCACACTCGCTTTCTGCCGCCCGCTTCCTGGCACGACGAGATTGCGCCGACTCAGTATGACGAGAACCATCACATGTTGCTGGGCGTCGTGAATGATCCAACATCGAGACGCATGGGTGGCGTTGCCGGACATGCTGGCCTGTTCAGCACAGCCGGAGACGTATCGATCTTCGCACAGAATTTGCTTGACCTGCTGGCGGGGAGACCGAGTAAATTTCCGCTGAATCGACTGACCGCGGAAAAGATGACGACTCCTCAAAACCCCACAACCGGCGTCGCGCTGCGAGGTCTCGGCTGGGATATTGAAAGCCCCTTTTCCGGCAATCGCGGAGAGTTGTTTCCGGTAGGCAGCTTTGGTCATACCGGCTGGACTGGCACCGACATCTGGATAGACCCCTGGAGTGATAGCTATGTGATTTTTCTCAGCAACCGCACGTACCCAAATGGTGGAGGCCATACCGTCGCGCTGGAGGGACAGATCGCCAATGCTGCTGCTGAGGCGCTGAATATTCAGGTGCCCAACTCGGGCAAGGAAATCTCCCGTCTCACCGGCTACAACGAGTCTCTGGCGGGCATGCGTCGTAGGCAAAGCAGGAACGGAAGTGTGGAAACAGGCATTGATGTTCTCGAACAAGAGAACTTCGCCACGCTCGCCGCACTCGCAAAAAAGCACGGTGACAGGTTGCGTATGGCAATTCTCAGTAACCAGACCGGCGTGGATAGCCAGGGAAGGCGCACCATCGATGTGCTTGCAAAAGACGCTCCTGCACATGTTCCGGGCTTGGTAGTGACCACACTTTTCAGCCCCGAACACGGGATCACCGGCAAAATGGATACGACCGATATCTCCGGCAGCCGGGATGCAGCCACAGGATTGCCAATCATCAGTATGTATGGCGCTTCAGCTGCACAGCGTCATCCCCCTGTCGACAAGCTGCGCGACCTCGACGCTGTCGTCATCGATCTGCGTGATGCAGGGGTTCGCTTCTATACCTACGAAACTGCTGTCGCCTATTTCCTGCAGGCAGCTGCTCACACCGGAACAGACATCGTGATTCTCGACCGGCCCGATCCCATCAATGGCTCGTTTGTGCAAGGTCCGGTCTCCGATGCAGGGCATTCGAGTTACACGGGCTTTATGCCTCTTCCCGTACGGCATGGAATGACCATGGGAGAAATCGCCCGGTATTTCAATGGGGAAGACCATATTGGGGCTCCCCTTACGGTGGTTCCAATGAAAGGATGGCAGCGTGGCGATTGGTATGACTCCACCTCACTGCTCTGGGTTAATCCATCCCCCAATCTTCGCAACCTCGACGAAGCCGCTATGTATCCGGGCATTGGGATGATCGAAAGTTCCAACATCTCAGTGGGCCGCGGCACCGATACTCCATTTGGATGGATCGGCGCGCCGTGGATCGACGCGACGCAACTTGCGACAGCCTTGAACAATCGCTTCATTCCCGGAATTCGATTTGTTGCGGTGGAATTTACTCCGCAGGCGCCATATCCCTATGCTGGCCAGGTTTGTCAGGGGGTCCAGTTTGTCATCACCAACCGCAATGTGTTGAATTCTCCAGAGGTCGGCGTTGAGATAGCTTCCATGATATATAAACTGTATCCAACCAAATATCACCTGGCTTCCATCGAGCCTTTGCTTGCGAATGACGCAACATTGAAAGCGCTGGAAAACCACGTTGATCCGCAAACCATCGCGGAATCGTGGCAGGAAGACATTCAGCAATATAAGGAGCGCCGCAAGGCGTACCTTATTTACCCAAGCGAATAGGCTTGCTCCAATCCGCCTGCCATTCCTTTCGGGTCACAAGAGGCGCAGGACATTCAGTGAGTGCGCCTGTGATCGGACGTTGGAGGGGTAATTTTAGCTTACTGCCGTTTTAGCAAAGTGCTCCTCAATTTCCTCTAGCGTCTTGCCCTTGGTTTCAGGCAGGAAGAAGACGGCAGTCAGGAAGTAGATCACTGTAAATCCCGCAAAAAGGAAGAACATCGCTGAATAGCCATACTTGCTGACCACCGGCAGGAAGATGGTTAGCAGTGTAGCCGCAACCATCTGATTGAGGACCAGGGCAATGCTCATGCCATTCGAGCGGATTCTTGTGGGCATTAACTCTGAGAGCGCCACCCAGACGACCACTCCTGGCCCAATCGCGTAAAACCCCATGAATACGTAGAGCAGAACCGCAATCAACCACCCGTGACTCTCGCTGGGTACTGGCCCTATCAGCGCTCGCTGAATCGTGAGTGGAGCCTCTCGGGCAACACTAAGACTCGCGAAGGGGTCCTTGAAAAAAGCCTCAACCTTATTGGATGGAACGCCCACTTCGCGCGTAATGTGGATGGGCGTCGCGGACGAATTGTCTGAACGGACAAAAGTGGTTGCTCCTGTGAATCCACCATAGGAATAGATCACGGCAAACGAAGCATCAGCCGGGTCAATCGAGCGGTTCCCGCTGGCCGCCAGCAGCTGCTTTGCCATCTCTGGAGTAAAC
>JBARHV010000151.1:0-1818 GCA_049799415.1 Silvibacterium sp.
TCTTTGCATCAAACCAGCCAAAATAAATGAACACCATGATGTGGATCATGTAGAGCCCATAGCTGATCCGTCCGTAAAATGCCAGCGGCCCGCGGCGCAGCACCGCATTCAGCGGGTTGCGCGCGCCCGTCGAGGCAATCGCCGCCAGCACCGCTCCGCCAAAGGCCGCTGCCAGCGCAGAATCGAGAAACGCTGTTCCTCCGGCAATCGTCGCGGTCGCCGCAATGCCCAGCACCAGCCCCGCAATTCCGATCGCCAGCCACACGCGCCTGCTTATGCGTATCGTGTAAAGTCCCAGCGCCATCAAACTGCCCAGTGCGATGCCATCCAGATGAATCAGTGTATGCGTCGGCGTCAGCCACGCTTGGTGGTGCATGCGCAGCAGCGGGCATCCAACCAGCGCCACGGTCAATGGCACGGCCAGCATCCACGGCCGCCGTAGAAACCGCACCACCGGCGCCCACACAAAGTAGTACTGCTCCTCAATCGCCAGCGACCACGTCTGCCCGATCGCCGGTGGCATCGCAATGTGAAAAAGATTTTGCAGAAACAGCAAGTAGGCCCACCACGGTGCGGTCCTCACCGCATCCCAGATGCTGAGGCCAATGAACCACGGCGCGTTGGCGTAGCAGATCACCAGGACCAGCAGATACACCGGCCAGATACGCAGCGCCCGCCGCGCGTAAAAATTCTTGAAGTAGTGCGGCTTCTCGCGCGCCTCAAGCAAGATCGACGTGATCAGAAAGCCGGAGAGCACGAAGAAAAGATTGACTCCGGCCCATCCCCACAGCGACCTGTAGTAGAGCCATGTGCCCTGCAGCCGCGGATGGCAGTGATAGATCACCACTCCCAGGACCGCCAGCCCACGCAGCCCCTGCAATTCCGGGATGTACGACGGCAGCCAGGTTGGGCGTTGAATCAGCAAGCTAAGTCTTCGTTGCTTCAACCGGAGGGTTTGATTGCGGCGCTTTGGACATACGCGCCATAATCCGTCCAGCTAGCCAGAGGATCGCACCAAATCCGACCTGAAATACTACGTCGGAGACAGCGATCATATGAGGCTTATCGCGAAATTCAAGAAGCCCTGCGGCTGCCGATTCGCCCCACGATAATGCCAGTTCGCAAAGAGAGATGGCCATGATCCACATGCCCGCTGTCGAAAATCCATCAGCGATCTTCGGAACGTTCATCGCCCCTCCAAACTAAACAAACCCTCGGCCCGGTGTGCTCCCTGACCCCTGATCTCTGAACCCTGTGTTTACCCAGCCGCCAGCTCCTTGGCCCGTTCGGTCGCCCGCATCACGGCTTTGATCAGCGTCACGCGCAGACCGCCTTCTTCAAGCTCAAGAATCCCATCGACCGTGCATCCGGCTGGCGTCGTTACCGCGTCTTTCAGCAACGCCGGATGGTACCCCGTCTCGAGCACCATCTTGCCTGCGCCAAACACGGTTTGCGCGGCCAGTTGCGTAGCCGTGTCGCGCGGCAGTCCCACCTTCACGCCCGCCTCGGCCAGCGCCTCGATCACGATGTAGATATACGCCGGCCCCGAAGCCGACAGCCCCGTCACCGCATCCATGTGCTTTTCTTCCACAATCACGGCCCGGCCCACCGTCTCAAAAATACGCTGCGCCAGTTCCATCTGCGCCGGCTTGACATAGCGCCCGCGGCACAGTCCCGCTGCGCCCACTCCCAGCGCCGACGGCGTATTCGGCATCGCCCGGATGACGCCGATTTCCAGCCCCGCGGCTTCTTCAATCGCTCCCGTCTTCACTGAGGCCGCAAATGACACCAGCGTCTTCTCCTTTGTCAGCGCCGGAC
>JBARHV010000152.1:0-6265 GCA_049799415.1 Silvibacterium sp.
CTCTAGATCTGCGGATCATTGAAACCAACTTCTCGATCATGGGCATTGAGGACTTGGCGGGCTCAACTGTGCTCGTTGATACGAATTCTGTTCACGGTTTTACGCTCGATGAAATGGATCTTGAACCGGCAGGAGGTGTCCGTTTTCCGATGATGACGTCTAAGACCGTAAGCATTATTGATGGAGCGCCGCCAATCTCGTGCATTACGTTCAGGCCAAATCTGGATTAACGCGTTGAGCAAATCCGGAAGATAGAAAGGGTCCTCAAAGTAAGGCGTCTTCCCAGCCAAGCGCTGGCAGAACTGTCTACCAGCAGGCCAAAAAAGAGAGATCACTCAGACTTCAGCTTGTTCACGATGAGTTCCCGCAAGCGGGCTTGCGTTTAGAGAGTTCTTACCAAGTCGAGAAATGAGAGGATTGAAACAGCTTGAACGGTGGCCTTAACCGATGATCCGAACCCGAGATGATCCTGTGGGAACAAATAGCCCAAATCTGGGAACAGTATGGGAACAATAATCCAGTTTTAGGTGGTTTTTAAGGCCTTATGGAGCGACCAGGGCCTTGTAAATCCAGCAGCTAGCGTTTGCCCAAATTTTGACACGGTAAAACCCTGACTGCTTTACCACGACATCAATGAGTGCATTGGCGATGATGTACTCACCCAGAACCCTACGGAGAACACTGATGGCTGTCGGATGGGACGCGTTTCGCGGTAAACATTACCGCTGGATCTATTCGGAGCGTAGAGCCCCGGCAGGATCGGCGGTGGCGGCGCGAAGAGCTGGCAGCGTCGAGGCGAGGATCGCCAGGGCAAGCATGAGGAAGACGCTTACTGTGTAAACAACTGGGTTCGTTGCGCTGACTCCGAAGAGGAATGCGCCGACGAGACGAGACGCGACCAGTGATCCCAAAACACCGAGAGTACAGCCGGCGACAGCGATTTTAGCGCCCGCCCCGAGCACAAGCCGCGCGATGTTGCCGCGCCGTGCGCCAAGAGCGATGCGGACTGCGATTTCCTGCGTCCGCTGGGAAACGCTGAAAGCGATCACGGCATAGATGCCCATGGCGGCCAGCAGCAGAGCGACCAGTGCAAAGCATGAGATGAGTCCGGTGTTGAAGCGACGCGACGCCTCGACGGTGGAAATGGCGTCGGCCATCGGTTGGACGGGATCGAGAGCCAGCCGCGGATCGATGCCGGCGACGACCGAGCGCAGAGTGTGGATCATCTGCACGGGCGGAAGCGTGGAACGGAGGGCGATATAGCCGCTGGAGAGATCAACCATGCCGGTGGCGCCGGAGCCTTCGATGATGGCGGGCTGTTCGAGGGGAAAGTACCATTGCTCGCCAGGAGGCTGATCGGGTGCCTCGATGCGAACGTTGGGCACAACACCGACGACGGTCGCCCAGGGCAAGTTGCGTTTGGGATTGCCGATGTGAAGGCGCTTGCCGATGGCGCTCTGGCCGGGCCATTCCCTTTTGGCCATGGATTCGTCAACGATGCAGACGAGCGGTGCGTTGGAGCGGTCGCGGACAGTGAAAAAGCGACCTGCGATGAGGGGTATGCCGAGAGCGCGGAAGTAGTCGCCGTAGGTCTCGATGAAAGGAGCGAACTTGAGCTTCCAGCCCGCGATGGAGGCGCCTTCAATAGTAAAGGCGCCGCGTCCACCGCCGCCGGTGTCAGGGAGCGTGTTGGCCAGTCCGACGGCGACGGTGGCGGGTTGGGCCGAGAGGCGGCTGACGACCTCGCGATTAAATGCAGCGATGGACGACTCGGTTGCGTATTGCTGCAGGGGCAACTGGTACCCGGCGATGAGGACGTGGTCCGGCCGGAAGCCCGGATTAACGGCGAGCATTTGCTGATAGCTGCGCAGGAAGGCCAGTGACGCGGTGAGCAAGATAGTGGCAATGGCAATCTCGGCGACGACGATAGACGAGCGGAGCCAGTTCTGGCGCAGGCTGCCAGCCACCGAGCGCGCGTCTTCCCTGAGGCAATCAAGTACATTGGTGCGGACGGCAGCCCAGGCCGGAGCAAGGCTGCAGAGAACTCCGGTCGCCACGGCGATGAGGAGAGCGAAACTCGCAACGGCAGTATTGACGGAGATGGCGTCGATGCGCGGCATGGACTCGGGAAGGAGCGGAACGGCGACGCGCAGGACAGCTGCCGCCAGAGCGAGACCGAGAAGCCCTCCGGCAAGACTCAGCAGGAGACCCTCGCTGACACACTCGCGGAGGATGACGCTGGAGGGAGCTCCCAGCGCCAGACGCACGGCATGCTCACGGCGGCGCCGAATGGCGCGGACCAGCAGTAAAGTGGCTACATTGGCACAGGCGATGAGCAGCACAATGCAGACAGCGAGAAAAAGCGTGCTGAGCAGAGGTCGCACGCCAGCTACGATGGATTCGCGCAGGGGAAGAACATCGCCACGGATGTGGATGGCGGCCAGTTCCGGGGGGAAGTCTCGCATAACCTGCTGCGCGATGCGATTTGCATCCTGAGTCGCCTGCTGTAGTGTGGCGCCATCCTTCATTCGGGCGACCAGGTGCGTTCCCCATGCGCCCGCGGATGGCGAAAGCTCATTTGCAGTGAAGCTCATGGGCACCCATAGCTGCGCCTGCCCGACACGGCCGGGGAGCAAGGGGAATTCGAAGCTGCGTGGCATGACGCCAACGACGGTGTAGTTCCTGCGGTCGAGCGTAATCGTGGCGCCTACGACATGTGAATCGCGGTGAAAGCGATTGAGCCACAATGGGTAACTAATGACTGTGACGGGAGCGTGGGCGTCGTCTTCCTGCTGAGTGAAGACGCGGCCGATAACGGGCGTAATGCCGAGCGTTGGAAAGACGCCGGCTGTGAGACGTGCGCCATTCACCGATTCAGAGACTGGGCCACCTGAGAGCTCCCACGATGTCGTGATGTAGGCGCCCATCGAGGAGAAGGCCCGTGCGGCACGCTCGTAGGTCGCCACTTCCGAACCGGTAACGCCTAGCTGGAGACCATCGCCGAGGCGGTCGCCCAAAAGGACCAGACGCTGGGAGTCTGGAAACGGCAGTGGACGCAGGAGGACGCCTTCAACGAGTGAGAAGATGGCTGTTGTGGCCCCGATGCCCAGCGCAAACATGAGGATGACGGTGAGGGAAAAGCCCGGGGCTTTCCGGAACTGGCGGAGTACTAGGCGAAGGTCGCTCATAGGCAAAGGTTCCTTTCTCGCCGCGGACAGCCAACGGATCTCCGGCTCCTCAGCGCAGGAAACATCAGCCGAAGGCAATGTTCGCAGCCGCAGACTCTGAACGTCAACAGTTGCGTACAGGGCAATGCGCTCATCTAACGCAAGATGATCAGCCTGATTGCTCGGATGGTGCCGCCATTTCTAGCGTTTGCCCAAATTTTGACACGGTAAGCGGCAGGCGTGCGTCACGCTATTAAATGCCGTTAATGATTGCGCTGGGTTGGACTGATAAACAGGCATTAAAGGACTAGACACAGCCTTAACAACTCTCGGCCAACGAATCGTCTCTGCAATCTACTTCTTGTTCGAGATTCGCAATGAGTCGTCTGCACATCAGAAGAGGGATACTGCCGACGACCCCGAAACTACAATCGATGAGCCGCCATCCAAACGGAATACCACGTATATGCCCTGCGACAAGGGCAAGAGGAATGACGCCACCGCAGGCGATCAGACCGAAGGTGACAACCCACTTGTTCCGTACCGGATCGAGGTACGGCCCTAGAAAGGCTATGGCAATTATCAAATGAGCGAAGGCGAGCCAATCAGTGCCGTAAGCAAGAAAGGGATAGTGCTCGTTTGTCACTCTGAGTCCTTCGTCGACACGTTCAACCCATGGAAGAACGAGAGTGGACTCCGCAATAGGCTGCAGCCAGTTTGAATGAAGGAACAATACGAGCCAGCCGAGTTCCGTCTGTAAGGGAAAAGCAGTTACTCCGCTAAGAACCAAACCAATGATCAAGACGGCGAGCCAGAAGCGGATGCGATGAACATAGTCGAGTTGCTTCATAGATTGCTAAGAGAGTAGTTGGTCATACCTCAGACCGTCGAGGGAATAAGTTGCCGCGGCGGCAATACTCCCCCAAAGCGCCGTTCCCTCAGATGGAACTCGTCCAGCGCTGCGTCGAAGTCCTTCTCATCGAATTCGGGCCACATACGATCAGTGAATAAGAGTTCCGCGTATGCAGATTCCCATAATAGAAAGTCAGAAAGCCGCTGCTCACCGCCGGTCCGAATCAACAAGTCAACTTCCCTATCACCCATAGTAAGGGCATGGTCCAGCAAAGGCCGGATTAAGTCCGCCGAGAGGGCAGTTTCGTTTGCCAGAGACATGGCCACGCTCATCGCCGCACGTGTGATGGCGTCGCGAGAAGAATAGTCGATCGCAACACACAGTTGAAGATTCCTTCCTGAAGCGGTTGCTGCTTCGGTTGTTTCAACTACTTTCAACACCTCTTTTGCTAATCGATCGCGGCGGCCAATCGCCCGAAACCGCACCCCGCGTCGCAGGAGTCGCGCGGTCTCCAGACGCAAGAAAGCTCGAAGCAGCCAGAATATGGTCTGCACCTCTGAAGCCGGACGACGCCAGTTATCGGACGAGAACGCATAGAGTGTCAGGCGAGTGATGCCTCGATCGAGCGCGTGCTCCACAATGCGCCGCGCGGAAGCGACTCCGGCACGATGGCCAGCCGCGCGGGTTAACCCCTGCCGGGTTGCCCATCGACCATTCCCATCCATAATGATTGCCACGTGCAGTCCCTGGCACTTCGTATTCTGCATCGAATCCTCCCTTCTAATCAGGCGCTGCTTTATATCGCGTTGCCCGGCCCAGCTGGCCCAGCGGCCCGTTCGGGAGGGTTTGCAGTTGGGAGAGATCCGTACCAATCGATTCTGCGAGTAAAGTACATGGCCGCTGCGACTGCCAGGAAGCTCGCAATTGCGCCTACCAGCAAAGCATTGTCCTCGAGCGTCAGCAACAAATAGATCAGTGTGTACAGCAGGGCGAAGATGACCAGAGCTCGTATGCCCTGGAGCCAGCTGGTGAAGATCCACCCGGCATTGGCGGACAGCAAGCCGACCGTTGCGGCGCTTGCCAGCATGAAGCCATAATCGAATCCGATCCTTTCCGCAAAAGACAGGAGGAGCAGGTAAAAGATGATCTGGGCAATTCCGACCAGAATGTATTGCGCCGGATGAACTCTCTTTCCTGTCGTCGCTTCGAAAACGAAATACGAGAGAAATACAAGACCCAGGAAGAGGAGCACATATTTCAAAGACCGGTTCACGGATTGGTAGGGATCTGTCAGCTCAACGAACGAGATTCCGAGAGCTGTGGAATCGAGGCCGGTAATGGAGCCGTCTGTGCCTTCTGCGGGCACCCCTCGCGCTATAAAGGGAACAGACCATTCGGCAGTAAATCCACGGTTTGTTATGTCGTGGCTGACGGGCAGAATGCCTCCGTCAAACCCTGGATTTTGCCAGTCCCCCTGCGCCGTAAGATGTGTGGTCTTGCCATAAGCAAGCACAGCAATTCGTTCAGCGCCGGAGAACTGCAGTGCGGATGTTACATGAAAGCGGGCAGCTGGCTTCGCGATGTCGCCCACTCGTGCGCCGAATAGGGATAATTTGAGACGCTGGTTTTGATACTCACCAATAGAGATGTTCTCAGCAATGTCCGCTGGCAGAAGAGTCGTGGACTTTGCATCCGTTGTTAGTGTGGCATCGGCAAGCGCTCCGCGTGGATCGCTTACTCCAACTATGATTTCAGCCTGGCTCCAGTCGAGTACCGCCCCTGCTGGAGCCGCAGAGGGCGTTCCTGACAAATCAAAGTCGCCATCCAGCCTTAAATCTGCTCGGAACACTGGGACCCTGAAGAGCGAGCGATGTCGCTCCTCGGTTGACGTCTTGAGAACAGCGGAGGCCTGGGCCGGGAACACTAGATAAATTCCGTGCTTTGTAGAGTCAGACGGAGATTGCGGGGGAACACTGTAGGGAATGGCTAGAGTTGGTCCGAGGAAGGTCTGTGGGCCTCCGACATGACCGCTTATCTCTTTAACGACGTCCTCGGCTCGTTTCGTTCTGTCATTGACGAGCGAACTGACAAAGAACGCCGGAATGGTCATGAGCAATGCCAGCCCGCACACGAAAATGAGTTTGACACCCATCGATAGGGACTTAAACAGCCCTAGGGGATTCAATTGCAACGTCGGATATTCATTCATCAGATCATCTCCCTATTGCAAAGTACTTTGCAATAT
>JBARHV010000153.1:0-1870 GCA_049799415.1 Silvibacterium sp.
CTGGACGTCCAGCGCTTCGGCGACCGGCTGGACCTTCTGGCGGATGATCCCGATCGAGCGAAGCGCTTTCTGGAAGAAAAACTCCAAGCGGCCGGGATACCCATCAGCGAAGTGCGTGAAGACCAGCCGACGCTCGAGAATGTATTCGTCGCCAAACTGCGCGCGCTGGGTCAAACCCTTCACCAGACGCCCTTCCCCGCCCGGCATTCCCATCAGGACTTGAGCGGCCAGGTTGCCATCGGTGCGCGCAATCTGACGCGGAAATTCGGAGACTTCACGGCCGTCAAGGGCATCAACTTGGAAGTTCACTATGGCGAGATCTATGGCCTGCTAGGAGCGAACGGCGCGGGCAAAACCACCGCTATCAAGATGCTTTGCGGCCTCCTGGACCCTAGCGCCGGCGAAGTGCAACTGGCGGGAGCGCGCGAGGGGCGATCGCAAAGCGTGCGCCAGCGGGTGGGCTACATGTCCCAGAAATTCTCTTTATACGAAGATCTCTCCATCCAATCCAATCTCGACTTCTTCGCGGGCGTTTACGGGGTGCCCGACAAAGAACGCCGCGAAAAGGCGCAGTGGGTATTGTCGTTTTCGGGCCTCGCAGGCAAGCAGGACCAGATCACCGGAAGCCTGCCGGGAGGATGGAAACAGCGCGTGGCCTTTGGCGCGGCCATCATGCACGAGCCGAGCGTGCTGTTTCTGGACGAGCCGACTTCCGGCGTGGATCCGCTGGCGCGCCGCGCCTTTTGGTCCATGATCAACCGGCTGGCGGACGCGGGAACGGCGATTCTCGTGACCACGCATTATCTGGAAGAATCCGAGCAATGCAATCGCCTGGGCTTGATGGTTGCGGGCGAACTGGCGGCCGAAGGCAGCCCAAGCGAGATCAAAGCCCAGCAGAAGGGGCATCTGCTCGAATTTACCGTCGACCAGCCGCAACGGGCCGCGGATCTATTGAAGAAGGATACGGAACGCTGGCGCGTCTCTTTATTCGGTGACCGCTTGCATGTCATCACCGATGAAGACGCGGCGGCCGGCGAGCGGGCAACGCGCGAAAAACTCGAATCGAACGGCATTCGCGTGATGCAGGCGAGAGAAGAACGCTTCTCGATGGAAGACGTGTTTATCAGCGTAGTGGAACAGGCCCGGCAACAAGGCAAAGTCGCGGCCGCGGAGTAAAGAACCCTATGAGACGAATCCTGGCTCAGGCGGGAAAAGAATTGACTCAGATCTGTCGGGACTGGCGAACCCTGGCGCTGGCGCTGGTGCTGCCGTTGGTATTGCTGCTGCTCATGTCCACTGCGATTTCGCTGGACGCGAGCCACCTGCCGATCATCGTGCAGGATCTGGACGATTCGCCCGCCTCGCGCAATTTCATCGACGCCTTCCGCGCCTCCATCAGCTTCCATGTAGTGGCATGGCCCACCGATCGGCAGCCCACCGACGCGCTGACCGCGAATACGGCGCACGCCGCACTCATCATTCCGGAACACTTTGGCCGCGACATCGCGCGCGGCAGCGATGCGCCCGTGCAATTCCTGGTGGATGCTTCCGACGCCAATACGGCCCGGCTGATGGCGGGTTATGCGCAACAGATTACGCGCGCCCTCGAACAGACGGGAGCCACGCAAGTTCAGCCGGTACAGACCGCCATCCGCCTGTGGTACAACCCGGGCCGGTCATCGAAGAAATTCTTCGGGCCGGGAATTTTCGTTCTGGGACTCTCTATGTTTCCGCCGCTATTGGCATCCTTGGCCATGGCGAAGGAAGCCGAGCAGAAAACAATTCTCCAAGTCTACGTTTCCAGCATCTCGGCACATGAATTCCTGCTGGGGAAAATCCTGGCGTTTATGGTGGTAGCGCTGGCGGAGTG
>JBARHV010000154.1:0-3807 GCA_049799415.1 Silvibacterium sp.
GTAAAGATAAGCCTGGATGACCACGCCGATGGCTCCGCGCGTCTCAACGCGCGCATGCAGCCGGCGCACGATATCGAGCGTGATCTGGGTGAGATGGGAATCTTCCATATCGATGCGCACAAAGTTACCCAGCGTGCGGGCATGCTGGGCGAGGTCGCGGGCGATGGACTCGGCCAGGACGGGCGACTGCTCGAGGCCCATCTGGGTGAGCTTGACGCTGATGTTGGCGTTGAGCTTTCGCTGGGCGATTGCGTCCAGTAGCTGGTGGTAGATATCCGCTGAGTGGCGCGCCTGTTCTGGGGTGCTGACATTTTCGCCGAGGCTGTCCAGGGTAGACGCGATGCCCTGGTTCTGCAGAGACTGGGCGGCGCGCAGGACGTCCTCGACCTCAAGACCGGCGACGAAGCGGGAGGACATACGGCGGCCCAGAGCGGACCGCTCAGAAAAGTGACGCAGGGGCTGATTGCGGGAGAGGGCGATGAAGGCGGAGCGGAGAATAGGCATGTGTCGTTATTTCGAGCTGAGCTGCTTTCCAGCTGGACTGCTTTCGGGGTGAACTGCTCATTTTCGCATAGCGGGCGGCTTTGCTGTCGATTTGACAAGAGGAAATAAGACGAGTCCGACATAAATGGAAAAGAGATGTAACTTTGGACGGCAAGGACGCATCTTAACTAACAAGTAACGCAAGGAATAACACGCTGCAACGGGCCCCGAGGGGAGTTCCAAATGGTCAATGAATGCGCAAATCCAAAATGTGCGAAGCCGCTTCACTATCTGCGGGAAGGCCGTATTTTCGTGTTCGATGTGGTGGTGGGCGATGGCTCTGAATCAGTTCACCGCATGGAGCATTTCTGGCTGTGCGGAACCTGTTCGAAGACGATGCGCCTTGACCAGACTACCCAGGGCGTGCGCGCAGTCATGAAGTCCAGTATGCGGATGCGGCAAACGGTGCAGAAGTACGACCAGCCACTGGCTTCATGAGGGATTGCCTACAGTTGAATTATGAAAAAAGAGCGCTGACCGGGCGCTCTTTTTCTTTTGCAGCTATTTGGCCACGCGAATATTCGGGGCGCATTCGGCGACGGCTTTTGCATAGACCCCGGTGAGCGCGTTCCAGCGGACGAAGACCAATTCCTTGAGCATCTTCAATCCATCCCTGAGATAGCTGATACGGGAGCGCTCGTCGTGCCCCCAGGTAACCGGTACCTCGCGAACGATGTAGCCTCGTTTGAGCGCGATGAAGAGGATTTCAGGGTCGAACCCCCAGCGGTGGATGTGCTGCAACTGGAAGATGGTTTGCGCGGCTGTGCGGGTGAAGGCCTTGAATCCACACTGGGTGTCGGCAAAAGGCAGCCGCATGATTGCGCGCGTAACGAGATTGAAGCAGCGGCCAAAAAACTGGCGGTAAAGCGGCTGGTGGATGGTCTGACGGCCGCGGTCGAGCCAGCGGGAGCCAATGGCCACATCCGCGCCCTCGCGAATGGCGGCAAAAAGCCGCTCGGCCTCATCGATGGGTGCAGACAGGTCGGCATCGGTAAAGAGAACGATGTCGCCACTGGCCTGCAGCATGCCGTTGCGGACGCTGTATCCTTTGCCGCGATTGGCGCCATTGGGCAGCAGGCGGACGTAGGGATGCCGCGCGGCAACCGCTTGCACAATGGACGCAGTGGTATCCGTTGAGCCATCGTCGATTACGATGACCTCCGCATTCCAGCCATTGTTTTCCACACAGCGGACGACATCGGCGAGGGTCGCTCCAATGCGCGCCTGTTCGTTGAAGGCGGGGATAACGATGCTGTAGTCGATCTTCATTGGGTGCGCAGGCCTGTTTCGGAGGGAGAAAGCTGACGTTATCATACCGTTAACTGCCGGGCTGGAAAAGAGTCCGGGAGGGTGAAAATTAATTTTGAATGGTAACGTGCGAAGATTTCCTGCATCTACTATTGTAAAAAAGGGTTACCCTGAGTCTTAAGCACGTTCACGTCACCTTGAGTATGTAGCACGTTCCCTATGACAAAAGCAGAACTGGTTGAGGAAGTCACACAGATTGGCGATCTTACCCGGCGCGACGGAGAGGTAATTGTCGACACGATCTTCGACTCGGTGATCGGAGCGCTGAAGGCCGGCGACAAGATTGAGATTCGTGGATTCGGGAGCTTCCGCATCCGCCAGCGCAAACCCCGCATCGGGCGCAATCCAAAGACCGGCGCGAAGGTCGATGTTCCCGCAAAGCGTGTTCCTTATTTCAAACCGAGCAAAGAGCTGCGCGACCTGGTGAATCCGGGCGAGAAAATAGTCAATAGCCAATAGCCGTAAGGCAGCCAATAGCCAATGGCAGCCAATGGCCATAAGGCAGCCAATAGCCATAAGGCAGCCATTAGCCATTAGCCAATAGCCATTAGCCATAAGGCAGCCAATAGCCAATAGCCAATAGCCGTAAGGCAGCCAATAGGAATCAGGCGGTGGTTTTTGTGGCTGCACGGTGCATCCGTGTTGATTTTTAGAAACTGAAATTAGCCGCCAGCCGTAACGGAGCCACTTAAATCCAAGGGCTACTGGCTACTGGCTACTGGCTACTGGCTATGGGCTATGGGCTACTGGCTATGGGCTATGTTGATTCCAATGACCGAGAGCATGCGGCCAGTGAATCCCTGGCTGGCCCGGTAGGAGAAATAGCGGCCGGTGTGGCAGCTGGTGCAGTGGCCGAGCACGGAGATGGCTTCCGGCTCAAGGCCTGCGTCCAGCAGCTGACGCCGATTGGCTTCTACCAGGTCAAGGTGCAGGCTGGGGCCCATGTTGCTGTGGCCGGGCGCGCGCGCGGTAAGAAACAGCAACGGGTACTTTTCCTTGACCGGGTCTGAATCGTAAACATCGCAGAACAAGTCATCGGCATATGAGAACTGCGAGAGGAATTCGCTCCGCACCTCTTCGCCGACGGCATAGCAGCACTGACCGATGCCGGGGCCAATAGCGGCGACCAGATCCCTGGGCTTGCTGCCGAACTCCAGCCGCATACGACCCACTCCATGTTCGACAATGCGCTTGAGTGTTCCGCGCCAACCGGCATGGAAGGCGGCGACGGCGCGTCGTTTGCGGTCGGCGATCAGGACCGGAATACAGTCGGCGGTTTGAATGGCAAGCAGCAGACCGGGTCTGGAGGTCATCATGCCGTCGGCCTTCCATCTGGCCTCTTCGCCTACATCTTTGGCGGAAACAGTGCGTATCAGCGAGGAATGGATCTGGCGCAGGGTGACCATGGGAAAGGCTGGGTTGCCGGTGACGGCTTTTAGGAAGCGACGGCGATTTTCCAGGACATTCTCGTGGGAATCTGGAGAGGTGAAACCGAGATTCAGCTCACCCGCACGCTGGCCGGGGGTATAGACACTGGTTTTGCCTCCGGTGCGGGTGCTGAAACCGCTGACGAGCCAATCGATTTCCGCGAGCAGAGGGGCGCGGAGGACTTCGATGCGGTTCCTGGGGGCTTTAGCCTTGGCGGGGCGTACGGCGGCTCCATGAGTGACTGCTCTGTGGGCGGTGGCTCCAGGAGCGGCGGCAAGTTGCCGGGGATGCTTGGCCTGACGCTCGAATCCGGCAGCCATAAGCTGACGGCGGCCGGGGCTGAGGCCGACATTCGCGAGCAGCTGGTCAATGTTCTCGATTGCGGTACGAGAGTCTGGTGAAGCTGGCATAGGGCCATTTTAAAGGATGGGTCTGACAGGAGTTTGGTATGGATCGAGAAATGGACCCGCTTTCCAGCGGGCCCGCTCAAGAGGCATTTTTGGGAGGAGGGGAAGAGATAGAGTCGTT
>JBARHV010000155.1:0-2841 GCA_049799415.1 Silvibacterium sp.
GAGTGGATGGAGGCTCGGCGAGTGAGCAAGCCAAGGATTTTGCCAGGGCTTTGGCATCGGGGTGGACGATCGAGAACTGGTCGGTGACGCCCGCGGCGAACTCGGCAGTTATCTCGGCCAAAATGACGAAGGATACGGGCGGATTTCTGGCTGTGGTGACACTGAACGGAACGGTCTCGAATTTTCAATTTGCGCAGAACCTGACATTCCCCGTGAACACCGCGCAGGTTGCGAGCGGCGTGCAGGGCATGAGCGGAAAAATGACGTTTGGGTGGGAGATCGGCAAGAACACCCCCGGCGTGTGGGCCACGGAAGACAAGCTGAAACTGCCGGCAGGAGTCACGATTCCCCTGGGGCCGTTGATGGAAGGGTTGCCGCTGACGCTGGACATCAGCGCGGCGTTGTTGATTCATCCAGGGTTGACCGGTGGGAATGAGTATTCCAAAGGCGGCTTTACGATTGGGTGGAACGGCAGCGGAAATAGCGAGGGATTGACCTTCGACATCACCCAGGACCAGAGCATCTCGCCAATCGCACCGAATGCCATGGTGATCTCATTCTGCGTACCTCGCGTGGAGTTGCAGGTTTCGCCGTTAGGTCCATTTGCGGGGATTAAAGGAATTTCGATTGGGGCGGCGGTTGTCGATCATGTGGTCAGCATTGTGGCGGCAAAAATTCTGCCGCCGACGGTGTTGCAGGCCATTCAAAATTCGCCGCTGGGCAACTTTTCAGTGAGCAATGCGTTGGCTTCCCAGGCGGACATTTACGCGCAGATCATCCACACGGAGGGGACGACGCACGCGGCCAACATTACTCCTGCTCCGTGCTCGAAGATCGAGCTGAAGGTTGACGGCCAGGTCGGTGGAGACGCCAACCTGCTGGGCATTGTAAAGGGGTCTACGTCTACGAAGACAGTATTTACGAAAACGTTCACGCGATGGAATCCGGCGAGCAATTTCTGCAAGTCGGTCTGAAGGTGTTGCAGCAGTTTTGACGTGTACAGGAGGCAAGAGATGAATACGCGCAAAGTAACAGCATGGGGAATGGTTCTTCTGGCATGCCCGTTTATGAGCGGCTATGCGTTCGCCGATGCGAGCTATCAGTCGACAACGCAGATTACGGGCGGCACGCTGGTGGATACGGTGAAATCGGTAGGGTTTCTGGGCAAGTCCATGAGTAAAATGTTTGCGCCGACCAGCACTCTGACAATGGTGCATGGCAATCAAAAGGCAACGGTAAGCAAAGATTTCACAGACATTGTCGACCTCGATAAGGAAGAGATGATTCACATCGATTCGGTGAAGAAGACGTATACGGTGATGACCTTCGCGCAGATGCGCCAGATGATGCAGAATATGCCGCAACAGATGCAGAAGATACAGGCACAGGCGAAGCAGGCTCAAACGCAGCAACCGCAGACCGACCTGAAGATGAGCTACAACGTGTCCGCGAAAAATACCGGTGTCTCAAAAGAAGTAAATGGGTTGATGGCGCAGGAGCAAGTGATCACGATGACGATGACAATCACCGATCCGAATGCGCCTGCGCCAGCGCCGGGACAGCCAACCTCGATTGCCTATACGGTGACCACGGATGCGTGGATCGCGCCTGATCCGCCAGAGGTAAAGGAGATTCAGGACTTCGACATCCGGATGGGGCAGAAGATAATGCAGGGAGTGGACATGCAGGCCTGGGCCGCGCAGATGAAGGCGAGCGCCAATAATGCGGGCATGGGGCAGTTGCTGGGCGGCCAGCCGGGCGCTGCAGACGCGATGGCACAGATGGGCAAGGAGATGGCGAAGCTGAAGGGAACGCGCGTGCTGGAGATCACGAGCATGGGCGGCCTGGCCCCGGCGGGAACGGCTCCAGCTTCGAGCACAACTCCGGCCGCTCAGACAAACTCCGGCTCGGTTGCGGGGCAGGTGGCGACCGACACGGCTACGCAGACGGCGGCGACCGAGTCGAGCAGGCTGGGCACGGTTGGCTCGGCGCTGGGCAGCTCGATGATGAGCGCGTGGCATAGGAAGAAGGCTCAGCCCGCTCCGGCTCCTGCTCCGGCACCGGCTGCTGCAACGCCAGCGAATGGGCAGGCGACGCAAAATGTAGTGATGATGTCGATGACGACGCAGAAAACTAATTTTTCCAAAGAGCAGGTTCCAGTTTCGGCATTTGAAATTCCGGCAGGATACAAGCAGGTGACGTCGCCGCTCAACTGAATCAGGAGTGGTTTAAATCCGGAGAGTCATAGACCTGTCCGGAACCACTTGTGTCATTTATTTTGACTGGATTCAAGTTTGGCGTATTCGTTCCTGGCCTGCGCAAGGATGAGTAAATTCTGATCGGCGTTTTTCCAGAGATCGAGGAACCTGCGGTACTCTGCGTACGCCGGCGCGATCTTCTTTTGCTTAACCAGCACACGAGCCAGACCGAGGTGCGAAAGAGAATACGCCGGCGCCAGCGGATCTACGCCCTGATTGTCGAGAATGAGCCGGTAGTCCTGTGCCGCCAGGTCAAACTGGCCGGCATCAGTTTCGGCCCGTGCGCGCAGATAGGGAATCGCAAAATCGCGTAACTGATAAGGTTGGGCGGGATCGAGAAGTTGGACGGCCTCGTTCGGCTTGTGTGCTTTGAGCGCTAGCTCGGCGCGGAGTAAGGGAAGATCGATGTACACCCGGAGCGTGTTTTTTTCCGTTCTCGGATCGATCGTTGCGACCAGTCGCCGTGCAGGGCCGAGTTTACCGGTCTCTGCTTCGTCAAAGGCCAGATCGGCTGGATCGCCGCCATCGCCGTGCAACTGTTTTAACGCGGCTGCAGCTTGTGTAGTTTCTCCGAACTCGATCA
>JBARHV010000156.1:0-6514 GCA_049799415.1 Silvibacterium sp.
ATCTTGACCAGTTGAACAGGGATCTGCTGACTCGTTTACAAAATAGCGGCGAAGCCTACCTCTCGAATGCAGTGGTTAAAGGAAAGTTTCTGCTGCGCGCCTGCATCGTAAACTTTCGCACGTCGCTGGCGGATATTGAAGCACTCTTGCCCATCATCGTCCGAATGGGCAACGATCTTGACTCGACCCTCCGGCCCCAGAGTCTTCACGCGCGCGCTCCATCCTCTTAACCGCCAGGCCGATTCATACAAATCACAGATCCATCCACGGCGGCTCGCCGTCCTCGCCCAGCCGCTCCATCTCCTGTTGGTCCTTGCTCGTATCCATCGACTTCCAGAAGCCATTGTGCAAGTAGGTATAAAGCTTGCCCCGCGACGCCAGCTCCGGCAGCACGCCTGATTCCAGATTGGCGCCCGCCCAATCCGCCATACCGGCCTTCTCAAAGACAAAGAATCCGGCATTGATCCACTGGTCTTGAATCACCGGCTTCTCGGCAAAACTCCGCACCCGCCCATCCGCGTCGAACTGTAAGGTTCCATATTGTGAGCGTAGCGGAACCGCCGTCACCGTCGCCAATCCCCCGCTCTCGCGATGAAATTTGAGCAGCGCCTTCAGATCAACATTGCCCAGCCCATCGCCGTAGGTGGCAAAAAATTGCTCGCCCACATGGTCTGCGCAGGCGCGAATGCGATCGCCAGTATCCGATTCCGCGCCCGTGTCCAGAATCGTGACTTCCCACTCTGGAAAACGGCCCTCAAAATAATCCAGCAGCATCTCCTTGCGATGCCCTGCCGCCAGCACAAAGCGCCGAAAGCCCTGCCGCGCATATATGTGCATCAGGTGAACAAGAATGGGCCGTCCGTTCACCGGCATCATCGGCTTTGGAAAATACTCTGAGAACGGATAAATCCGCGAGCCCTTGCCGCCGCACAAAATCACTACCTGCAGATCGTCCGCAGACGCCACCCGATGCCTCCCAGCCACTTTCCGCATGTGCATGTGCGCGGCGAAAATGGTCTAATACTGATTTTAGACTGGGGTTTTCATTGGCAAGCTACTGGAAGAACAGAACCGTATTCGTCACCGGCGCCACCGGCCTCATGGGCGGCTGGCTCGTCAAGGCATTGCTTCGCGAAGAGGCCGAGGTCGTCGCCCTCGTTCGCGACCAGGCGCCGCGCTCCATGCTCTTGCGTGAAGGGCTCATCCAGCGCATCGCCGTCGTCAATGGAGATCTCGAATCGCTGCCCACCATGCAGCGCGCCATTGCCGAATATCAGCCGCACACCGTCTTTCATCTGGCCGCGCAGCCGCTCGTGCAGGTCGCCAAGCTCGACCCCGTTGGAACCCTGCGCGCCAACGTCATGGGTACATGGAACGTCCTCGAAGCCTGCCGCCTCACCGGAAAATCCAATGTCGTCGTCGCTTCGTCCGACAAAGCCTACGGCTCCAACGCCAATCTTCCCTACCTCGAAACGCATCCGCTGCAAGGCCGCTATCCTTATGATGTCTCCAAGTCCTGCACCGACCTCATCACGCAGATGTATGCGGCAACCTACGGTCTCAATACCGCTATCGCCCGATGCGGCAACCTCTTCGGAGGCGGCGACCTCAACTTCAGCCGCACCATCCCCGGCGTCATTCAGGCAACCCTGGCCGGAGAGCCTTTCGTCATTCGCAGCGACGGAAAATTTATCCGCGACTTTCTCTATGTCAAAGATGCAGCCGAGTGCTACCTCACGCTCGGCGAGCGCCTGGCAGAAGACTTGCCTGATGCTCCCTCCATCTCCGGTGAAGCCTTCAACTTCAGCCTCGGGCTTCGGCTTACCGTGCTCGACATCGTGAACATGACGCTCAGAATTATGGACCGAACCGATTTGGAACCAGTAATTCAGAACAACGCCAGCTCAGAGATTCGCGAACAGTATCTTGATCCAGCCAAAGCGCGTGAACAGCTGGGATGGTCGCCCCAATATGGTATAGAAGAGGCTTTGCGAGAGACTGTCGCCTGGTACGAATCGGAGCTGGCGCGCCATTAGTGGACGATTGCCAGCAATATCGGCATCTCCGAGAAAAAGCTGGCGGCGTTTTTGTTCACCACATCTCCACCAGGTAATCGATCGTCTGGCGGCATTGGGACTGCTCGTTCGGCTGCCCCTTTCTCCTGAAACGCCTTCGCGGTAATCGGGAGAAGCATAGTCGGCGAGCGCTCGATCGGAATTTCCCGGCTGGCAACTGAACCGGTTGGTTGCCCGGGCAAAGTGTAAAAAGTGTATTTTCTTTTATCGCTCGATCCGATCAAAAACCAACGGACGATTCTCGAACTGCCATCGCACCTGACATTTGCATCCTAGTACTAGTAGATGTGAAGAAAATATCTCATCTGCCGATTGTTGAAGTTGAGTACGCACCGAATATCTATCGTCCGGGACAATTTCCGCAATGTCGCTCAATAAAAATACGCGAGAATGCCCTTGGCCATCTCAAACGCCGTATAGCCTAACGGAGTTTTGAAAATGTTTCCCCATCTTCTTCTTGTTTTGATCATCAACGGCTCGCTCGTACTTCTTTGCATGGTTTTGCATGAATTCGGCCACTTTCTGGCTGCCCGCTTCTATTACGTTCCCGTCAGAAAAATCGGTATCGGCCGGATGGGAATGTACATTCAGCGGGCGCGAACCACGGGATGGCCGGAAGTCACCATCTGCCTGGCGGGCGTGGCCATGAACCTCCTGCTGGCAATCGTGTTCTGGAACACGAATCGATGGTTTGGTCTGTGCAATCTCACCTTCGCTTGGGTCAATATTCTACCCATTACCCACTCTGACGGCAGCCACGCATGGGAGGCCCTGCGCTCCATGTACACCAGGGCAAGTATTTAGCGCGTCGTGCCGGCCGGACCATGCGAACAGCCGGCTTGTCTGGTTCTAAAGAATACCTGCGAGTCTGGCTTTACAGTTTTACAGGGCCTGTCGATTCCCGGATGACCAGCTCCGGCTCCACGATAATCTCATCGCTCGATATCTCTATGTTATGCATGCGGTCGAGGAGGCTCTGGGTTGCAATTCTGCCGATTTCCTCCAGCGGCTGGCTAATCGTTGTAAGACGCGGCAGCGTATATGCGGATGCACTGATGTTGTCGAAACCAATGACGGACACGTCTTGAGGGACACGCAAATGGAAGTCCCGCAGCGCCCGGATGGATCCAATCGCAGAGATATCGTTGAAGGCGACCAGCGCCGTGAATGGCTGCTTTGTCGCAATCAACTGCTGCACCACCGGATAACCCAGTTCTGGCGAAGTCAAATCGCGATCAAGGCTCACCACCAGCTCCGGGTTGATCGTAAGGTTCAGATCCTTCGCAACCGCCACCAGTCCTCCCCATCGCTGGTCTGAGTCTGAGCTGAATGGCTGTCCTCGCATGAATGCAATTTTCCGGTGTCCAAGAGAATACAAGTACGTCAGGGCATATTCCGCAGCGCGGGCATGATTAAGCACAACATTGGTGACTCCTTTAATGTGGCGATGGCCTGCTACAGCAACCACCGGAACCGGAATGGGATGCTCCAGCAGAGTGTCAACGGCGATAATGCCTTGCGCCCCTCTTCCAATGAGTGTTCGGGTGTAGTCCTCCACCAGGTTTTTTCTGTGTCTATGGTGCGCCGTGAAGTACAGGTATCCAGCTTTGATAAGCTGATCGCCGATACCGCTCATCACCTGGGTGTGGTAGCCATCACCCAACTCAGGGAGAAGGATGCCGATCGTCTGGGTTTGGCGGTTGCGCAAGGAACGCGCCAGCAGGTTTGGCTGGTAATTCATCTCCCTGGCCGCGGCCTTGATGCGATCACGCGTGACTTGTGGAATCGTTCTGCCCGGGACATCGTTGAGAACAACCGATACTGTTGCCGGATTCAGGCCCAGATGGGCAGCTATTTGCTTTAGGCTGACCGGCTGATGAACCATGGGCCCGGCAACTTCTTTTCGCCTCTTACTGGTTGTGGGGTTTTTCATTGATGCGTTGACCTGCCCCAGGGGAATCCATCTCATCCTGCGTATATCAATTAGGGCTCAAAAAGCAGCATGGTAGAGTTCAGCCCGAATATTATCATAGGGATGCCAGGCTCAAACGACACTATGATTTGCCCCAGGCGGCTACTCTACAAATAACGCAAAACATAAATTCACGAATCGCTCGAATGACGACCAGGAAAGGCTTTGAGGGGAGCAATAGATGACAGATTGGACACGTCGCGAGGTGCTGAAGACTGGTCTTGTAACGTCGGCAGGTGCATTCACCAGGATCTCTATCCTGAGTGCATCTGCGATTCCTTCACCCGCGATTGAATTTGAAGATACGATCAAAGCGTCAAAAATCAACTTCATCTTGAGGAACAGTGTTAGCCCGCAGCGCTACACGTATGAAACTATGGCTGGCGGCGTTGCCCTCTTCGACTACAACAACGACGGCCTGCTGGACATATTTTTCACGAACGGCGCAGCGATTCCATCGCTCGAGAAGAGCAATCCTGCATACTACAATCGCCTTTTCCATAATAATGGCGATGGAACTTTTACGGATGTCACAGAGCGCGCTGGCCTTAAAGGGATTGGCTACTCGATGGGAGTGGCGGCCGGGGATTATAACAATGACGGTTTTATCGACCTGTATGTCGCGGGGGTTAATCACAATCAACTTTTCCATAATAACGGCGATGGAACGTTCACAGATGTAACCGAAAAAGCGGGAGTAGGCGGCCTGGTCCCCGGGCTTGGCAAACCCTGGGCAGTCACGGCGGGATGGTTTGACTACAATAACGATGGGCTGTTGGACCTGCTTGTCATTAACTACCTGAATTACAACATAGCAACCGCGACTCATTGTAAGACCCAGGGAATTCCGGCCTATTGTTCTCCGATTGACTTTCTCGGGACCCCGAACATTCTTTATCGCAACAATGGCGATGGCACATTTACCGACGTGTCAGAACAGTCCCACATTGCGCAATATGTCGGCAAAGGGATGGGCGTTTCGTTCGCTGACTATGACAATGACGGGCATATCGATGTCTTCATCTCCAATGACACATTTCAAAATTATCTGCTGCACAACAATGGAGACGGTACATTCAGCGAAGTCGGGGTACTTGCTGGGGTTGCATACAACGGATTCGGAGACGCCATAGCCGGGATGGGCACTGATTTTCGAGATCTTGACAATGATGGGAAGCCGGATATTTTTCAAACCGCGATGTTCGGGGAGGGCTTTCCTATCTACAGAAATCTCGGGGACAATCTATTCCAGGATGTCGGTGGCGCTGCAGGGTTAACTGTTATGACCAGCCGCTTAACTGCATGGGGGGCCGGTGCATTCGATTTCGACAATGATGGGAATAAGGATATCTTCACCGCAAACGGGGATATTCTTGATAATGCAATGGAGGTGGCGCACAGACCCTCTGCACTTCCAAATGGGCTGTTTCGTAATAGGGGTAATCTGACCTTTGAAGATATGAGCCGAAAAGCCGGCGCAAGTTTCTCTGTTCCGTCCGCTCATCGCGGGGCTGCATTCGGCGATCTCAACAACGACGGAAAGATTGATATCGTAGTAACGGCGCTGAACGGTCCCCCCAAGATATTGATGAACTGCACCAACAATAAAGATCATTGGATTATCTTGAAGCTGATCGGTGTTAAATCCAACCGCGACGGCCTTGGTACGAAGATCAAGATCACAACCACGCTAGGCTCGCAATATAACCATGCGACGTCCGCAGTTGGCTACAACTCGTCCAGCGATAAGCGCGTGCACTTTGGCCTTGGCAATGCTTCTGTTGTGCACCAGATCGAACTCATATGGCCGAGTGGCATAAAACAAATATTGACGAACGTTAACGCAGATCAAATCCTCACGGTGACAGAGGGTGTATCGTGAGCCGAATCGTTCATGGCTTCAGATCGGCCGACAAGCGTTGAGCAAGCTCCAGTTGTCCGTTGCGATTGAGAAGCTCCATCAGGCTTTGCATAAGTTTCGAATCATCCCGTCCGTAAGCCTCTGCTGTTTCTGCGGTTAAGTCGGCATCAGACAAATTCCCCATATGGAAGTAAGAGTCGCAAAGCATATAAAGCAGCTCTGGAGCCATGGTTCTTGATTTTGCTAATAGCTGGACGGCTTCAGACCACCGCTGCTGCCGGTACCGGACCTCTCCCATTTCAGCAATTGCCATTTGATAGTTCGGATCGTTTGCAAGCTCCTCCTTGAATTCACTCTCGGCATTACTTAGATTGCCCTCTTTCAGCGCTAGTATCCCTTCGTAGGTGTGAGCGCCTCGCACGGTTGGTTCAATATCCAGCGCATGATGTAAATTACGCAAACCATCCGCTGTATCTCCTAGAAAGAGATAAAGCTTACCAACAAAAACGTAAGAATCTCCAACAGTCGCGGGAGTCCCTTTGAAGTGTTCTTGATATAGCCGCAATGCTTCGTCTTCACGATGCTCGACTAGTAACTGGCGAGCTT
>JBARHV010000157.1:0-2109 GCA_049799415.1 Silvibacterium sp.
GGTATTGATGGCGGTCAAATAGATGCAGAAAAGTCCCTTGGCAAAATGCCGCGGAGGCAATTGCCGGCGGCGAAGCATATGAGCGAACGGCAGTGGCAGGTGAGTTCGGCAAATGGGCCGGTGACGATGTTGCCGTTCACGTCTCTAGGAGCGCTCCCTTATACGACGTATTTGAATGTGGGCTGAGGCGGTGACCTCAGGCCCGAAAGACGCCGCACAGCCTGTGCATTCAAGCCTCGGCTTCTAACGCCTGCCGGCCCACGAACAATCGATGTTTAACGTTTGCTAAAAGGCAACAGCAACGCATCGACTGGCCTACCACTCATCATGGTAATAGTTTGAAATACTTATACTGCGAGCGGAGCATGTTTGCCTGGCAAGGCTACAAAAACGGAGATTGAATTCATGGAACTACCGGAGACGTTTGGCGCCGCCGAGGCAGAGTCTTCGCGAGGCGCTCGGTTATAGGAAGAAAGAGGCGGTACAGCACGACGAAAGCCACGGGCGCAAATACCAGCCACGCTACGATGCCGTGCAAAGCCAACCTCCAGAGAATATGCAGCGCCTGAGTATGGTTCTTGTTGAAGATCGCAAGCATCTGCTGAAGGGACAATTTTGTCCGATCAGTGCGTAAGATGAACTCTCCGGCGCGGATAAAGGGTATGATGAGCGCCAGTTGAATTGGGTAGATCAAGTAGTTGACCAGCTGAACAGCAGGAAGGTTGAGGCGGAAGAGAAGGGCTGCAGCCGCACAGAGCAGTGTGGTTGTGCCCGCAATTGGAAAGAGCCCGCAAACTACACCACAGGCGAGGCTGAGAGCAACCTCTTTCGGAGTAATACCCTGGCGCAAAAGCGTCTTGAGCGGATCTACGATTCGACGCTGGAGAAGAGACGTCATAGGGAGCAGTCACAGCCTCCGGATTAGGTGCGATTATTCCGTTTTCTAGAAGATGAAAACAATGGTTGAAGCGGCTGGTCGCAGCGCTGAGCCCGGATCGGGAGGTTAGGCTCTTTCTCTGCGAGTTAAAGAATTGTAACTGGCTGCGGCATATCTCTCAAAAGAGGGCATGAGCCTTCAGGCGCATAACGAGTTTGAATGTTGTGAGGTTCTCAACGCCGCGCATTCGAATGACTCGAATGGGACTCCAAATCTCATGCGCTGAAATCGCCCTTTTGTATGAACCAGCTAGATAATCGCTACTGATAGCCATAGCTTGCCAGCACGGATCCATCCTTCTTGCTCAGCAGAACAAGCGCCGCATGGCGCGACTCCAGCGTGAAATGCAATGTTGCCCCGGTCGCTTTATCGCGCAAATTGATAGGTGTATCTGCGGCGTCTTCTGATTCAAAGATATAAAGCACGGCATCACGCAAAACCGTGGGATAGACCAGCACGCCAGGCGGCAGGCTGGATATGCTGTCATACATTGGCGCTAGGTTCGCCTGCTTGAGTACGAATTGATAGAGGTGCGCAGCTGCGTCAGGATTTTCTACCAGTTCGACTGGATAAGAGGACCAGAAAATGTGTCCCTGACCGTAGGGCTTTGATTCCAGCGTTGCTCCATCAGCGAATCGAACCGACTCAAGCATGCTCTGCGCGGCTTGATTGAAAGACATAGGTATGGATTCCCCATTTGCAACTAGAGTGGCTGTGCGAAAAGTCAGCGGCTCTACAGACCCCTGCAATCCGGCGGCCGCAAGCCTGTTTCTAACGTGCCAATGTTCGTCGCGATTTACGGCGCCAGTGACCAACAGCGTTCCACCACTATGGACATATTCGAGCAGCTGCTGCCAGGCCTTATCTCCAAATGCTTGTGGCGAGGGCAGGACCACGAGCTTCGGATGGCCCATGCGCGCGATCTGGCTTTCTCCAACGAGATAGCCTGTCACGCGGCCCCCATAGCAGAGAGCGCGTACAGCATTGCGCTGCGCCTCCATCTGGGTGTTCCACATGTGAGAGAACTGCGCCGCTTCGGATGTCACAATCGCGACATCCGGCCGGTCCGGTTCCTGGAGGCTGGGAGACGCCGCCTTTGCAAAGGCCGCGAAGCGGCGCATCACATCAATCTCAGGCTTCTCAGTTCCATCCGCCCGCACTCCGCCCAAGGC
>JBARHV010000158.1:0-10706 GCA_049799415.1 Silvibacterium sp.
GCGTCAGACAGTGTTATCGGCTCTCGAGCATCAAGATTACCCCACCCTGCGCTTAATGCAACGACTCCGGCTGCCCCGGGATCTTAGCCGACCACCCCTCTGCCAGGCGATGTTCGTCCTCGATAAACCTCACCGGGTCAGCGAGCAGGCCGTCCCGGCATTCGCACGGGGCGAGACCGGACTCAGGATGGATCTGGGAGGGATCGTGATGGAAACGATTCCTCTGGAGCGACGGGCCGCGACGCTGGATCTGGTCCTGTTGATCATCGAGGCGACCGGATCACTTTCCGCATCCTTCCGCTTCAACACCGACCTGTTTGATGCGGCCAACATTGCCCGGATGGCTGGACACTTTCACGCGCTGCTGGAAAGTGCCATCCGCGATCCAGCCGCCACGATCGCTGATTTGGAAATTCTTACCGATGCTGAACACCAGCAGCTGTTAGTCGACTTCAACAATACCAAGACCGATTACCCCAAAGACAAGCGCCTGCACCAATTGTTTGAGGAACAAGTTCAGCGGACACCGGACGATGTGGCCGTCGTGTTTGAGGAACGGCAACTAACCTATGCTCAACTGAATGCTCGCGCCAATCAATTGGCCCATCATCTGCAAACGTTGGGCGTGGGTCCAGATGTTCCGGTGGCGATATGCATGGAGCGCTGCCCGGAGATGGTCGTCGGCCTTCTGGGCATCTTGAAGGCAGGCGGAGCTTATGTGCCGTTAGATCCTGCCTATCCCAAGGAGCGCCTGTCCTTCATGGTGGAAGACGCCCATGCTACTGCGCTGCTGACGCAAAAGCACATAGTTGAGCGCGTAGCCGAAAATGGGATACACGTCGTGTGCCTGGACTCAGACTGGGAAGCCATCGCAACGAAGAGCGAAAAGAACCCGCTGACTGGGGCAACGGCCAAGAATCTCGCCTATGTGCTTTTCACCTCTGGATCAACGGGACAGCCCAAGGGTGTCATGGTCGAACATTGTGGCCTGTGCAATACAATCAACTGGATAATCCACACGCTCGATCTATCAGCCGAAGACCGCTGCCTTCTAAAGACTCCGATCACTTTCGATGCTGCTGGACGCGAACTTTTTCCGACCCTGCTAACGGGCGGAAGACTTGTCATTGCCGAAGCCGGGGCACATCGGGATAGCCGCTACTTGGCGGAAACGATCCGTAGCGCGCGCATCTCTATTTTCCACTGCGTTCCGTCCCTTCTGCAGTTCCTCGTCGAGGAGCCTGCTTTCGACGACTCGCTCGCCTTGCGTGCCGTCATGTGCGGCGGCGAAGCCTTACCGACCCAAGTGGTCGAACGATTCCAACGCCGCTCAAACGCTAAGCTGTACAACGTATACGGCCCGACTGAGACGATCATCGACTCAACATATTGGCTATGCGAACGG
This sequence comes from Silvibacterium sp., assembly GCA_049799415.1. GTDB lineage: Bacteria > Acidobacteriota > Terriglobia > Terriglobales > Acidobacteriaceae > Silvibacterium. The sequence goes on from JBARHV010000158.1 coordinate 1,406, forward strand.
GCCAATGGCTGCTCCTCGAGTCCGATCGGACGGCCAATACCGAACACGCGCATATATATTTTGAACAACGCACTCCGTCCTGTTCCGATCGGAGTTACCGGCCAGATGCATATCGGCGGAGTGAGCTTGGCCCGAGGCTATCTCAACCGGCCGGAGTTAACCGCTGAGAAATTTATCCCCGACCCCTTCAGCCCCGAGCCCGGAGCACGTATGTACAAAACCGGCGACCTGGCCCGCTATCGGCCCGATGGAAACATCGAGTTTCTCGGTCGCGCCGACCATCAAGTGAAAATCCGTGGGTTTCGCATCGAACTGGGAGAAATCGAAGCGGTACTGGGCCAACACCGGGCGGTGCGAGAAGCGGTGGTCCTGGCGCGGGAAGACGCCCCGGGGGAAAAGCGGTTGGTGGCCTATGTGGCCGCTGAATCCACCACGGCGGATGAGTTGCGTCGCTTTCTCAAAGAGCAGTTGCCCGATCATATGGTGCCGGCGGTCTTTGTGCTGCTGGATGCTTTGCCGTTGCTGTCCAACGGGAAGATAGACCGCCGGGCCCTGCCGGCGCCGGATCGATCCAGGCCGGAGTTGGAGAAATCTTACGTCGCGCCACGCGATGACCTGGAACTCCAACTCGCGCGTATCTGGGAGGAGGTCCTGGGTGTTCGGCCAGTCGGCGTGAGGGACAATTTTTTTGAGCTTGGAGGGCACTCACTGTTAGCGATACGTCTGTTCGCCCTCATCGAGACACGGCTCGGCAAGAAACTTCCGCTGACGGCCGTTTTTCAGGGAGCAACGGTTGAACATCTCGCCGACGTTCTCCGCCAGCAGGCCACGCGCGGCCCACAGTCCTCATTGGTACCCATTCAACCCGGTGGCAGCAAACGGCCGCTCTTCCTGGTGCATCCGGCTGGCGGACACGTTTTTCCCTACGTTCATCTGGCGCAATTTCTGGGTCCCGATCAACCCTGTTACGGACTGCAAGCCAAGGGGGTGGAGGACGGACAAGATCCCCACGCACGCATCGAAGACATGGCAACCCATTACATCCAAGCACTGCAGACCGTACAGCCGACCGGACCGTACCTTCTTGGAGGATGGTCCATGGGAGGCGTGGTTGCCTTCGAGATGGCGCAGCAACTTCACTCACAAGGTCAACGAGTGGCGTTGCTCGCCTTACTGGATGCCCGGGTTCCTACTCCCGAAGAAACGTTCCCAGACGAGGACGCTGACGCGATCTTATTGGTCGAACGTTATTTCGGTATCTCGTTTGGTCCAATGGAGTCCTTGGCGAAGTTATCTAAAGACGAACAGTTGGCCTTTATCCTCGAACAGGCAAAGAGCGCGGGCTTGGTACCTGTGGAACTTGATGTTTCCCAAGCCCGCCGTTTTGTCGAACTCCTCAGGAGCGACCTGCGCGCAACGCAGAACTATGAACTGCATCTCTACCCAGGTCGCGTCACTCTCTTCAAGGCGAGTGAAACGTCGGCGGCCATGCCTCCAGATCCCACGTTGGGCTGGAGCGCATGGGCCAGTGAGGGAGTGGAGGTCCACGCCGTTCCGGGCAACCACGCCAACCTGGTCTACGAGCCTCACGTTAAAGCCCTAGCTGAGAAACTGACGGCTTGCCTCAAGCAGTCGCAACGCGTGGAGACGCTAGAAAATGGCGCAACGGGGAAGATCGAGCAATGACCACGGCAACGGCCTTTGATTCTTGGGTTCCCTGCCGAAAGCCAAACCCACAGGCTCGTCTCCGTCTGTTTTGCTTCCCCTACGCGGGAACCGGCGCCTCGATTTTTCGCACTTGGTCGGACGGGTTGCCAGCGGATTTTGAGGTCTGCCCGGTTGAGTTCCTCGGTCGGGGAACTCGGCTGATGGAGACTCCGTTCACCCAACTTGCGCCTCTTGTCCAAGTCCTCGCCCAAGACCTGGTCCCACTCCTGGACAAGCCGTTTGCCTTCTTTGGTCACAGCCTGGGAGCGTTGATTGGCTTTGAACTCGCGCGCCAGCTCCGGCGACAGTCTGGTGTTCAGCCGGTTCGCCTGTTTGTCTCCGCGGATCGCGCACCGCAAATCCCTCGTCGAGACCGGCCTCTCCACGCCCTGCCTGACGGGGAATTCCTGGTCGAATTGCGTCGCCTAAATGGCATTCCCCGAAAAGTGTTGGAAGAAGTAGAACTCATGCAGATCATGCTCCCCGTCCTGCGGGCAGATTTCGCCGTTTATGAAACCTATGTGTACTCAACTGAACCTCCCCTCAACTGTCCCATCTCCGCCTTTGGCGGTTTGCAGGATTACCGGGTGAATCGTGGCGATCTCGAAGCTTGGCGTGATCAAACAAGTGTTTCCTTCTCGCTGCGGATGTTTCCCGGCGACCACTTCTTCTGGCATACGGCGCAACCGCTCCTTCTTCAGGTGCTCTCTCAAGAACTGCGCGGAGCCACGTGAGGACCACCACATGAAAGCAGCACCCCTCACCTCTCTTGTTTCTGTGTGGCGCTTTCCGCCGGAAACTTTGGTGCTGGGTTGCGATGAGGTTCATGTCTGGCGAGCGGCCTTAGACCAGCAGACCCCATCACAGATTCAGAGCTTCCTCCACAATCTTTCTGCGGATGAACAGGCGAGGGCTAGACGGTTTCACTTTCAGAGAGACCGGAAGCGCTTTATCGTCGCTCGTGGAGTTCTCCGGGCCATCCTCGCCGACTACTTGAACAAAGCGCCAGAGGGCCTATCCTTTCGCTACAGCTCTCATGGAAAACCCTCCCTTGCAGAAGAATCTGATAGGGATGGGACCCGCTTTAGCGTGTCCCACTCTCAGGAAGTCGCCCTTTATGCGGTCAGTCGTGGTCGTGAGGTGGGCATCGATCTTGAGCATATCCGGTTCGATATGGCAGTCTTGGAGATCGCCGAGCGATTTTTCTCACGACGGGAGGTTGCGACACTCCGGGCACTTCCAACGGACATGCAGCAACAGGCATTCTTTTACTATTGGACGCGCAAGGAGGCCTACATCAAGGCCCGGGGCGAAGGACTTTCACTGCCCCTGGATCAGTTTGATGTGTCGGTGGCTCCTGGGGAACCAGCCACAGTACTCGGTAATCAACGAGATCCATCTGAAGCCTCCCGTTGGTCTCTTCAGGAACTCGTCCCGGCCCCCGGCTATGTCGCTGCTCTAGCCGTCGAAGGACACGGCTGGCGCCTTGCCAACTGGCAATGGCCCGACGCGAAACAGAAATCAGAGTGAAAATTGCGACGCATTTTTTTTCCTAGCCCATCTCTGGGCGAGCCGTTTGACGATCCAATAGCTGACCAACGTAACGGGGGTAGCGATGATGATTGAGCCAACCAACATAACGGCGTAAACGTCCCAACTCTTTTGCAAGACGTCCCACAGTCGTGCGTGATCCAGCGTCAGCGGATGCCGCACTGGGAGAATCATCTTCCCCAATCGATATTCAGCCAGCCAGATCAAAGGCAATAGCGGAATATAGAGAATCGAAATCACCGCTGCTGCCACAGCCGCCGCCACGTTCCTCTTCAGCAGCCACGCCACTACTGTCGCTACAATAATTGGGGATGGATTCAGCGGCAGAAAACCGGCAAAGATGCCGATGGAGAAGCCAGCCGCAATTTGGTCCGGTCGGGCATCAAGGTGCGCCAGCTTCTGCCAAACATCCCGGATTCTTTGTTTCACGGTGATTCTGGCCATGGATCAGAGTGTCTGGCCGGGATGCGCCACATCACTGGCGATGTGACCATCACGCATGCGAATCAAGCGCCGCGCCCGCTCCATGACTAGAGGATCATGAGTGGAATAGACGAAAGTGGTGTTGTGAGCGCGATTGAGTTGATCCATCACTTCGAGGAGAGCGGTCGCAGTGACCGAGTCAAGATTCGCCGTGGGCTCGTCCGCCAGGATCAGCGTCGGCTCGGTGACCATGGCGCGCGCCACCGCGACTCGCTGTTGTTCCCCCCCGGACAACTCGCCGGGCCGACGATCTTCAAGGTTGGCAAGACCGATTTCTGCGAACAGCTTTCGCACTCTTTCCTTACGCTGCTCCACCGGAATGCCCTGCAACAGCAACGTAAATTCAGCGTTCTCGAGCGCGGTGAGCACTGGCAGCAGATTGTACGCTTGGAAGATGAAGCCGAGGCGCTGCAGCCGCAGATGAGCCAGCTCCCCTGTGGATAAGAGTTGCAGGTTCTTCCCTTCCACCAACACCTCTCCAGAATCGGCCCGATCGAGTCCTCCGATGATATTAAGCAACGTGGTCTTGCCGGAACCGGACGGGCCAGCAATCGCGAGAAATTCTCCGGGAGCAACGCGCAGACTGATCCCGCGCAGGGCCGGAACCTCGATTGGCCCCGTGCGGTAGCTCTTCTTCACGTCCTTCAGTTCCGCAGCCCACTCAGTCACAGCACCCTCCAAAGCATGCTAGAACACCTGCAATGAGCCGGGCAGTTTGGTTCGCGCCGCCTTGAGAGCTGGATAAAAGGAGATGACGGTCGCTGTCAAAAACACAATACCGACGGACGAAGCGATTCGCGCCACGCTCAAGCGCGAGTAGATGATCGGGTCAAAAACGAGAGCGGTTGGGAGGCTGCTCTTGAAGAACCAGCGGAGGTCCAACCCGGCAGTGGCGAAATAATGTTGAGCGCTCAACCCCAGGACCAGGCCAAGAGCCAGGCTGATCGCTGTAAGCGCCAACGACTCGCCAATGACCATCACGGCAAGCTGCACGGGCCGTAGGCCCAGAGCCGAACAGAGACCGAATTCATAACGGCGCGCGATGACTCGCATCAGAATCGTGTTGAGTATTCCCAACCCGACCATCACGAGTACCACTCCGTTCATCACATAATTAAAGGCCTCGTCTAACACGAAGGACTGAGCCAGTGCCGGCATGGATTCCCGCCAAGTCAGAACTTCAACCGGAAGCCCCGTCAACTGCTTCCGCAAGCTCCGGGCCACCATCGGCGAGTCACCCTCTCGTTCCAGGAGGACCGCGACCTGATTGACCCGGTCGGGCACTTCGAGCATTTCCTGGGCCTCGGGCAGCGGCAACTGGATGACGTGGGCATCGATCGCCTCGATACCAGTGCGAAAGATCCCGTTCACTCGCAGCAGAGCGCTCTGCATTTCTCCCTCATCGGCGTCGGTCGCCTTCGTTCCGGGTGCTTGCACCGACTGAGTCATGAGCACGACCTTGGCCCCGACCTTCACCGCAAGCTTACGCGCCAATTCCTCACCAATCACGACGCCCGATTGTTGGTCGTCATTGAGATACTTCCCCTCGATGATCCGCTGGGGAATCAGGGATACGGCACGCTCCTCTTTGGGGACGACCCCCATCACGCTCACGCCACTCGCGTTGGCTGCGGAACTCAGCAGCCCAGAGGCCAGCAGCCGGGGACTCATACCTCGCAGAACATGCTTCATGGGCCCGCTATGCATAAACTCCTCTGCCGTGGATACGACCAGGACCGGCAGCAACAACGCCAGAGAGCCGGTGTCTTGATACCCCTGCGCCTGGATGACGACATGCCCGGTGCCGAATCTGACCGCATTACTAACCAATTGCTCGTGGCTGCCGTCGAGCAGGCCCAAGGAAATCAGCAGCAAGGTGAGACCCAAACCCAAAGCCAGCGCCGTCAACAGGGTCCCGCGGGGATTCCTCCAGAGATTGCGCCACCCGATTTTTACGAGCAGAAGGACGCCGATCATCATTAAACCTTTCGGAGCGCCTCCGCTGGCCGTAAGCGAGCCGCCCGTAATGCGGGATAGAGGGCCGACACCACAGCTGTGACGGCCAGTCCCAGAGCAGCCTGAGTGTAGGCAGTGAAATCCTGCCGACCGTACCACAAGGGACCTACCACGACTCCGCCCAGAGAAATCGCGCCTCGACTTCCACCTAAGTACAGACCATGAACTTGCAAATACCAGAGGACAGGAGACCCAAGCGCTCCACCCAAAACCAGACTGCCTCCCGCCAAAATTGCCGCCTCCGCCACTATGAGACTAACCATCTGAACCGGACGCATTCCCACGGCCATCAGCATGCCCAGTTCACGCGTGCGCTCTACAATCGCCATGAGCATAGTGTTAACGATGCCCATGACTGCCAGCAGGAAAAAGATCAAAAACAGAATAAAAGTTACACGACGATTGAACTGTACGTAGTCCGCCAACTCCGGCGCGAGCTCCGGCCAAGCTCTCACTCGAACCGGAAAGGTTTTACTCAGTCGCACCTGAAGTGCCGCCGCTGTCGTCGTTGCCGCTGTGATGTCGCTGTCATGGAGCTTGATCCCTACTTCATGGATCCTTCCCGGCGGCAAGCGCAACAGCTCCTGCAGAGAAGCGAGAGGCATGAGCACCAGACCCCGGTCCATGGCGTCAAGCCCCGAGTGAAACATCCCGACTATCGTATACTGATCATTTCCCGTCGAACCATTCACCGTCGGTGTTAACAGGACTATTTCCGACCCCACCTCGACGCCAATCGTGGTGGCCAGTTTATCTCCCATCACGACACCCTTGGGTATTCCTGCGGTCAGGTAGTTCCCCTTTACCATACGACTTTGCAGCACAGTGATCTTCTGCTCCTGATCTGGGACGACGCCGAGGAGTTCCGCCCCAGCCGATTGATGGGTCGTGCTGACCAAGCCGTAGCCATACACCCGGGGACTCGCAGCCTCAACCCGCGGATCGGCGACGATGGCGGCAACCAGCGCGCTGACATCTGTCCCGTTTCGCCCCCCCAAGGTCAAGTGAATGGGACGATCCGGGTAATAGTTCGGAGCATGCACCTCGGCATCAGAGAGAACAAGGTCCGTGCCGCTCTGGATCATCTGCTGCCTCAGTCCAGCCATCAGGCACGCGACAAACAGCAACATGGCATATCCCAAACCGATCGCCGCCATGGCGATAAGCGTCCGCCGGGGATTACGCCAGAGATTGCGCCACGCGAGCCGCAGCAGCCGTGCGATCATTGCTTCAGATTCTTCCTGGAAAACATCGCCTCGCTAATGGGCTCGTCAAAGTTGATTTTCTCGTACGTGATGGTCGTCTGTTCAACCGCTTGGCCCGTAGGTCGCATAACCAAACGTGTCGGAATCAGCCTCCCGCTCATGATCTTGTAGTCGGAAAAGGTCAGTTCTCGGACCAACTTCCCGTCCTCGTCATAATACCGCTGCCGGATGGGCATCCGGTCGGCTTGGCGGACCTCCAAAGTAATTTTTCCCCACACCACCACCGCTGCCGGCTTGGGTGTTAGGGTATATTCAGAAACTGCGACCCCATCCCGCTGTCCTTCAAAAGAGGTCTCAATCGCATAATCGTTGGTGAGGCGACTCTGTTTCACCAGGTCATTGAGGGTAAAGTCACTGCCCATCCACGGGCTCATCATCATCGAAGCCGGAATCTTCACCGTGCGGTTTGCTTTCGGCAGATAGTACCAAATCTTGCCGTTAACTTTCAGAATGGCCGTGCCCGCATCTTCCGGCGGCTGGCGGATGCGGAGGAGGATGTTTGACTCCCCGACCGACCAGAACTGCATCGTGATCTTCCGTTGCAAGTCTTCCTTGGTGATCTGCATTTCCACCGTGGCGATGGTGGATTGGCTGGTAAACAGCCGAGCTATTCTGTCCACGATCTCCCGCGCCCGTTGATCGTCCGCGGCCTTAGAAACTTGTCCTAAGCTTAGCCATATTAGCGTCACGCAGATCGCGGCGATTCCTTTTTGCCATCTCATAAACAGACAGGTTATTTGGCGGGGGCGAGAAAAGCAAGCAACCCAAAAGGCGGTAGTGAGCTGTTCTGGGAATGCAAATGTGTCCTGACCGTCGACCGGTCGGGATAAGTAATGCCGGTCAGCCGGTTCCCGATGATCTTTGTTCCGAGCCGCTTGTACTCGCGTTTCAGGACCCGATTAAAGCGGTGATGAGAAACACCTATGAGGTGGGGCCGGAGATCAGCGATAGGAGTTCGCAGCAGCATATTTCGCAACTGTGCGAAACGGGACTGCATGGTCTCTATCTCGATGTCATCATCGATGCGTGATGCATAAGAGCGCTAAAAACGAACCTGACCACGCAACACGTGCGAGCGTCAGGAAGGAAATGGGAAAGCCGCGCATGGCCAGATCTGCGAAAATGGCGGAACAGAATCTGGATGCTACGCAAATTCCAGAACAGCCAAGTTCAACTGTGCCCGAAACGTCAACGAGATTATCCCGCCCCCACAAGAACTAAGCAGTTTAATGGATTGCGATAATCTCATTCTGTATGGCGTTGAACGAATTAGCCGAACTACTGTGAGAGCTTGAACAAGTCCTCCTGATGCTCAAGATGACGGGCCGCGCTTCCGGTACTCAGAGAATTATGCTGAAAGTCTGCCAGGAAAAGTTTGCGGGTCCGTGCCAAGATTTCCTGCAAAAATGGATGGAGACAAGATGGTTCAAGCAATAGATCAATGTTCGAACATGCCGCGTCTCTCATCTTCAAGGAACAATCACTGCTGATCCATGCCCCGTTTCTTCTTTGACTGCGAGAAGAGCGTTGTTCGCAACATCGAGTGAAAATGTTGTGACTTGCGGACGAATGTTCAGACTCGCAGCGATTTTTAGAAAATCGCGCGCATCCTGTCGAGTCATATTGGCCACACTACGTATCTGCCGCTCGCCCCAAAGCAGTTTGTCGTAGTCAAAGGCGGGCATATGGTCAAGATGAATTGCATTGATTGCCACCACTCCACCTCTACGCAAACTAGCGAGAGCACTTACTACGACCTTTCCGCTGGGAGCAAAAGTGACTGCACGGTCGAGCTCCACTGGCGGCTTGTCATCTTCTTTGCCGACCCACACCGCGCCAAGGGAGGCAGCCGAGCGCCGGTGGGATTCGCCTCTCGTCACGACATAGACTTCGCATTTCCAGGATTGCAGAATGGGAATCGCTAAACTTGCGGAACTCCCAAAACCGAAAAGCCCAACTCGCTCACCATGCTCAATACCCGCAACACGTAGGCTCCGGAAACCGATGATGCCTGCGCACAGGAGGGGAGCGACATGTACGTCGTCCAAACCAGCGGGCAAGGAGAATGTGAAGTCCGTGCGCGCAAGAGCATACTCGGCATATCCACCATTGACCGTATATCCGGTGAAAGTAGGCTTATCACATAGATTTTCCATTCCATGGTGACAGTACCAGCAATCGCCGTCGACTCCGCCCATCCAGGAAACGCCGACGCGCATTCCCAGCGGCATCTCCGTCGTTGCACCGTCGATCACCTCGCCAACGATCTGATGACCAGG
>JBARHV010000159.1:0-17264 GCA_049799415.1 Silvibacterium sp.
CTGCGGTCCTTCGGCTCAAGCTGGTGCAGCTTTTCGAGCTCCGCTACCGCCTCGTTATTCTTGCCTTCAGCCGCCAGCAGGGCTGCGTATTGCGCGTTTAATGCAGGATCGTCCGGGTCCCGAATCAGCGCGGACTTCAGGAGCGGTTCGGCATCGGCGTACTTCTTCTCCTCCATCAGCAGGTGGGTGAGCCCGGTAATCGCCGCTGAAGACTGCGGATTGAGACTCAGTGCGCGCCGGTACGCCTGCTCGGCAACATCCTTGTCGCCTGCGGCTTCGGCAATCTCCGCCGCCAGCAGGGCGTCGTCCGGAGTCTCCGGCGTGATCCGCAATGCGTCGATCAGAGCCTGCTTCGCGATGCCGGGATCGGTGTTGCGAACCAGTTGAGCCAGGGCACGCAGGGCCTCCGCCTTGGCGGTCGCGTTGGGAGGGTTGGGGTCGAGCGTTGCCGCAGCCAGCAGTTGCTCGCGCGCGCCCGGGTCGCCCGCTTTCGCCAGGATCAACCCCAGCGCCAGCCGCGACTCAAATTGTTTGGGATCAGCGGCAATGGCCTTGCGATAGGACTCCTCGGCCTCCGCGGTCTTGCCTTGAGCATCGTCGCAATAGCCGCGGTCAAAGAGCGCGCGGGCATCCGCCGGGTGCGCGGAGAGATATGCGTCCAGCAGCCCTCGCGCCTTGTCGTATTGGCTGGCTGCGATGGCGGACTCTATACCGGCGAGCGGGCTGGCCTGTGCTTCAATCTGGTCTGAGTCGCCAACGGTCGTGCCCGGCGGCAACTGCGCGGCCTGCGCCCTGAGCATGGGCGAAAAAATCAGCGGAAGAACAAGCCCGCACACCAGCACTGCAGTTTTGTTACGCATTACACCTCTACTTCTTCTTCAGCCGCAATTTCTTTCGCCGAGACATTTTTCGCCGAAATATTCCGCAAAGCGCCCCCGCTGCTCGCAGGAAGCACCCGTTTCAGCCAATATCCGGTATGCGACTGCGCCGACTGCGCGATCTGTTCCGGAGTACCCGTCGCCACGATTTTCCCACCCTCAGCCCCGCCCTCCGGGCCAAGATCGATAACCCAGTCGGCGGACTTGATTACGTCAAGATCATGCTCAATTACCAGCAGTGAACCTCCACCGTCGATCAATTTGCGAAGCGCCACCAGCAGCTTGCTCACGTCGTCAAAGTGCAGGCCGGTCGTCGGCTCGTCGAGAATATACAGCACTCGGCTCTGCTTCCTTTTGCCGTCGCTGCCCGCTCCGGAGCGAACCGTGGCCAGGTGTGCGGCCAACTTTACGCGTTGCGCTTCACCGCCGGAGAGCGTCGTCGCAGACTGCCCCAGCCGCACATATCCCAGGCCTACCTCGTCGAGCACCGCCAGTTTTTCCACGATTCGGTGTTGTCCGGCAAAGAATCGCAGCGCCTCTTTGACCGTCAGGCCCAGCACCTCGTGGATGTTCTTGCCCTTGTAGCGAATCTCCAGCACGCTCGATTTGTACCGCGTGCCGTTGCACTCTTCGCATGGCAGCTCAACGTCCGCCAGAAACTGCATCTCCACGGTCACCGTGCCGTCACCATCGCAGACATCGCAGCGTCCGCCCGGTACGTTGAAGGAGAAGTGCCCCGCGCTGTAACCGCGCCGCTGCGCCTCGGGCTGCGCGGCAAAAAGCTCGCGAATTGCGTCGAAGGCCTTGATATACGTCACCGGATTCGAGCGCGGAGTGCGGCCAATCGGAGCCTGATCGACCAGAACGATATCGTTCAGCCGCTCCACCCCTTTAATGTCGCGATAAAGGCTGGTTGGATCGCCGCCTTCAGTCTTGCCCAACCGATGCGAGACCGCGCGATACAGCACATCGTGTACCAGCGTCGATTTTCCTGAACCGGACACGCCTGTGATCGCCACAAGCATGTTCAACGGAATATCCACATCAAGTCCGCGCAGATTGTTGGCGCGCGCGCCGCGCAGCCTCAGCCACTCCTTCGGGCCACCCGGTTCACGCCTGCGCGTCGGGGTGGGGATGGAGAGTTGGCCGCACAGATATTTCCCTGTCAGCGAATCCGGATTGCGCTCAACCTCTGCGACTGTGCCCGCCGCCAGCACGCGGCCTCCGAACTCGCCAGCACCGGGGCCAAGGTCGAGCAGGTAGTCGGCGGCGCGGAGCACATCCGGGTCATGCTCCACCACAAGAATCGTATTGCCGAGATCGCGCAGATCATCCAGAATGCGAATCAGCTTGGCCGTGTCGCGCGTGTGCAGGCCGATGGAAGGCTCATCGAGCACATACAGCGCGCCCACAAGTTGCGAACCGAGTGAAGTCGCAAGTTGAATGCGCTGCGCCTCGCCGCCGGAGAGCGTGGAGGCCAGGCGGTCAAGCGTAATGTAGTCGAGCCCTACGGAATCCAGAAAGTGCAATCGCTGCCGGACCTCGGTGAGGATCGTCCCTGCAATCTCCTGTTGCATCGGGTTCAGCTGCACGCTGCTGAAGAACTCATTGGCCGCTCGAATGGTGAGCGCCGCTGTCTCGCAGATATTCTTTCCAGCGACACGAACCGCGCGCGCCTCGGCACGCAGCCGCTGCCCTTTGCACTCCGGGCAAAGCGCGTAGCCGCGATATTTCGACAGCATGACTCGGACATGGAGCTTGTACTTCTTGCGCTCCAGCAATGCGAAGAAGCCATGCACGCCGGGAAAGCTGCCCTCACCGTCGAGTACAAACCTCTGCTGGTCAGGGTCCAGATCGAACCAGGGCACATCCATCGGAATGCCGTGCTGTTTCGCCGCACGCTTCAGTTCGGTGAAGTAGGGGCGATATTTGGGGCGGTTCCAGGGGTCGATCGCGCCTTCATCGAGCGTCTTCGACTTGTCGGGAATGATGAGATCCAGGTCGAAGTCGATGGTATTGCCGAAACCCTGGCAGCGTGGGCAGGCTCCATAAGGGTTGTTAAAGGAAAACAGCCGCGGCTCCGGCTCGCGATACATGCGATGGCAATTCTTGCACTCGAATGCGCTGGAGAACCGTAGCCTTTGCCGCTCCACACCATCGTTCGCATCTCTGGGAACAATCTCATAGAGGATCTCTTCCGCCTCGCGATAGCCAATCTCCGCCGCATCCACAATGCGTGCGCGGCTCTCCGGCGAAACGGCAATGCGGTCCACCAGCACAAAGACGGGTTGCGCAAAGTCAATCTCCAGCAGCGATTCCGGCGTAGAGAATTCGAAGATGTTTCCGTTCTGGTAGAGGCGATTGAAGCCTCGCTTGCGCAGATCGGCCAGCCGGTCTTTCAGCGCATCCGTAAGCGGCGAGCCGGAATCCTTTTTCGCCGCTGGCTTTGCAGCTTTCTTCTGGCGCGCGGGCTTCCTCGTCTCCGGCGCTGTCTCAGCAGCGAAAGCCGGCCTGGACTGAGAAACAAGAGGAAACAGCGCATGCAGGCGCGTACCCTCGTCAAGCGCCAGTACCGCCTCGGCAATCTCGTCCACAGAGTCCCGTTTCACAATTCCATTGCAGGCGATGCAATGCACCGTGCCGCAGCGTGCATAGAGCAGCCGCATATAGTCGTAAATCTCCGTAGCCGTGGCCACGGTGGAACGCGGATTGCGCGTCGAGTTTTTCTGCTTGATGGCAATGGCCGGAGCCAGCCCGTCGATCAGGTCCACATCCGGCTTCTCAATGCGCTCCAGAAACTGCCGCGCATAGGCCGAGAGCGACTCGACATAGCGCCGCTGCCCTTCCGCATAGACGGTATCGAAGGCCAGCGATGACTTGCCCGAGCCGGAGACGCCGGAAACCACCGTCAGCTTGCCGTGCGGTATCTCGCAATCGATGTTCTTAAGGTTGTGGGTTCGCGCACCGCGAATCGTGATCTGATCGGTCAACAGTCTGCCCCAAAATACACAGCAAGATGCATAGGGCGATCTCAGCGAAAAGAACAAAGCGCCCCAGTTTGATTATAAGGGTGCTGGCCGCACGGGCGGGCGCGGCTTCGCCGCCAGATGCTTATGCTGACGGTAATGACCTGCTCCCCGTTGGTCGCGGAAATGCCTGGCATCCTGATGAGGCACATTGTTTCGCCCTGGATCAGCGGAAGCGCGTCCCAAAAGCTCATACAGGAATGGCGTGAAACGTGAGCCCAGCGTGCGCGATTATCCCGCGTTGGTGTGAGACGGCACAGCGGATGGACGGTCAGTCCTCCCGCAGTGCCCGCATTGGGTTAATACTGGCTGCCCGGTGTGCTGGCACAAATGATGCAGCCAGCACCAGCAGCAGAATCAGCACCACGGCCAGCGACAGCGTGACCGGATCAAAAGGACTTACGCCGAAGAGCAGCGTCTGCAGCAGCCGCGAGGAGGCCAGGGCCCCCACCACGCCCAGCACGCAGCCAATGGCCGCGAGCTTTGCGCCCGAAATCAGAACCAGCCGGATAATGCCCGAACGCTGCGAGCCGAGGGCCATGCGAATCGCCATTTCCTGCACGCGCAGCGCGACGGTAAAGGCAATCACGCTGTAGATGCCGAGAATGGCCAACAGTACCGCGGCGGCAGCAAAGGCCGAAATGAGGAAGGTATTAAACTCACGCGGCGCTTCGCTCTCCGAGAGCGTCTGGGTCATGGCCTGCACCTGCGTCAGCGGCAGTTGCGGATCGATTGCGCGCACCGTCGCGCGCAGCGCGTTCTCCATCTGCTCAGGAGGCATGGCTGTACGCAGAGCAATATATCCGCCGTTGCCGTTCAAATCGCCCGGGCTGGCAAGTGATCCGATATCTCTCTCTGCCTGATCGATAGGCACATAAAACTGCTGCTTCGAGGGAACATCCGGCGAGCCATCCTTCACGTCCGCGACTTCGCCAACCACGATCATCCATGGCGTTTGCATATTGGGCAGGCCAATGCGGAATCGCTTGCCAATCGGATTCTGCCCCGGCCAGGACTGCTGTGCCAATTGATGGTTCACAATGACAACCAGCTGGGAAGACTCAGAATCGTCCTGTGTAAACAGCCGCCCTCGCAGCAGCGGAATTCCCAGGGCGGTAAAGTAGTCGCCCTGCACCTGAATCGAAGTACCGAGATCGTAGGTATTTTTGGGAGGAGTGTAACCCTCGGGTAAGATCGCCTCATTATTGTTGCCGCCGGAAGCCGGAAGAAATGAAGAGACGCCTGCGCTTTTTACCCCGGGCAATGCCTGCAGCCGGCGCAGCAGTTCCTGGTTGAACTGATCGACAGAGGGCTGCGTCGAATACTGCTTTTGCGGCAAGCTGTAAGCAGCCACCAGCGTATGGTCCGGGCGATAGCCCAGGTTCACATCCCGCATCTTCTCAAAGCTGCGCAGCAACAGGCCGGAAGCGGTCAGCAGGATCAGCGCAACCGCAATCTCCGCGACCACCAGCGCCGAACGCAGGCGTGCATGCCCTGCTCCAGCCGATCCGGTGCGCCCGCCCTCCTTCAGCGTGTCGTTCACTTTGGTGTGCATTGCGGCAAACGCAGGGGCGATCCCGCAGATCAAACCAGTAGCAACTCCAAGCAATAGCGCAAAGCCAGCCACGGCCCAGTTCACATGAATGTCCTGGACGCGCGGCAGCGTTTCAGGCAGGAACCTCACTCCAAGGTGCAGCGCGACGGTCGTCAATCCCAGCCCAAGCACTCCTCCCGTTATGCTCAAGACCAGGCTTTCCATCACCGCCTGCCGCAACAGCACGACCGATTGCGCGCCGAGCGCCAGGCGAACCGCAATCTCCTTGCGGCGGCGAATGGCGCGTACCAGCAGCAGCCCGGCGAGGTTGGCGCAGGCAATCAGCAGAACGACAGCCACGGCTAGAAACAGCATCCGTATCAGCGGGCGTGCCGACTTAACAGTTTCCGACTGAAGCGAGGAAACCGCCGGACGTATCTTCATACCCGCCATATACGCTGGATAATTGCGCATGGTCTCGTCTGCTACGCGCGTCGCATCCTGCACAGCCTGCGCCGGGGTAACACCGGGTTTCAGCCGCCCCACCATCTGGTAGCTCCAGTTTGCCGCTCCGCTGGGGCTCAGTTCTGCTGTTGTAGCGCTGAACGGAACCCATAGTTCGCTTTGGTTCAGACGGCCCGGATTCAGCGGAAACTCAAAATCGCGCGGCATTACGCCGATCACGACATAGGGCTTGCGGTCGAGCAAAATCTTTTTCCCTAAAATATTGGGGTCGCCGTCGAAGCGGTTCTTCCAGGTTGCGTAGTTCAACACCGCAACCTGCTGGCTCTGCACGTCCTCCTGCTGGGTAAAGAAGCGGCCCATCAGCGGCTGTACGTCCAGGGCGGGAAATACTCCCGAGCTCATGCGCGTAGCGTGAATCATCGCCGGCTGGCTTGCGCCGGAAAGCTCAAAGCCTGTTCCCTGATAACCGCCCATACTGGCAAAGCTGTGCGTATCCCGCGTGTAGTTGATAATGTCGGGAACTGTGACGATATCGCCGTTGAAGTCTCCAACATTCGCGCCTTCCAGAATGTCGCCCAGCGTTACCAGCCTGTCCGGCTGCGGAAACGGCAGCGGGCGGAGCAGTACGCCCTCAACAATCGAGAAGATCGCCGTGGTTGCGCCAATCCCCAGTGCCAGCATCAACACAGCCGTCAGGGCAAAGCCGGGAGACTTCAGAAGGTAGCGAACGGCAATCTTTAACTCACGAAAGAAATTTGACATGGTCCCCACACACCACAGGATGAGATAGTTACCAGCACGCACATTGCCATATACGTTTTGCCTGAAAGCCTTGTTCCGGAAACGCTCAAAAGCATGCCCAGGAGAAGCGCCTGTCCGGAACCGGACACCCCTGTTCGCTTATGGACAGCCAGCCCAACTGATAAGTTTACAATCTCAGGATGACGTTAGCTGAACTTGCGCGCATTCTCGGCGCTGACCTCCGCGGCGATGCCAATCAACCCATCAGCGGAGTCGCCGGTCTCGAAGAGGCTGGTCCGGAGCACGTAACCTTCGTCGCCAACCCCAGATATTCCGCTTTGGCGCGCACCACCAGGGCCGGAGCGGTTCTCGTCGCGCCGGATTTTCCTGAAATCTCTGCCGCCACGCTCCGCACCGCCAATCCGTATCTCGCCTTTGCCAGGACCGTGCAGCTTTTCTATCGCGAGCCCGAGTACGCGCCCGGCATCCACCCCACAGCCGCCATCCATCCCACGGCAAAAATCGGACGTGACGCCCACATCGCCCCGTATGTCGTCGTGAGCGAAGGTGCGGTTGTCGGTGACCATGCCACCCTGCTGCCACACGTTGTCATCTATCCCCACGCGATCATTGGCGATCACTTCTTCGCCCACGCGCATTCCATCGTCCGCGAGCATTGCCGCCTCGGCGATCATGTGGTTCTGCAGAACGGAGCCATCGTCGGCTCCGACGGCTTCGGCTTTGCCAAAGATGACGCCGGAACCTGGCACAAGATTGTGCAGTCCGGTCCCGCCATCCTTGAAGATTCAGTGGAGGTGCAGGCCAACTCCTGCATCGACCGCGCCAGCGTCGGCGAAACCCGCATCGGCGCCGGTGTAAAGATCGACAACCTCGCGCAGATCGGCCACGGATCAAAGATTGGCGCAAATACGCTGGTCTGCGCGCAGGTGGGCCTCGCCGGTTCGTCTGAGACAGGCAAAAACGTCATCCTTGCCGGTCAGGTCGGCGTGGCCGGACACTGCAAGCTCGGCGATGGCGTCATTATGACGGCGCAGTCCGGCGTCTCGCATGATGTTCCCGCAGGCAAGATGATCAGCGGATCGCCCGCCTTCGACAATCGCCAGTGGCTGCGCGCTACGGCGATCTTCAATCGGCTGCCCGAAATCGTGAAGCAGCTGCAGCGCCGGGAAAAGTCTTAATCCCGCTAAGTTTCATAACGGAGTCTAACCAGCCAGAAGAGCATTTCCCGCATCCAACAGAAGACTCATGACAAACGACGTCGATGATGATGTTCAGGCCTCAGGGCCGCAGAATGTGGCGGATCATATTCGCGTGCTGCTGCTCGATGACCATGCGGAAAACCTGCTGCTGCGCTCCACCATCCTGCGAAAATACGGCTACCTGACCGAGACCGCCTCCACGATCGAAGAGGCCGAGAGCCTGTTGGACCAAATCGACATTGCAGTGCTCGACTATCATCTCGGTGCGGGCAAGTTCGGCACCGATGTGGCGACGCATCTGCGCGAACGGCGTCCGCACGTTCCCATCATCATTCTTTCGGCCACGCTCGAACGGCGCTTCGGCGGCGTCGAAGACATGCACCTGCTCAAGGGCTACAGCTCAATTGATGACCTGGTAGCCGCACTGCGCTCCTTCGAGGCCCGGCGGCGCGGCAGCCCGGTGGTGGTCGATGCCCGCGACTTTTTTTACTCCCGCATCAACATGGCCATGGGCGATGAGGTGCTTCTGGAAATTCTCGATGGAGACGGCAACTGGCAGTACGTCAACGAAACCTGCGCCAAACTGCTCGATCACGACCGTGACTGGTTCCCCGGCCGCAACATGTTCCTTGAAATGCCGGAGCTGGCCGAAGACTGGCGTGAAATCCTGCGCACGGTAGCGAACACCCGCGAAACCTACATCGACCGCACTTATCGCGGACTGCTCAACCTGCCCCGCAAGGGCGAGGCGTGGGTCTGGAACGTGCTCGCCTTTCCCATCTCCCTGCACACTCGCGAAACCGGAGTCGTACTCACGGCGCGCATATTGGAGCGCAAAACCACGCTGTGAGGGCAAAAGCGGCGAAATACCTTAGACTGGATACCGAACTTCTAACTAAGGGATGATTACCCTGAAAAAACCCTGCATCTGTGCCCTTGCCTTTCTCGCCAGCCTCAGCCTTTCCGCCTGCCGTTCAGCCTTTGTGCAAACCGCCATCGTTAACCACACCGGAGGCGAGGTGCAGCTGATCGAGGTCGACTACCCCAGCGCCAGCTTCGGAACCCAGCAGATTGCCAATAGCGCCACGTATCACTATCGCTTCAAAATTCTGGACTCAGGGAACGTCAAAATTTCCTATACCGGCGCCGACAACAAGGTCTACTCCGTCACTGGCCCCAACCTCACCCAGGGCCAGCAAGGCACCCTCGCCATCGTCTTAGACGGCAACGGAAAAGTGACCTGGACCCCCAAACTCACTCCATCCAACTAGAGTTTCAAGCCTTTTCCGGCTATAAACCGGGATTTCTTCAAGTTTTCATTGCTCACAGATTAAGAATCTATATTTGTTATATTTATAGCAGTAACATAAATCGTTACTTGACGAGCATCAAAACAGTTAACATTGCTTGAAGTCTACGCATCTATCTGCATGAAATTAAGATTGATAGAGTGGTATCCATCTGTAGATTCTGCCTCCTGTGCCAGCAAACTCAAAACCAGCCATCCAGAATCCGGAAATCCAAAAAAATGGCCGGGGTGAACTTCCACCCCATATTCCCGCACCAGCCGAATTGCCAGCTCCTCATCCCGCTCAATGGCCGGAACCCGAAGCACGGCGTACCACCCTCCCTCAACCTCCAGCCGGGAGATCGCCGTACCCGAAAACTCCCTGTCCAGCGCAGCCAGGTTCCGGCGCACCCGGGCCAGAATTTGCCCCTGAAGGCTGCTTCGGCCCTCCAGCCAGACGGGCAGAGCGCACTGCACCGGGGCGTTCATCGAAAGAAAGGTATCCGCCACCACTTCGATCCTCCCCAGGGCGTCCTCCAGGGCTGCCGGCCCGAACGCGGCGATCCATGCCGCCTTCATCTGCGGCAAGGCCGCAATCTTGCTCAGCCCGCTCAACACGAATGTCAACACCGGATGCTCGCCGCAGGCAAAACTCAGCTCCGCATTCGCACTTAGTCCGTAATCCAGAAAAACCTCGTCCACAATCAGGGCCAGTCCATGCCCGGCGCAGATGGCCTCCAGTTCCCTGCGTTCCGCGGCCTTCGTAAAGTGCCCGGTGGGGTTATTCGGATGCACCAGCGCAATGGCCCGGGTGCGCGGCGTAATCCGGCTGCGCAATCCCTCCGCGTCCAGATGCCAGCCGTAGTCGTAAAACAGTGGATACGGCACCAGACGCACGCTCTCGATCTGCGCCAAGAAATCAAACAGCGGGTAGCTGGGCTGCGCGATCAGCACCTCGTCGCCCGGATCGCAAAGCACCCGGAACAGGTAACTGTAAGCCTCACTGGTGCTCGGCGTCAGAAAGACGTTCCCTGGCTCCAGCGCCGCTCCATGCCCGGCATAGTAGCGGCAGACTGCTTCGCGCGCAGCCAGCATTCCGCGCGGATTGGGGTCGTAGATCAGCGCCTCAGGCTGTGCTAAAGCCGCGAGGATCGCCGCTTCGTCGTATACAAAACCACAGCGCGTAGGGTTCGACGCAGTGAGATCCACCAGCGGCAATCCGGCGGCCCGCCGCGCCGTTATAGCACGGGTCAGCTCTGTCTCCGATAAGTCCCAGGTGGTCCGCGCAGAAAATCGAGGGGTGCCGTTCATCGCAACCATCTTTTCATACAGGCTCATACTCGGGCTGAAGGATTCTCTCCGCCGATGCTGCGATAATGGGGCCAAAGCTGTAATTCAGGAGCGAGCATGGCGATCCGCGGCGTGATCTTTGACTACGGAATGGTGATCAGTAACCCAGCTGATCCTGCCGCTCATGAGCAGATGATTGCGACCTCCGGCCTCGGCCCTGAAGAATTCGACCGCCATTACTGGCTTAACCGCCACAACTACGACCTCGGCATGAAAGGCCTGGTCTACTGGCAGAAAGTTGCCAGCGATGCCGGAATCGTCTTCTCTCCAGAGCAGATCGATGCGCTCATCGAGTCCGACATCCTCATGTGGACCTCGCTCAACGAGGAGATGCTGGGCTGGGTGGTCGCCCTGCAAAATGCCGGCTTCCGCACCGCAATTCTCTCCAACATGGTCTGGGAAATTCTTGGCTATATGCGCCAGGAGTTCGGCTGGCTCGCGCACTTCCACCACCACACCTGGTCCTGCGAACTCGGCATCGGCAAACCCGACCCGGCCATCTACATCCACACCTGCGAAAAGCTCGACATCCTTCCAGCCGAGACACTCTTTATCGACGACAGACCGGAAAACATCGCCGGAGCCGAAAAAGTAGGACTGCATGCCATCCAGTTCACGTCCATCGAACAGCTCAGGAAAGACCTCGCGGCGCGCGCCCTGCAGCAAGGTCTGCCTATTCCCGGAGCGGCGTTTGAGGACAAAGCATCAAGCACCACGCAGGTCTGACCGCTAACCACCGCGTCCTGTTATTTCGTCATTGGCTGCAGAATCTCATTCAGATAATCCGGAGTTCCCGGCACTCGTTCGAGATGCGGAAAGCGCAGCCCGTCGTGGTAGTCCACCTTCACAATTTTGTAGTAGCCGGTGTTGGAGACGATCAGCTCGATCGAAGCCGCCGTCCCTTTGGCTGCCGTAATCGCATCGCCCAGCAGTTGCGCGGTGTATTGCCGCCCGTTCACTGCAATAATCTGCATGCCCGGCCCCAGTCCGGCCTTGTCGCTTGGCGATCCCACCAGCACATCCTCAATATGGCCATCGCTTGCCACATCAACCCCAATCGCCCACCACGCATCGGCGTCGCCGCTCGTGGCTTCGCGTGCGTTGATGTACTCGCCCGGCGCGTCCGTGTAAACAATGCGGTAGCCGCCCTGGGTAATGCCTTCGAGCGGCGCGTGCGAAGACTTCGAGGTAAGCCTCTCGCGCAGGAAGCTGGCCCAGTCATACGGCACAATGGCGTTCAGGTTCGCAACCACGTCGTCAAAGGTGTAGGGCACAACCTTCGGCGCGGTATTTCCGCCCAGCCCTTCAAAGCGTGCGCAGAAATCGTTCAGGCTCTTCTTGTCCTTGGTGAGTTTGCGAATGGTCGTATCCACATCCAGCCAGATCAACTCGCCTTCTGGGTAATAGTCCACCGTACGCCGCCAGTTGTCCCACTGGTTGCTGGTGCTATATAGAATCTGTGCCGCCGTGGCCGTGTCCTGCAGGTCGCGCCAGGTGCGCCCCGGACGGTAGTCGAGCGTCGCCGCGCTCACGGCCAGCGCCGAACGGTACTGGTCAGGCGTCTCAACGCCGCTCCGCGCCGCCAGCACGTCGCCCAGATATTGCGTAAGCCCCTCATACACCCACAGCAGGTTTCCCTTCATCGGGTCGGAATAGTTGCCCGTAGCCAGCCCCGCCGGTCGCCGGTATTTGCCGTTCCACGAGTGCGTGAACTCATGCGGCAGCAGGTCGGCGGAGAGATAGAAGAGGTTATCGTCAACAAATGTCTTCTCATCCACGCGGTCGTCGCTCGACTGGTGATGCTCCAACCCAAAATGTGAAACCTGATCGCTCAGCGTCACCAGAAAGTGATAGCTCTCGTAGTGCCGGGACTTGTACAGTGCGCCTGTTTCGCGCACCAGCTTGCTGAAAGCGGCGAGGTTTTCCGGCTTGATCAGCAAATCCTCCGGCCCATCCGCAGCCATGTCGAGATAATGCTTCGGGGTGACCTCCGGAGCCAGCGGAACCTCCTTGAAATACCGCCCTGTCAGCAGCGGCGAATCGATCAGCATCTCCAGCGAAACCGGAGCAAAGTCAATCTCACCGTTCTCCTCACTTGTCTTTGTGAGCGCCGTACCATACTGCCAGCCTGCGGGCAGCTTCACCGCCGGCTGCACCTCGATCTCCGATGGAGAAATGCCCTCCGGATACAGCACCACCTCATTCCAGCTCAACAACGCCAGGTTCGCGCTGGTCGAAGCGCCCGCTGAGAATCCCGCAGGCGGAGCCGTAGCCAGAAAATCCAGCTTTACATTCAGCGTAGACACACCCTGCGGCACGGTCACATGGAAGGCGAACATATTCACGTCATCGCGCACCCACGCAAGCTGCTGCCCGTTGGCCGTCATCACAATCCCTGCCAGATTATCGATCGGTCCCGTAGGGCCATGCTCGCCCGGAATCCATTTGGGATACAGCAGCGTCAACGGCCCCGGCGTAACCGGAATCGTTAGCTGCGCATGAATGATCTTGCGTGGAGCGTCCGTTACATCGACTGTTAAATGTATGGGAGCGGCACTCTGCGCGCATGCCGCCAGCGCAGAAGCCAGAATCAGGAAACCACCGGGCCAGCGAAGCTTCAAAAGCAACCCTCCAAAGCCAACCTCCAAGTGTAACGGACTGGCCGTCCAGGCACACGCGCTTCGCGCCCCACTCATGCACGCTCATCGGCCACTCCTGTTGGTCATGACAATATCATCCTTCCCGACCAGCGGGAGGACAAGCATCGATCGACATCGAAAAGGCGCGAAGCGCGTGCGCCTGGGAGCCTGCCCTGAGCGAAGCCGAAGGGGCCAGCACCCTGATAGACTCGCGGCATGTCTCGCGGATTTTTTGTGACCTTTGAAGGGCTCGATGGATCGGGCAAATCCACGCAGCTTCGCAAGCTCGCGCAATGGCTTATGACACAGCGTCGACAGGTTACCGTAACCCGGCAGCCCGGCGGAACACGCATCGGCGACCGCATCCGCGCCCTGCTGCTCGACTCGCGCACGGAGAACGTAGCGCCGCGCACCGAGCTGGGATTGATGTTCTCCGATCGCGCTCAGGCCATCGCGGAAATCATCCGCCCCGCGCTCGACCGGGGCGAAGTTGTCCTGTGCGACCGCTATACCGATTCGACTGAGGCTTATCAGGGCGGAGGACGCCAGCTCGGCAGCGAACTCGTTCTTCAATTGCACGCAGCCATGTGCCAGAGCCTGTGGCCTGATCTGACCATCCTGCTGCTCCCCGACTTCGAGCGATCCCTCGACCGCGCCCGCAATCGCAACGAGCGCAACACCCGCAACGGCCAGGACGAAAATCGCTTCGAGCGTGAAGATGAGCGGTTCTACCGCCGCGTCTACGACAAGTATCGAGAGATCGCCGCCCGCGAACCTTCGCGCGTCGTCACCATTGAGGGCGATGAGAGCGTTGATGAGATCCACCAGCGCATCGTGGAAATTGTAAAGGCGCGTCTGACCTCTTAAAGCAGCTTGCCCCTGCTACTCTAAATTCGTGAGCTTCCGCGACTTCCTCGGCAACGAACCCACCGTCCGCCATCTGCGCGAGGCCATTGCCGCCGATCGCTTTCCTCATGCGCTCATCTTGAGCGGACCGCGCGGCGCGGGAAAGTACACGCTGGCCGTCAAGCTGGCGCAAACCCTGAATTGTCTCGACCCGAAAGAGACGGACGGGCTGCCCGACGCCTGCGGCATCTGCTCCAATTGCGTTCGTATCGGACAGTCCGCCGATCTCGACGCCCGCATCGACGAAGCCATCGCCGCGCGTGAAGACCTGCGCGAAGTGGACAAGAAGGAAACGCGCATCCTCGTCCAGACGCACCCGGACTTACTCGTTATCCCGCCCGATCCGCCGCAGCTACTCATCAAGCTGGGTCAGGTGCGGTCCGTCATC
Organism: Silvibacterium sp.; assembly: GCA_049799415.1. Taxonomy (GTDB): domain Bacteria; phylum Acidobacteriota; class Terriglobia; order Terriglobales; family Acidobacteriaceae; genus Silvibacterium. Next base: position 14,436 of record JBARHV010000159.1, read on the forward strand.
CGCGAAATGTACCGGATGCCTGCCGAGGCCAAACGCGCCGTCTACATCTTTACCAGTTCGGCGTTCATGAAAGAGGCGGCCAACTCGCTGCTCAAAGTGCTCGAAGAGCCGCCCCCGCACGCCATCCTCTTTCTGCTCGCGGAAAACCCCGGCGATCTGCTGCCGACCATTCGCTCGCGTGCCGCCGTCGTGCGCCTGGGCGCTCTGCCGCTCGAACAGATTGAATCCTTTCTGGCCGAACGCCGCAGCGACCTGCGCCCCCAGCAGCGCGCCCTCGTCGCCCGCCTTGCTCAGGGAGCCATCGGCCACGCCCTCGGCTTCGATCTTGAAGCCTACCTCGCCAGCCGCGCCGACGCGCTTGTGATTCTGCGCAACGCCACCCACGAGCCCGATTTCTCCACGCTCTTCCGCATGACCGAAACCTATCGCGCCGGGGCCGAGGGCCAGCAGAAGACGGCAAACCTCATCCGAGCCCTCAACAGCCTGCTTGAAGATCTCTTGCTGCTGCAATCCGGAACGGCCCACCTCATTCGCAACATCGACCTTGAGAAGGAGCTCGCCGCAGCTTCGCAGCAGGTTTCCGCCGACTGGATCGAAGGCGCCGAGCGCGGGCTTTTCCAGGTAGAATCCGGCATGCGGCGCAACCTGCTCCGTTCCCTCTCGCTGGATGCCTACGCCACCAGCCTCAGCACGGTTGAATCCTCTGGCCTTCGCGCCTCGCCTCGACCATAGCATTTCTCCGCCAGGTGTAAACCGAAGAGGAGAAATGCAGTACCATAGCAACCAAGCACTACGCAAAAAACCCAGGAACACAGGCAGCGGAGAACGCGCGATGCCGCATCTATGTGTTCAGCATTACGACGAAATAAATGGCAAACTCATCTCATGTCCCGGCTACGGGCCTGCCTGTCTTTCGCTCTGAACCGCTCTCCAAGCCGAGCGCGGCCAACCTTCACGCTGTACCATCAGCGCCCAGCTCTGCGGCTGACGACGAGCAGGACAGCACCAGCCTGCCGGTAACCGGGCCTCGCAAGCTGGTGCGTCCAACGCTGCCGGCCCGCTCCCTCCGCAATCGCGCCTTCCGTCTGCATGAAGAAACGCCCATCCTTGGCCACCAGAACCTGGCTGCTCAGGCGGCAATGAACGAAAGCTCGCATGCCGAGGCCTTTTATTTCCAGAAGCAGATACAGTCCCAGACCCCTATGATCATCGTCCTCGAAGGCGGCGAGCAGATCGTGGGCTGCATCGAGTGGTACGATCGCAGCTCGATCAAAGTCAAGGGCTCCACTCGCACGCTCATTTATAAAGGGGCGATCAAGTACATCCATAAAGCCGGCGACCACCGCATCTAAACGCAACTGCGCCGCGAATTCTTATACGCGGGCTGCCTTCTTCAAGCGGTCGCGGATGGCCACGCCAATCCCCCTGGCCTCCGGCAAAGGGCACACAATTACCGTAGCGCCGGCCGCGTCCAGCCAGCGCAGCCCCGCAAACAGCCTCTGCGCCAGCTCTTCTTCATCCGCCCAGGCGCCCCAGCGGTAGACCAGAGCTTTCGTACCGGTTCCCTCATACGCAAACGTTTCCGGAAGCATCAGCCCCAGCTTTTCGCCTGCCTGCTCAGCGGCGCGTGCCACAGCTGCAAATCGTTCTACCTGGCCGGCCTCCGCGCCATCCACCAGAACCAGTCGCGCCAGCGGGGCATAGTGCCGCATTCCCATTCCCGGCGATGGCAGTGACGCAGGCTCAGCACCCTCTTGCAATGCTGTCTCCTCAAACACGACCGCCGTGGGGCAGACCGCGCGAATTTGTTCCAGGGTAATCACCCCCGGGCGGTAGACAACGAACGGCTCCGCAGTCGCTCCCACCACCGTCGATTCCAGCCCATACGTGGTCTCCCCCGAGTCCAGAATCGCGTCGATTCTTCCTTCGAGATCTTCCGCAACATGCGCGGCCAGCGTAGGGCTGGTGCGCCCAAAGCTGTTCGCACTGGGCGCCGCTATCGGTATGCCTGCCGCCCGCAACAAAGCCTGCGCTACGGCGTGCCGTGGCACGCGCACACCCACCAGGGGACGCCCGGCGGTCACTGCATCAGGAATGGATGTGTTGCGCGGCAAAAGCAGCGTCAGCGGCCCGGGCCAGAAGGCATCCATGAGCCGTGTCGCATTTTCAGACACGTCCACAGTAATTGAGGGCAGCATCGCGCGGTCCGCCAAATGCACAATCAGCGGGTCCCATCCGGGCCTCTGCTTGGCCGCAAAGATCTTCGCAACCGCTGCGGCATCGAGAGCGTTTGCCCCCAGTCCGTACACCGTCTCTGTTGGAAATGCCACCGTCCCGCCTGTTTGCAGGACCGCGGCAGCCTGCTCAATTGCAGCTTGAGATTTAGCCGAGTCCAGGTCGTTCGCATCAATAGAAAGCCGTAGGGTCTGCATTATTTTCGCGCGAGGAAATATGAGTTCTTATTATCACCCATCCACCGCGCCTTATACTTGCTTCATGAGCGCCATTGAAATCGAGGTCAAGTTCCGCATCCAGAATCTTCAGGAACTGGAGGCAAGACTGCGCAGCCTCGGCTTTCGCGCCATTACGCCACGCACCTTTGAGCGCAACACCCTCTACGACACGCCCGACCGCAAATTGCGCGCCCGGCAGTCCATTCTCCGCATCCGCAAGTACGGAGACCGCTGGGTGCTCACCCACAAATGCCTGCCGCCCGACCACGATCCCGCCGCGCGCCACAAACGCCGCGTTGAAACCGAGACCGAAATCGCCGACGGTGAGGCGTTGGCAGTGATCTTCACCCAGCTTGGCTTCGAACCTGTGTTTGTC
>JBARHV010000160.1:0-2904 GCA_049799415.1 Silvibacterium sp.
TTCCGGAAGATATTCTCGACCAGAATGACCGCCGAATCGACGATGATTCCGAAATCCACTGCGCCGACCGAGAGAAGATTGGCGCTTTCGCCCATAATCACCAGCAGGATGGTGGCAAAGAACAGCGCGAATGGAATATTCAGCCCAACAATCAGCGCGCTGCGAAGGTCGCCCAGGAAGATCCATTGGATCAGGAACACCAGCAGGCATCCGAAAACCAGGTTGTGCAGAACGGTATGGGTGGTGAGCGCGACGAGCGACGACCGGTCGTAAAACGGGACGACCTTTACTCCGCGTGGAAGGCTGCCGTCACGATTCAGCGTCTGGATTGCCTCCTCGACTTTGGGAATCATGTCCGCAGTCTTTTCCGTTCGCCGCTGCACCACGATCGCACCGACAACATCGTCGTACCGATCGCGGCCTAAGATGCCGAGCCTTGGCCGATAGGCCACCGAAACCGCTCCGACATCCTTCATCAGAACCGGAACGCCGTTCTCCTGGCTCAGAACCACGTTCTCGATGTCGTTGACCTTGTAGCCCTCGGTCAAATCGTCGTTGCCGCCATCGTCAATCAGGCCGACGCCACGAATATTGATGGACTGCTGGCCTATGCGGATTTCCCTCCCGCCGACGTTGATGTTGGCGTTGCCGAGCGCGGTCAGAATCTGGGGCAAGGTAACGCTGTAGGCTTCCAGCTTGTGCGGGTCCACCTCGACCTCAAACTCCTTGGTGGGTCCGCCCCAACTATTGACGGCCGCGATGCCAGGGATGGTCAGCAGCCTGCGCGCGACGATCCAATCCTGAACAGTGCGTAGATTGGTGATTCCAAAATGCGGCGGGCCGACGACCTGATACCGGTAGATCTCCCCTGTCGAACTGTTCGCCTGGATGTTGGGCACCTGGTTGCCCGGCAGATTGACATTCTGCGTCATCGCCACCGACGCCTGGCTGTACGCGAAGAAATAATCCACGCCGTACTTGAAACTGACGCGGACGAACGAAAGACCGTAGAACGAAGTCGATCGGATGACCTCAATGCCGGGAGTCGAGTAGAGGCCAATCTCCATGGGGCGCGTGTAATAACGCTCCATCTCCTCGGCGGACAGACCCGCAGCCTGTGCGGTGATTTCGAGGATCACCGGGGTCGGGTTCGGATAAGCCTCGATGTTGAGCAGCTTGAAAGCAATGAGCCCGGCGCCGGCAAACAGCACTAATCCCACAATGACAATCGCGCGGCGGCTTAAACAAAATGCAAGAAGAGCCTTGAACATGATGGTCTTACTCGGTTGGCGGCGCCGACAGCATGCTGCTCAGAAATACGGCGCCGTCGGTGACGACCAGCTCTCCCCGCCGCACACCGTTCAGGATCTGGACCCGATCGTCTTTTCGCATGCCCGTCTTGATGACTCTTTGCTCAAAATGACGGCGGTCGGTGGTCACCCACGCTGTCATGGTGCCGTCGGGCTCGCGCACCACTCCATTAGCAGGTATCGCGATCCCGGCCACCGGACCCTCGACACGGATGATAAAATTCGCGAGCATTCCCGGTCGCAGTTCATCCTTCGGATCCTCGATTTCCGAACGGACCGTTTCTCGATGGGTATTCGGATCGATCATCGGATAGATTTTCGATATCTTGCCCTTAAACTCGCGCTTGGGATAGGGCATGACCTTGACCTGAACGGGCTGTCCCAACTGAAGCAAGGCGATGTCACTTTCCATAACATCCGCCAGCATCCATTTGACCGAGAGAACCGCGACAGTGTAGGGCGCGGGCGGGTTCCCGGGTTGAACCATCAACCCTGGCGGCGCGGTGTATGACGTAATCTTGCCAGCGATAGGGCTGCGAACAACCAGCGCGGGGTCGGTCTTGCGCGAAGCGATCATTTGATCGATTTCCGGGTCGGTCTTGCCAAAAACGCGCACGGCGTCTATCGCGGCTTTGAGGGCGCCGTCGGCAGTCTGCTGATCTGAGGTCGCTTGCTCCACTTCCCGCTGGGCAACTCCGGGAAGTCCCTTTACCCTCTCCAGTTCTTTGTTGGTCAATTCGAACTGCGCCGCAGCGCCGATCAACGTCGATTCGGCCTGGATCAGGTCGGGGCTCTTGATGGTGTAAAGAGGCTGGTCCTTTTCAACCTGACTGCCGAGCTCCGCAAAGGCCTTGATAATGGTTCCTTGAAAAGCCGGAAAGACTTGAACCGATTGCTCATCCGCAAAGCTGATGTTGCCAACCGTCTCCTTATCCACCGGAAACTGGTAGGTCCCTACCGGCTCGATCTTGATCGAGTTAAGTTGGCTTGGGGACAAATCCACCGCCGCCTTAGCGTTCGGCGTGTTGGAATTATTGCCCGATGACTGCAACGTCCCGTCCGCAGCTTTGGCGGGGATTTGTTGGAGATAAGAGATCGTTTGCCGCCACACGTCGCGGGTTCGCCCCGGCGCCAGGAGGGCCACCGCGACAATGATCGCTACGGCGGTCACGCACACGATGCCAACTCGTTTGCTGATGTTGATCATTTTCTTTGTGTACAAACTAAAATTTAGCGCGCGGCAATTTAGGAATCCATAGATCTTGTGTCCAATTGCCACGCTCAGTTGACGTTCAGTTGATTGACTTCAGGCCTGAGTGATTGGCTGAACAGTGATGGCGACTCTTTCAGCCCCGCTTGCGATCTTGTGGATTAGCCTCTTCTTCGTAAAACGCTGTTCACTGTAGGATTGACTCAGTGTTGCGCTCGAGTTTTTTTACGAGGATTAATTAAGGCAACGTGCAGTCTCCATCATTTAATCTTTCCCGTGCCGATCCTGCAACTGTCTCTCCGCAGGTCCGGTCCGTGGAGATGCGGAGAAAAGAACCTAACGCCATGAGCGACGTAGCGCAAGAAAATCTGATCCGGCTCGTTC
>JBARHV010000161.1:0-5592 GCA_049799415.1 Silvibacterium sp.
GAGCAACCCCAATACCCGTTACCAGGGCGATCAGCGCAATCGGATTGACTCCCTTGCAATACTCATAGATTCCGTCTCGTCGATACAGCGAATAACGATCCAGCCTGGTTCGCCGAATCAGGAAATAATCCGCGACCATGATCCCCGCCACCGGCCCCAGCAGGCCCGAATAACCAACCAGCCATCCAAAAATATAGCTTCCAAACGTGGACATCAGCTTCCACGGCATCATGGCCAGGCCAAGAAATCCCGTAATCAGGCCTCCCATACGAAAGCTGATGAGCCGCGGAGCCAGGTTCGAAAAATCATTTGACGGAGAAACAACATTGGCTCCAATATTCACATTCAGCGTGGCAACCAGCAGCGCGATCAAGCCCAGAAACGCAATCAGCGGTTGATGAAACATGCCCAGCAGCGTAATCGGGTTCCAGATCGCTTCTCCAAATACAACCGTGGACGCAGACGTAACCGCAATGCCGATGAACGAGTAGAGCGTCATGGCGACGGGCAGCCCAAAGGCCTGTCCCACGATCTGTGCGTCCTGGTTCTTTGCATAGCGCGTGAAGTCGGGAATATTCAGCGACAGCGTCGCCCAGTAACCGACCATGGCCGTCAGCGCCGGGAAGAAGAAATGCAGAAAGCTGCTCGTCGTCTTGAACTTGCTCGGAGCCGACAGCATCGGGCCAAACCCTCCCGCCTTATGCAGCATCCAGAACAGAAGCAGAGACGACATCACCAGCATGAACGGGGCCGAAAGGCTCTGCAGAAAGCGAATCGACTCTATGCCGCGCCACACAATGGCCATATTCAGCAGCCAGAAGCCCAGGAAGCAAGCCCACAGCACCCACGGCAGATGCGTTGTCTGCGGCCACAGCACGCCCAGCATGGCGGCAATCGCCTGTCCACCCAGCCATGACTGAATTCCAAACCAGCCGCACGCCACAAGTGCGCGAAGCATCGCCGGAATGTTAGCGCCGATCGGTCCAAAAGAGGCGCGCACGAAAACCGGGAAGGGGATGCCATATTTCGTTCCCGCATGCGCATTCAACAGCATCGGAACAAGCACAATCAGGTTCCCCAGCAGAACCGTCCCCACTGCCTGCTTCCAGTTCATGCCTCCGGCAATCAGCGACGACGCCAGCATGTACGTCGTCACCTCCATCGACATGGAGAACCACAGCGCGATGTAGTTATAGGTGTTCCAGGTGCGCTGCGCCGCGCTGGTCGGCGCCAGGTCATCGTTGTACAACCGCGGGTCGGGAGCAAAATCGGCGGGCATCGGCTGCAGTTGGTGCAAGCCGTCTTGAGCGGGAGCGGTCGGAATCAAGCCAGAACCTCCGCACCGGCCTCGCGCTTAACCTTAACCCCGTGCTTAACCTGAATAGCGGTGATGATCCTCGTCAGCAACCGCATCATCATTCGGCTCCTCCGCATCCATCACATATACACTCTAGCGCGCCACTGCTAGCTGTTGGGATTTCCCGTAACAGCCGGGTCCTCCGTCGCCGCGCCCGCCTGCACGCGCTCCTCCCATGTTTCAGGAACCAGCCCATTCTCAACACGCTCCATCGTAATGCACTCCGGAACCGGGCACACCAGCGAGCACAGATTGCATCCCACGCATTCATCCTCGTCCACACGCGGAATACGCGAGAGCGGCGTGCGATTCGGCCCATATTCGCCGGGCCCTTCAAGGTCGAGTTTCGGAATCGGTGTTGTGGTGATGCGCGCGCGGCTCTCCGCTGTCACCATCTCTGGCGTGCGCGTTGTGTCAGGCGAGGGAAGCGCACGATCCAGATGAATGCACTGGTGCGCTCCATCCCAGCACGCCGTGTAGCAAAGCTCGCAGCCAATGCATTTGTCCGCGTGAATGCGCGCAACAATTTTGTAATTCAGGTTCAGATGTTTCCAGTCCTGCACCTTCTCGAGCGAGAGGCCGCGAAAATCATCCAGTGTCTCGTAGCCCTTACGTCGCATCCACGCCAGCAGGCCGTCCGCCATGTCTTCCACAATGCGGTAGCCGTAGTGCATCACCGCTGTGCACACCTGTACGGTGCCAGCCCCCAGCAGAAGAAACTCCGCCGCATCCTGCCACGACGCTACGCCGCCAATACCCGACATCGGCAGCGCCGCCAACTCATCCGCCATCACCTGCTGCACCATGTTCAGTGCAATTGGCTTCACCGCTGGGCCGCAATAGCCGCCGTGCGAACTCTTGCCGTCAACGTTCGGCCGCGGCTCCAGTGTGTCCAGGTCAATGCCCGTGATCGAATTGATCGTGTTGATCGCCGACAGAGCATCCGCCCCAGCCTTCTTCGCCGCTCGCGCAGGCATGCGAATATCGCTCACATTGGGCGTAAGCTTCACGATCACCGGCGTGCGTGCCTTCTCTTTCACCCATTCCGTAATCTGTCCGCAATATTCCGGAACCTGCCCAACCGCCGAGCCCATCCCGCGCTCGTTCATTCCATGCGGACAGCCGAAGTTCAGCTCCAGCCCATCCGCGCCCGCGTCTTCAGCGCGCGCAACAATCTCGTGCCATGCGTCACGCTTCGACTCGACCATCAGCGAAGCAATCACCGTATGCTTCGGATAGCGTCGCTTCACTTCGGTCAGCTCGCGGAGGTTTACCTCAATGGGCCGGTCGCTGATCAGCTCAATATTGTTCAGCCCCATCATCCGCTGCCCGTTCCAGTCAATCGACGAGTAGCGCGAGCTCACATTCGTGATCGGTACGCCAATCGTCTTCCACACCGCTCCGCCCCAGCCCGCGTCAAAGGCGCGCATGATCTGCTCGCCGCAATTCGTTGGCGGAGCCGAAGCCAGCCAGAACGGGTTCATGCACCGGATACCGGCGAACGTCGTCTCAAGCGTTGGCATCGCGTCCCTCCAGCCATGCGGCAATCCCAATGCCCGCGCGCTTCCCGTCGGCCACGGCATCTACTACTTCGCGTCCGCCATTCACGCAATCGCCGCCCGCAAAATATCGCGGGTCTGACGTCTGCCCGGTTTCACGGTCAATCACAATCCGTCCGCGCTCCAGTTTGATTCTGCCGCCCCTCAAAAAATCCGTGTGTGTCCCCTGGCCGATCGCAAGCACCACCAGGTCTACCGGAAGCCTGAAGGCTTCACCCGGCTTCGGCACCAGCGATCCATCGTGCGCAGCCTCCAGCTTCACCAGTCTCAGCGCCTCCACTCTGTTCGCGCCCTCAACGCGCTCCGCCTTCACATGCCACAGGAACCTCACTCCCTCCTGCTTCGCATGCTCATACTCAAACGCAAAAGCCGACATCTGCTCCGGGCCGCGCCGATACACCATGTGGACCTCGCGCGCACCCAGCCGCGCTGCGGCGTTCGCTGCGTCAATCGCCGTGTTCCCCGCTCCAATCACCGCCACCCGCTCCGGAGCCGACGTAATCTTCCCGCTCTTGTATCCGGCAATGTAGTCCAGCGCGTTCGTCACTCCCGGCAATTGCTCGCCGGCAATGCCCAGATGATGGATCGCGCCCAGCCCCAATCCCAGGAACACCGCATCATGTGAAGACTCCAGCTCCGCAAGCCTCTTCGCATCCACCGTCGCATGAAAGTGAAACTCGACCCCCAACTGCGCCAGCAAATCAATTTCGCGCAAACTCTCCGCGAGCGGAAGCTTGTATTCGGCAATGCCATAGGTGTTCAGTCCACCCGGCAAAGGCCGTGCATCGAAGATCTCTGCACGAATACCGCGACGCCTCAATTCAGCCGCGCACGCCAGCGATGCAGGACCGCCGCCAATCAACGCCACCGACTTGCCCGTCTCCGCTCCCGGCGAGAATGGCAGTTTCCCGCCATTCTCATGCAGCGCATCCATCGCGAATCGCTGCAATCTGGCAATCGCGATCGGCTGTTTGTTGTAGCGATGCAGTACGCACGCCCCCTCACACAGCACATCCACCGGACACGCCCGCGAGCAGCTCGCGCCCAGAATGTTGGCGTCCAGAATCGTCTTCGCCGATCCCTCAAGATTGCCGCTGGCAATCTTTTTGATGAACATCGGAACATCAATATGTGTGGGACAGGCTCCTGTGCATGGAGCGTCGAAGCAGTACAGGCAGCGGTTCGCCTCCGTCACCGCCGCCGTCGCATCAAAGGGCGGATGAAGATCAGGAAATCGCGCAGCGATCTCCGGTGTAGCCGGAGCCTGCGCATAGAATTTCGTAAACTCGCTCATTAATGGCAGGATATCTCCTTCTGCAGCCAGTCCAGCGTCTTCTCAGCCAGGCGATTGAAAGCAACCACCGCCTGCTCAAGGTGTTTGCGGTCTGTGTCTTCCGCGCGATTATGGCTCAGCCCGTTGAGCGACTGCACAAACATCATCACCGTCGGAATGCCGATGTGTGCCACCTCGGCTGCATCGTGCAGAGGTCCGGAAGGAAGCTTCTCTGAGACTCCAACCGTCTCGACAACAGCCTGATCGCACAGCTCAATCAGTTCCGGATGAAACGGAATCGGCTCGATCGACCAGATCTCCGACCACTCCACCGTGCAGCTCTCTTCCTTTGCAAACCGCTCGCTGGCCGCTCGCGCCTCGCGCAGCATTCCGGCAAGGACCTCAGCATCCAGATCACGCATGTCCAGCGTGACCTCGCAGCGTCCTACCACCGCCGTCACAATTCCAGGGAAAGTCTTCACGCTGCCCATCGTCGCCACCGACTGCGGATGCCTCCGCGCAATCGGCCGTATCTCCAGCGCCAGCTTTGCCGCCGCCGCCAGCGCATCCCGTCGCGTCTCCATCGGAGTCGAGCCCGAGTGTGCCTCCTGTCCATGGAACGCAATGGCCCAGCGCTCAACTCCTTTGGTTCCCAGCACCACTCCAAGCGGCTTGTTCAGTTTTTCGAGAATCGGGCCCTGCTCAATGTGCAGTTCGAGATACGCGCCCAGGTTCTTCTGCTCGCTGGCGGCGTCTCCAATGCGCTCCACCTCAATGCCACAGCTGCGCAGCGCCGCTTCCAGCGTCGTCCCATCGCGGTCGGTTCGCGCGCGGTCAGCCGTAATCGTATGGTTCCCCGCAAACGCCGACGAACCGAACAGGCTGCGTCCAAAGCGCGCGCCTTCTTCATCGGCCCAGTCCACCAGCCGAACCGTGCATGGCGGTCTGCCCTTGTATTCGCGCGCCAGGCTGTTAAGAATTTCAAGCCCGGCCATCACGCCCAGGCACCCATCCAGCCACCCTCCGTTCGGAACAGAATCCAGATGGCTGCCCAGCACCAGCGTTTTCTCCCGCTCGCCTCGCAGCGTAATCCAATGGTTGCCTGCGGCATCGTAATGGCGCTCTACCGGCAAACCCTTCAGCTTTTCTTCAAACCAACTGCGCGCCTTCAGCCACATCGGAGTCCACGCCACTCTTTGCGCGCCCTGTTGATCGGCGGTCAGCGCCCGAAGCTCATCCAGGTTCCGCAATACATTTTTAGGATCGACCATCCCTCAACTCCTTCCCGCCGCGGCAGCATCCGTCGAGCCGCTCGACTTCCGGCATCTCGAATACCTGCGCTGGCAACCATTATGGTGACCACTCCTTGCCATGCACAAGGACTGTATGGATCTGTACTGTCT
>JBARHV010000162.1:0-2835 GCA_049799415.1 Silvibacterium sp.
TCCCCGCAAGCATCCAATTTTGCCTCTGAACGAATCACAAGTCGCGAAGCACAGAGAAGTGGCCGGTCGAGGGTGGCGGTGTCACAAATAGTGTTACCCCAACAAGCGAGTTTTCACGTCCAAGGCAATGTATGTTAAAGAGCAGTTATAGCAGAGAGGTATACTGAGCCCTTGCTGCACAGGTCAGCGAGGCGATCCCGGACTCGTATGACGGAACCTTCGATATACGCCAGCGCCAGAACCGCTACTGAGCCAGCCGCAACTCCAACGGAGGCTAAGCTCCCTCCGATCTTTTCCACCGGCGAAAAGCCTCACCAAACACCCCAACGGCACAGGTCTTTTGCCGCGATTCTTGCAATTGTCGTGATTGCCGCAGCAACGCTTCTCTTCGTTTTTTTCGCAAAGGACAAACCCGGGCTTCTGCTAATGCCGGCGTCGAAACGGCGACCGCGGTCACGAAGACTTTTGTAAGTGTGTTGCGCCTGGCGGGAAGTACCGAAGCGCTGCGCTCTCGGCCAGTTCTGGCGCCGGAGCTGGCTGGAGCGCAACTGGAGTCGATGGTCGTCACTAAGCTGGTGCCGGCAGGAACGCGGGTCCGGAAAGGAGACTTGCTTGTCGAGTTCGACCGCCAAGCGCAGATCAAGGATGCGCTGGACAAGAAGGCAGCCTATCAAGACCTGGTGGACCAAGTAGTGGAGAAACATGCGGCGGAAGATGCAGCCCGCGCCAAGGACGAGGACGATTTGCAGCAGGCGCAAGACGCGTTGCAGAAGGCTCAGCTCGAAATGGGTAAGAATGAGATTCTTTCTCGGATTGATGTGGAGAAAAACCAGGAGGCGCTTACCGAAGCCCAGGAGACGCTCAGGCAATTGCAGCATACCTTTGACCTTAAACGCCAAGCAGCGGCGGCGGACATCCGCACGCTGGAGATCCAGCGCGACCGGGCGCGCGCGACGATGCTCTACGCGGAATCGAATGCCAATAGAATGTCCATTGTGTCGCCGATGGGCGGCGTGGTTGTGCTGAACAGTATTTGGCTCGGATCGCGCATTGGCGAGGTGCAGGAGGGTGACGAAGTCCGCCCGGGCGTGCCTTTTATGAAAGTGGTCGATCCTTCGGCCATGCAGGTCCGTGTCGGGGTAAACCAGGCGGATTTGCTCAAACTGCATTTGGGCCAGCACGCGCAGATCAGCCTGGACGCTTATCCCGGAGTGACATTTCCAGGAACACTGGAAGAACTCGCACCGCTGGGGCAGGCGAGCGATCAGTCGGACACCATTCGAAATTTCACTGCGGTATTCAGTATTCAAGGGGCAAATTCCAAGCTCATGCCCGATCTGTCGGCAGCGGTGGACCTCCAATTAGCGAATTTGAAGAATGCCCTGGTTGTGCCGGCGGAGAGCGTCGAGCACGAAGCGGGAGGGGACTATGTTTGGCTAAAAACGGGCAACGCCTTTGAACAGCGCGCCGTGACAGCAGGGCCAAGCGACGGAGTGGAGACGGTTATTGACGCGGGATTGAAGCCGCACGAAGTGGTGAGGCTGAGTCCCCAGTCAGGGCAGGGATCGTCTTAAGAGAACCAACAAAATGAGCAAGCTCGGCGATCTGTGGCGAAGGCGAAAGGGTGGAGTGCTCGGCGTCGCTGCGATCCTTTGTGGCTCGATCACTTACGGAGGGTATCGGATCACCAAGCCTTCGCTGGACATTCCAAGCGCGCTCGTGCAGCGCACGGACTTCGTGGATTACATACAGGTGCGTGGGCAGGTCAGCGCGCGTAAATCGGTTACCATCGCCGCGCCTTATGAGGCGGGCGATTTGCAGATTATCAAGTTGGCGAAAAATGGCGCATCGGTGAAAAAAGGTGACATTGTGGTGCAGTTCGATGCCACGACGATAAAGCAGGACCTGGCTCAAGATCAATCCGCGCTGAAATCCGCGGAAGCAGAAATAAAACAATCCCAGGCACAAGCGCGGCTGAAGGAGGAGCAAGACCTCACCGACGTGATGAAGGCTCGCTACGACGTGCAATCGACGACGCTGGATGCCAGCAAGCAGGAAATTTTATCGAAGATCGACGGCGCAGAAGCAAACCTCAAAGTGGCGGACGCAAAACAGAAGTTGAACGATGTGGAAGTGAAGCTCAAGACCGACCAAGAGTCGGACGCCGCGGACGTCGAGAGCAAACGACAGAAGAGCGAACAACAAGCCTACGCCCTGCGGCAGGCGGAGCGAAGTCTGGCCGCACTGACGCTGCGGGCGCCGCTCGACGGAATGGTGACGCTGCAAAGTAACTGGCGAGCTTCAGGCCCGATGGGAACCCCCCTGCCTTTCCGCCAGGGTGACCGCGCGTGGGCAGGAGCGGCAATCGCCGAGCTGCCGGACTTGGCGACCATGCAGATCACTGGTCGCATCGATGAGACGCAGCGTGGTCGCGTGCTGGTGGGGCAGATGGGGTCCGTGCGAGTCGACGCAATTCCTGACAAGGACTTCACCGCGAAAGTGGCTCAGATCAGCACGATCGCGAGCATGGATTTTTCGGGAGGTTGGCCCTTTCCGAGGAACTTCAGCCTGGATTTCTCCCTTCAGAAAACGGACGCGCGGCTGCGGCCCGGAATGAGCGCGAACGTTCGCATCGCCGTTGACCGCGTGGCGCAAGGGATCGTTATTCCATCCGAAGCTGTCTTCCAAAAATCGGGCCAGAGCGTTGCGTACATCCTTCGCGGGTCGAGATTCGATGAGCAGCCCATTGAAGTGGCGCGGCGCAGCGGAGACCAAGTCTTGATCGCAAAAGGGTTGCAGGCGGGTGAACGAGTCGCGTTGCGAGACCCGAACCCG
>JBARHV010000163.1:0-4035 GCA_049799415.1 Silvibacterium sp.
ATTGCGAAACCCGTATGTGGATCCGATGAGTTTGATCCAGGTCGATCTGCTGCGGCGCAAGCGCGCGGGTGAGAGCACGCCTGAGGTAAATCGCGCGATTGCAGCAACGATCAATGGGATTTCGGCGGGCTTGCGCAATACAGGCTAGTACACGTGAAGGTCGCCTTCAGGGCGGGGTGCGTGGATGAGCAGGCCCAGCTCTCCGGCGACTCTTTCCAGGCGTGTGCGGATTGTGGGCGAGACGGGCAGCATGGGCAGACGATAGTATTCTTCGCACTTACCCATCATGGACAGGACGGCTTTGACGGGACCAGGACTGGTCTCCCAGAAGTTCGCCTCCATGAGCCGGAAGTATTTGCGATTGAGCTTGCGCGCGGTGGACCACTCGTTGGCGAGCGCGGCGTGTACCAGCTGGGTCATCTCAACAGGGATTTCGTTGGATGTGACGGATACCAGGCCTGCGCCACCTGCGCCGATGACGCCGAGAGCTAGGCTGTCGTCGCCGGAGTAGACGCGGAAGCTCTGCGGAGCCCGCGTGATGAGACTGGTGATCTGGGCGAGGTTGCCGCTTGATTCCTTCATGCCGCGGATATTCTCTGACGACTCGATGAGACGCAACACGGTTGCGGTTTCAAGGTTGACGCCGGTGCGGCTGGGAATGTTGTAGAGAACCACGGGAAGCGAAGCAGAGGGAAGCGAAACGGCGCGGGCCACGGCCTTGAAGTGCTCGAAGAGGCCTTCCTGCGTGGGCTTGTTGTAATACGGGCTGGCAGAAAGAATAGCGGTAATGCCGGGGATGCTGGCAGCGGCGCGGGCGCGGGCGACGGCCTCGCGGGTTGAGTTGTGTGTGCAGCCGGCCCAGACGGGAACGCGTCCGGCGGAGGCCTCGGTGATGATGCGCAGAACCTGCAGCCACTCGGCGTCGGTCAAGGTCGGCGTCTCGGCTGTGGTTCCGCAGGCAACCAGCCAATCAATGCCGCTCTCGATCTGCCATTGCGCCAGCGTGTAGAGCGTCTGTTCATCCACACTCCCATCGGAGCGGAAGGGAGTAATTAAAGCAGTGCCACAACCCGTCAATCCATCCATCACAAGATGAGTCTACAAGATCGATGAGTAAGGCGGAATATGCGCGACGGAAGGGTGGAGACGGATTCAAGCGAGGATGGCGTTAGATGGTTTGTTCTTCGTGCATCTACCTCGGCTTGTGACCAGCCGGGAGAGAGGAGTGAGCCTTTTGAAGCTGTTCCAGCTCGCGCAATTTGAGGACGATCATGTATTCGTAAAACGCGATAAGCACGGAATAAGCGAAGCCAGCACCGGCGTCCATGAAGCCGCGTTTGCCGATGTACATGACTAGAAATTTGAGGAGCGGGCGCGCTGGCATGCGGTAGTACAGTTCTTTAAGATTTCGGCGGCGCTCATGTGTGTCCTTTGCAAACAAGGCCTGGCGATACCGGAAGGAGGTGTTCTCTTCACGGTTCTTTAGTATCTGCTGGGCTTCCTGCGTGCTGTAGAAATTGTGTTTTGCCACCCATTCGGCGATACCCTTGCTGAAGGGAAAATGGTCGAGGTAGCCGGGGAGGGTGCCGACGGGACCATCAGGCCGCGAGACACAGTGCCCGAGCCGCTCATACCGCATTTTCTGGTGGCGGAACAGGCGGTCGTAGAAAGGGGTCATCTGGACATGCCGAAGCCATCTGCCCAGGAAAAAGTCGCGCCTCTGAATGCGGAAAGCGACATTGTCACAGGGCTGGCGCACGGCAGTCTGCATAGACACGGCGAGTTCGGACGTGATGCGTTCGTCGGCGTCATAATAGAAAACCCACGGGTGTTTGAACGGTATGTTTTCGAGGGCCCAGTTCTGGTGCTGCGAAAAGCTGTCGAATTTGCGAAACCAAACCTTCGCGCCATAGGACTGGGCGATCTTCACCGTGTTGTCGGTTGAGTAGGAATCGAGGACATGAATATCATCAGACCATCTGCAGGTTTCGAGACATGCCGGCAGATTTTTCTCTTCATTCAAAGTGAGAATCAGGATTGAGATCATAGCCATGGATCAAATACGTTGCTGCATCAGTCATCATAGCGTTCTTTGCCGGAAAGGGTCCTTAAGGCTTCGCTGGCGTGCAGGGCAATTTCGCCGTTCGGGTGTAGCCCTGCGGAAGGGCGAGGATGGGTTTTGCTTGTGGGGCGTTGATCGACGGGTAGAACACAAGGAGTCAAAGTGCGAGTTCTAGTAACGGGCGGCAGCGGTTATGTTGGTTCCCATGCAGTGCGCGAGCTGGCGGATGCCGGCCACGAGGTGATGATCTATGACAATTTGAGCACTGGCCACCGCCTGCTGTCCGAAGGATTCGAGCTGATCGAGGGGGACATTGCAGATGTGCCGAAGCTTTCCGTTTGTTTGAAGCGCGTCGATGCGGTGATGCACTTTGCGGCGTCGGCGTATGTGGGCGAGTCGGTACTGAATCCGCGCAAGTACTTTCACAATAATGTGGAGTCGGCGCTGAAGCTGCTCGATGCCGTGCTGGCAAGTGATGTGCGGCAGTTTATTTTTTCTTCGACATGCGCCACGTATGGTATTCCTCCCGATCTGCCAATTGTGGAGAGCAGTCCCAAGGAGCCGATTAATCCTTACGGCGCCACCAAGCTATTCTTTGAGAGGGTTCTCGCCGCTTACAGCGTGTCGCATGGGCTACGCTACGTTGCGCTGCGCTACTTCAACGCGGCGGGAGCGCATGCAGACGGAAGCATCGGGGAAATCCACGATCCAGAGACGCACTTGATTCCGCTTGCCCTGAAGGCAGTGCTGGGCTCGGCCCCTCCGCTGAAGGTGTTCGGCAGAAATTTCAAGACGCCAGACGGTACCTGCATCCGCGATTTCATTCATGTTTCTGATCTGGGCTCGGCGCATAGGCTGGCGCTCGAGTATCTAACGCACGGCGGAGACTCGACGAGCCTGAACCTGGGCACGGGCAGAGGAGTTTCCGTCGCAGAGGTGCTAGACGCGATGCGGCGCATTACCGGCAGAGAGGTTCCGCATGTTTATGACGACGCGCGCGTGGGGGACCCTCCCGTGCTTTACGCGAATGCGACAAAGAGCAAAGAAGTGCTGGGATGGGAAGCGAAGCGGAACCTCGACGAGATTCTGACTTCGGCGTGGAGGTGGGAACAGAAGCTTGGGGATCTCAGATTCAGGAAGAGGGCATGAGGCGTTTCGCTGTCGAGTCGCTACCGCAATTCGCTTGCGATTTCGTTAAATTCCCAGACTCCGGTTTTATCTGCGATCCACTCGGCGGCGCGTACGGCGCCCTCGGCAAAGCCGCGCCGGGAGAAGGCTTCGTGCTTCAGCTCAATGACATCGTTTTGTGAGCGCGCTTCGATGACGTGAATGCCGGAGGCGTCGCCTTCGCGCTTCGACGTGATTTCAATCTTCAGAGACGGATTGGCAGCTTCGAGGACATGTTTGATGGAAAGCGCGGTGCCGGAGGGCGCGTCTTTCTTGTCGATGTGATGGGTTTCGGTGATGCTGAACGTGTAGTTGGGCGCGGCGAGGGCTAGCTCACGCGCGACGCGGAACATGGCCTGTACGCCTATGGAAAAATTCGTTCCGTAGAGAAAGCCCGCACCTTTGCGTTCGGCCAGCGCGCGCATGTCGTTGAGGTGTGCATACCAGCCGGTGGTGCCGACGACGACGCGGGCTCCGTTGGCGAGGCAGGCGCGCAGGTTGGGAACGACGGCTTCGGGAGTGGTGAAGTCGATGACCGCGTCGAAGCCTGCAAGAAAAGGACCAGTGAGCGCGGAGGCGTTGTGGTTCTCTTCTTCGCCTAGAACGCGCACGCCGTGGCCGCGCTGGTGCGCGATATCGGCCACGATGCTTCCAGTTTTGCCCCGCCCCAGGACCAGAAAAAGCATTGGCTACCTCACGCTTTCGCCGACGACCTTTGCGCCATTCTCCCCGACGGCTTCCACGTCGAAGATTTCAGGGTCGGGATCGCTGAAGAACTCGGCGTGCAGGGAGCGGATGGCTTCTTC
>JBARHV010000164.1:0-16915 GCA_049799415.1 Silvibacterium sp.
GTCCAAATCTGTGGACTTGATCGTTACCAGCCCTCCGTTCGGCCTTGTGCGTAAGAAAGACTACGGCAATGTTGAAAGCCACGAGTATGTGGACTGGTTTAGGAAATTCGGTCAGGAATTCAAGCGGCTCCTGAAGCCGAGTGGTTCTCTTGTAATCGATATAGGCGGTGCTTGGATTCCGGGGCAGCCGACGAGGCGGTGTTTGCGTGAAGTGTTGCTGCGAAGATAAGCATATGACGCTATATTCCGGGGTAGGGGGAATAATTATTAGCCCACGATATCGCCGTATACCCCGCACCATCGAACGATGCGATGCGTGCAAACGGTTCGCTTCAGACGAAGCCGCCGCAATTCACTACGCAACGGTTAAGAATGGCAAAGTTCGATACGACAAACAATTGCGAGTGACATGGACGGCACCCCGATAAGAAATTCCTCGAAACCGATTAGCCTTCTAAGGAACCCCTGGGATTCCCAGCTTGCAGATCTGCTTTCGAGTCCACGCGAATTCCTCCTAGTCGCGTCCCCCTTCATCACGCGTTCTGTAGCGAATTGGGTAGGCGAGCAGCTGAACCGAAATGCCGCAGCCACAAAACTCCAAATTCTATGTCTGACAAACGTTCGTATAGAGAGCGTTCTATCTGGGTCACTTGAACTTGAAGGGTTGGCAGATTTAGGTCGAGCATTTCAGGGGTTTGTTCCTGTCCATCTACCGGCGCTTCATGCGAAGGTCTTCATCGCTGACAAGAAGTACGCAATCGTGACCTCCGGAAATCTAACACACGGAGGCTTAAGAGCCAACTATGAGTATGGAGTGGCGATTAAAGACCATCAACTCGTTCGCGTAATTAGGAGAGACTTTGAGGGCTACGCCTCCCTCGGAGCGCGTCTCAATCTTGACCAGATTGTGTCTTTAATAGAGGAGTTTTCCGGCCTTCGCGCTGAGTATCAAAAGCAGGAACGCGGAACACTGAAGGCAGCAGGAACAGCCTTCAGAGGCAGATTACGTGCAGCCGAAGACAAGGTCCTTCAGATTCGCGCTGAGGGCATGTCCAATCAGGCAATCTTTTGCAACACGATTGAATATCTCCTCTCAAAGGGACCGCTAAGTACGGCGGAACTTCACCCTCGCATCCAGCAAATACATCCAGATATTTGTGATGACACGGTGGACCGTATCATTGCTGGCGTGAGCTTCGGCAAAAAATGGAAACACCTTGTTCGCAACGCGCAACAGGCACTCAAGCGCGCAGGCCGGATATCGTACGACGGAATATGGTGGCGGCTTGCCGGAGACGCTAAATTGAACCGCCAGCCCTCAGTTGACTTCCCCGCCAGAAGTCCAGAGCTTAACCGCTGAGCGGCAGCGAGTCGTGACGGAAGTCCGCCGCCTCAGCCGAGATGCTGCTTTCCGGCGGTGCGTCATGTTTGCCTATGGCAATCGATGCGCTGTAACCCGCGTCCAACTTCAGCTTGTCGACGCCGCACACATTCTTCCAGTGGGCGTAAATGGAAGCACCGATAACGTTCAAAATGGAATTGCGTTAGCGCCAACCTACCATCGTGCATTCGATGCGGGCCTCATTTACTTGACCGAAGACTGCGAAATGAGGCTCAACGATGGTCAGCTTGGGGTTTTAAGACACCTTGACCTCGCAGGCGGAGTGGATGTTTTCTGCCAACCTCTCGGGCGAATCTTCCTTCCTCCCGATCCCAACCAACAACCCTCGACCGAATTTATTCGCCGGGCCAATCGCGCGCGCCAGATAAGCGCCTAAAGCTGAGATCGGCGTCTTTATCTGCTTCGAGGAACCGACCCGGCCCATGCTCCGCGAAGCAGCCGAAGCCGGATTCTACAAATCCGCGGGCGGCTCAACCTACCCGCGCATCCAGATTCTCACCATCCAGCAAATCCTCGACGGCAAACAGCCCGAATACCCGCTCCACCGCCGAGACGCCACCTTCAAGCAAGCCCCTAAAGCCCGCCCCCGCCCGGAAAACCTGACTCTGCCATTGTCTTAGCCGCAGCGGAGCAACATAATTTGAGATACCCCTCTAATCGGCCAATCCGATCTATATCTCCACCCTGTTCCAACCTGTCAATACCCTACCCGCATTTTTCTCTCTAACTCACACATTCCAAAGCCAAAAAAACCAACTCAGAATGCAGATCAAGGAACCACAATTCACTATAATAAAAAGAGGGGCAGAAATAGTCAGGAAACAAATCCGCTACCAGGCAAAGCGAGCCTGGTGCCATAGCAGTTTCAGCAACATACAATTAAGTAATGTGCTATCTATAACATACGATAAAATTTACCTGAATCTAAAACTAACCCCTTTAAAATCTATTACCGTTCAAAAAAATCCAGCGCAGATTGCACAAAAGTGCAGACAAAAGCCGCAACCCAGCTAGCTCAAAACCGGCAGAAGTTTGGCTCCCGACAATTTTCCACTAGGAATCGTTAAGTTTACTGTTGTCTATTACGTAACAAAAAATAGATTGAAGAAGCACTCATGGCGAAGGCGCGAAGCGCGTATGCCCGAACGGCAAGTTCTTGCAGACCGCCAGCCCATTGCGTATAGTGCGATCAAAGCGCGCAACAACAGATGAGAAGGAGTTTCAAATGCCAGCAGAAGCAACCGCCGCATCCATTGGCAAGTCCGTTCAGATTTACGGCGAGGTAAAAGGCAGCGAAGACCTGGTGGTCGACGGAACCATCGAGGGCACCATCACCTTAAGCGAAAGCCGCCTCACCATCGGCCCCAACGCCCACGTTCAGGCCAACGTCTCAGCCCGCGATGTCGTCATCCTCGGCGCTCTTACCGGAGACATCCTGGCCAGCGGCCGCGTCGAGCTCCGCGCCGGCTCCAACCTCAAAGGAGACATCCACGCCGCGCGTCTCTCCATCGAGGAAAACGCCGTGTTCTCCGGCAAAGTCGATCTTGCCGTCACCGAGCGCGCCGCTACCGGAGCCGCAACCGCAGCGCCTGCTTCCGCTCCCGCCGGAGCGCCGTTCGCAGCCACAAATTAAGTAATTGATAATAAAGCACTTAACAGAAATGTCCCCGAATTATACCAACCATTAAGGACAGTTAAGGCAAGCGTGCTGCGCAACCTCTTTCAACGAGCCTCGGACGAACCTCATCGCGCAGGTCGTGCCCTGCTCACCGGCCCCCGCATCCCCCGCCACTCCAGCGGATGGGGCGCGATGCTCAAGCATCTCCAGCAGGAGTCGGACCTCCGCGTCCTCGACATCGGTCCCACCTCCTCGCAGAACATCAACTTCCTCACCAGCCTCGGCCACAGCGTATACATGGCCGACCTCGTCAACGAGTCCCTCACTGGCCACTGGATTCTCCCGCCCGAAGAAGATGGTGGCGAACCGCGCTTCGACGTCTCCGGCTTCTTCGAGCAGAACCTCAACTTCGGCGGCCGCGAGTTCGATATCGTGCTCCTCTGGAACACTCTCGACTACGTCCCGCAGGAGCTCGTCCTGCCGCTCATCGAGCACCTCCAGCATGGCGTCAACAAGGGCGGATATATCCTCTCCATCTTCCACACCAAAGCCACCGGCCCAGGCACCACCTTCTGCCGCTACCACATCACCGGCTCGGACACCGTCGAGATGCAAGCGTCCCAACCTCACCCCGTCCAGCGCGTCTACACCAACCGCAACATCGAAAAGCTCTTCTCCGGCTTCAGCAACTACCGCTTCTTCCTCGCCAAAGACAACCTCTACGAAGTCATGATCACCCGCTAAGGCGCTGTGCGTCATTGACACGCCGCAAAGGCTGCTGCGTCTCGCGAAAGATGGAAGCGGGCTCCCGCTTAATCGGCGTCGAAGGCCAAAGCTCGCGCTGCTCCGCGACAGGTTCAGCCGGCCGCCATGCAATCCGGTCGGGAGCATCCTCCGAAAACCGTCGCGAAAGCCCATACCTCCGCGTTACCGCCGCCACCAGCTCGCGGACACGCTTCTGATACGCCGTAGACACGAACGCCTCCGTCTCATACCGCTTCGCGTAGCTCGCATCCAGCTCCGGAAAGTGTTCATGGACAAAGTTGAGAAACGTAGACTTGGAGCAAGGCTTCAGAAACAGCGGCGACGCCGACAAAAAGCTCGCCCCTACCTCACTCGCCCGCCGGCACATCGCATCCAGCGCCTGCGCATTGTCCGTGATTCCAGGCATCAGCGGAGAACAAAGAATGCCCGTCCGCAAACCTGCCTCTCGCAGCCTCCGCACCGTGCGGAAGCGAAGGTCAGGCCGCGGCGCTCGAGGTTCCAGGACCCGCGCCAGCTCAACATCAGGAGTCGTAATCGTAATGTGCAGAACCAGGTCGCTGCGCTCGGCAATCCGCTGCAACAGGTCAATATCGCGCTCAATCAGGGTCGATTTCGTGACCACCCCAATGCGCAGCCCGCGATACTCAGCCAGCACCTCAAGAATCGAGCGCGTAACCCGGGCACTCCGCTCAATCGGCTGCCACGGATCGGTCGCCGTGCCCAAAGCGATCTCCTCCCCGGGTCGAAGCGAACGAAGCTCTTGCCGAAGGAGCCAGGCAGCATTCTGTTTGATATAGATCTTCCGCTCAAAATCCGCAGGATCTTTCATCTCCATAAACTCGTGCGTATAGCGCGCAAAGCAGTATTTGCACCCAAACTCGCATCCGCGATACGGATTGATGCTCTTCGCAAACCACAATCCTCTCCGCGAGACCGATTTGTTCAACAGCGAACGCACCGGGAGCGTACGAAATTCAACCAGGTGCCCATCGCCCGCAGCCACACCGCAGTCAGCAAGCCGGGCTATTCCGACGCGCTGTGGCTTTTGCGGCTCTGAATTCAGAATAGGAAATAGAGACTGTATGTTCGCTTTTTGTTCGCTCATACTGAAAACACTACTCCGCCTCTAACGAGCCGTCAAGACAAATGGCAATGCGAGTAGAATCAGCTTCATACGGGAACAGCAAGAAACCTGTCATCTTAGACAAAAGAACAAAGAGAGGAGCCCAGCACATGACGCAGTGGAGGGGTTTGGCAATCACCTGGCTCGGTCACGCAGCCGTTCACATCACAACACCGCAGGGAACAGAGATTCTGATCGATCCATTTTTCGAGCACAATCCAAAATATCCGAAAGACTATAAACTGCCGGAAAAACTGGATCTGCTACTGCTGACGCACGGACACTCCGACCACATCGCCGACGCTGTGTCGGTTGCAAAAAAGCACCGCCCGCAGGTAGTCGCAATTTACGAGTTGGCAAGTTGGATTGGCTCAAAGGGCATCGACGATATCGTAGGAATGAACCTCGGCGGCTCCTACAAATACAAGGACGTGACCATCAGCATGGTTGAGGCCAGGCATAGTTCAAGCATTCAGGACGGCAATGAGTGCCTCTATGGAGGTGATCCTGCCGGCTTTGTTATTGCCGCAGAAGGCGCGCCCGTTCTTTACCACGCCGGTGACACTTCCCTCTTCTCGGATATGCGCCTCATCAAGGAACTCTACGCACCAGAGGTGGGCATGATTCCCATTGGCGATCACTTCACCATGGGCCCTCAGGCAGCTGCTCTCGCTGCAAATTATCTGGGAATTCAAACGATCATTCCCATTCACTATGGAACGTTTCCGCAACTTACAGGAACACCCGCTGAACTGGAGCAGCACTTAAAGGGAACAGGCATTAAAATATTTGCGCCACTGCCGGGTGAAACCATGCGCTAAGTGCGGAGACTCAACGAACGGCATCCACCATGCCGGGCTGTGAGACGATCAGTGAACCATTGCAAGGCATCATCGCCATGAACGCCGCACTGTTCACGATGAGAGAAGGAAACACGATTGAACGATTTGAAGATTACGAACGCCCGTGTGATCGACCTACGCTTTCCAACTTCCCGCGAACACATCGGCTCAGATGCCGTCAATGTCGATCCCGATTACTCAGCAGCTTACTGCATCCTTGAAACAGACCACGGACCGCAAGGATATGGGCTTACCTTTACGCTGGGCCGCGGAACCGAACTCTGTGTCGAGGCACTTCGATACCTGACCCGCTTTGCTGTTGGACGCAACCTGTCTTCCATTACGGATGATCTCGGTGCCTTTTATCGGCAGCTTACCTCTGACAGCCAGTTTCGCTGGCTGGGCCCGGAGAAAGGCGTGATTCATCTGGCAACGGGTGCGCTCATCAATGCCGTATGGGATCTTTACGCACGCGTGGAAGGCAAGCCGCTATGGAAGCTTCTGGCCGATATGGATGCGGAAGACATTGTCCGCGCAATCGACTTTCGATACATCACGGATGCACTCACCCCGGAAGAAGCAATTCACATTTTGCGTGAGCGCAGGAATGGCATGGAGGAACGGCTGGAGCAGCTCCGGCTGACTGGATACCCAGCCTACACCACCTCAGTCGGGTGGTTTGGCTTCAGCGATGAAAAGATCTTACGCTTGTGCGATGAAGCGCTGGCCGCAGGCTGGACTCACTTCAAGCTGAAAGTTGGTGGCAGCGCGGAAGATGATCTACGGCGTGCACGGCTCGTGCGCAGCAGGATCGGCCAGAACAATAAGTTGATGGTAGATGCCAATCAGAAATGGGACGTTGAGGAGGCCATCGAGCGCACACGGGGGCTGGCTGAGGTGGATCCGTGGTGGATGGAAGAGCCAACCAGTCCGGACGATATTCTGGGGCATGCGCGTATTCGCCGCGAGACAAAGATACGGATTGCAACCGGAGAGCATTGCCATAATCGCGTGATGTTCAAGCAGCTCATGCAGGCGAATGCGATCGACGTGTGCCAGATCGATAGTTGCCGCCTGGCTGGCGTAAATGAAAATCTTGCCGTAATTTTGATGGCCGCAAAATTCAACATCCCCATATGCCCGCATGCCGGAGGCGTAGGGCTATGTGAATACGTGCAGCACCTTTCTGCATTTGATTATCTGCGGGTATCCGCAACAATGGAAAATCGCGTAACAGAATACGTCGATCACCTGCACGAGCACTTTGTCGACCCGGTAAAGATTCGCAACGCGCACTATATGCTGCCCGAGAATCCTGGTTACAGCGCTGAAATCTATTCCGAAACACTGCGTAACTATAGCTACCCGGATGGGTCGGTGTGGTCTTCTTCACAATAGAACCCTTGCTTAATCTTTAACCAGAATCACATCCAGAAAGCGCGGCCCGTGAACGCCACGGATGCGGGTCATTTCAATATCTGCCGTGGCCGATGGACCAGAGATAAATGTAAGCGCCTCAGAGGCAAACGGCTGCAGGTGCGCGATAGCTTCTGGCACTGTTTCTACGACCTGATCTTCGCGAACCACACAGAGAAGGCGGTCCGGCAAAAGTGTCAGCCGTCGCGCATCTTTCAAAACGATCGTGCCAGTGTGTGCGATCGCAACTTCACAGGTTACGATAGCACCTTCAGTCCTGTTCATAGCCGCGATGTCCGCATCTGCTTCCGCTTGCCAATTAAGAGCCTCCGGCAGACATTCTTGCCGAAAGCCATTAGCGACAATGGCAGATTTCTGATCGTGTCCGGCAAACACTTCATCGATGGTGGCACGAAGAGTTGCGGACGTTGCCTCATATACCTGTGCGTCATATTCGTGCAGGCGCTCGGCGAATTTTTTGAGAATCGCAACGCGGCCCATGCTGGCGGATTGTTGATAGGTGCGCTCAATCGCTTTGTATTCCACGCTACACATTGCCCCGTCCACGGATGAATTGGCCGTGCGAATGTGTCCTAGAATCGCAGCACGTGCGGCATCATTTGTCTCAAGCATGGTTGCTTCCTTTTCCGCGTTCGCGCCACCAGCTTCGAAAGGTCTGCCTGGGCAGAGGGCGAAGATCGCGCACTGCGGTCCAATTGCCAAGCATGCCGGGAAGGTCCCTGATCCAGCCTTCTGACACAAACGGCCACTGGACAATTCTTGCAATGCGCTGCGACGCCTCAAAGCTGCGGCTACTGGAGAAGATGCGGGACATGACCTTCATTCCTATGGATTCAAGATTCGCACTGCTCTGCTGTTCGCGTACCACGCGTCCGCGCAGATGAATGAGAACTTCAGGAATATTGATTTTGACGGGGCAGACCTCATAGCACGCTCCGCACAGCGATGATGCATAAGGGAGAGATTGCGAATGCTGCATGTCAAAAAGCTGCGGAGTAAGAATCGCTCCAATCGGTCCGGCATAGATAGACCCGTAAGCGTGTCCGCCCGTTTGCCGGTAAACGGGACAGGTGTTGAGACACGCGCCGCAGCGAATGCAATGCAGGGTTTGCCGCGCCTCCGGGTCAGCAAGAATGCGTGTGCGTCCGTTATCGATTAAAACAACATGAAACGTCTGCGGACCCTCGCCCCGATGCACGCCCGTCCAGAGCGAGTTGTAGGGATTCATCCGCTCGCCCGTCGCCGAGCGCGGCAGCAATTGCAGGAAAATTTCAAGATCCCGGAAGGATGGAATAACTTTTTCAATCCCTGCAACTGTAATGAGCATTTCAGGCAAAGTCAGGCACATGCGCCCATTGCCCTCTGATTCGACGACACAGACGCCGCCTGTTTCCGCAATAAGGTAATTGGCGCCGCTGATACCGATCTTTATGTTGAGAAACTTCTCCCGCAAATAATTTCGTGCAGCATTCGTGAGATCCTCAGGCCTCTCCCCTAGCTCTTTAAGTCCCATAGCCTGCATAAAAATTTCACGCACCTGTTGGCGATTCTTGTGCAGTGCTGGCACCACAATGTGTGAAGGCTTATCGTGACCAAGCTGGATAATCATGTCGGCGAGATCGGTTTCATGTGGATGAATGCCGTTCGCCTCAAGCGCCTTGTTCAGACCGATCTCATCGGAGGTCATGGTTTTGACCTTGATGACTTCGTTACCGCCGTACTGCTGAATCAAACCGATAATGATGCTGTTGGCTTCGTCAGCATCGGCAGCCCAATGCACTTGGCCGCCCGCAGCGGTGCAGGCAGCTTCAAATTGCACTAGGTACTGATCGAGATAACGCAGAGTATGCGCTTTGATCGCGCTGGCGGCCGAACGAAGTTCTTGCCAGTCACGCTGTTCCTCTACCGCCTGTGCACGCTTTCGAGTAATCGCATCGGTGGCGTGTCGCACATTTTTGCGAAGCTGTGAATCATCGAGCAGCGTGAATGCTGCCTCCTTAAATGAGGGGGCCTCGGCTGCATCTCCTACGCGAATGCTCACGAAGCGCTCTTCTCTTCCGTTGACGCCAGGATTTCCGCCAGGTGCACGGTTTTGATTCCTGTGCGCTGGCGATGCAAGCCTCCACCGATATGCATAAGGCAGGAATTATCAACTGCCGTACAGACTTCCGCGCTTGTGTTTTCTACGCAGCGGAGTTTGTCGGCAAGCATGGCGGCTGAAACATCGCCATTCTTGATTGCAAAGGTGCCTCCAAAGCCGCAACACTGGTCAATCCCGTCTAGCTCCACCAGCTCAATACCACGCACCTTCCGCAACAGACGCAGGGGCAAATCGCCAAGATGCAGACTGCGTAAAGAATGACAGCTCGCGTGGTAAGTAACGCGGTGCGGATAGTACGCCCCTACATCTTCCAGGCCAAGTTTGTTTACCAGCAGTTCAGACAATTCAAGCACTCGTGGCAATAGATCATCGACGTCCTTCACCAGTTGAGCATCACCAGTTGCTTCTGCCATCTTGCCGTAATGATCACGCACCATGGCAACACAAGAGGAAGAAGGGACGCAGACTACATCTGCATCTTTAAATATCTCGACGAATCGGCGCATGAGCGGCATGGCTTCCGCCTGGTAGCCGGTGTTGTAGTGCATCTGGCCGCAACATGTCTGTTCAAATGGAAAGTGAACTTGATGCCCGAGTCGCTCCAGCAAACAAACCACGCTCTTGCCGGTCTCTGGGAAAAACGTATCATTGTAACAGGTGATAAAAAGTGAAATCTGCACTGCACCCCTCGCTGGCTTTAACCGACCGTATATCGGAAGACTGCTACTTGGCAATCGCCTTCTCAGCGCTAAGAATAGAAACCCCCACAGGGATTGAAGTCGTTGAAGCCCTGGGAATGGCCATACAGTGCGTTATTCGAGTGCGCGGTCCAAATGAACATAGCCGCCATCGACATAAAGATGCTGCCCCGTCGTATGCCCGGATCTCTCCGAGAGAAGAAACACAGTCATGCTCGCAATCTCCGCAGCTTCCGTCATGCGCTTACCCAATGGAATCTTCGAAGTGATCAACTCCAGCTTCTGTTCGGGGTTTGGAAATGTCGACAGCCAACTCCGGTACAGGGGAGTCATCACTTCCGCCGGAACGACCGCATTTACCCGGATGCCATACGGCAGAAGCTCCGCTGCCCACTCACGCGTGAGCGCAAGCTGCGCGCCCTTCGCCGCGGCGTAGCCCGACGTGTTTCCTTGCCCCGTCACCGCGGTCTTTGAGCTGATATTCACCACTGCCCCGCGCGCGGCTTTCAAAGCAGGCAGTGCATAGTGCGTCATCGAGTAGTAGTGCCACAGATTGTTATGAATCGAGTCCATGAACGCCTGCGGCGTTCCGTTCTCCAGGCCCACCTTATCGTTCGCTCCTGCATTGTTCACCAGCGCGTCAATTCGCCCGCAGCGCCGCAACGTCTCCTCCACTGCCCGCTCGCAAGTCTCCGGTCCCCGCAGTTCAAGTGTAAGCAGTTCGCAGCGATGTCCTGCTTCTCGCAGCCACGCGACAAAGCTCTGCACCGCCTCCGAGTCGCGGCTTACGATCACGGGAATCGCCCCTTCTGCTGCGCAAGCCTCTGAGATTGCTGCGCCAATTCCCTGCGCGCCGCCCGTAATCACAACAACTTTGTCTTTCAATTGCAGATCCAAACTGCTCTCCTGGATAATTACTTACCCTCGTAAATTAAAGAAACCGCCGTCCAGTGGAATATCTGCGCCGGTAAGGAATCCTGCAGCATCCGAGCAGAGAAACTGCGCCAGTGACGCCACCTCCTCCGGCAATCCCATGCGTCCCACCGGCTGTGACCGCGATAGCTTCGTGAACATCTCCGCTTCATGCCCCGCGTAGTGTTCCTTCAGGAATGCGTCCACAAATGGTGTATGAATACGTGCCGGAGAAATTGCATTGCAGCGAATTTTATCCGCCAGATAGTCCTTTGCCACGGAGAACGTCATCGACAACACCGCGCCCTTGCTCATCGAATACGCAAAACGGTCGCTCAACCCCGCTGTTGCGGCAATGGAAGCAAGGTTTAGAATCACGCCGCCTCCGCTGCTCTTCATTGGCCCAATCACCGCTTGCATGCACAGGTACACACCTTTCACATTCACTTGGAAGATGCGCTCGAAGTCCTCGTCCGAAGTCGTTTCCAGCCGTCCAATATTCGAAATGCCGGCGCTGTTCACCAGGATGTCGATACGCCGTCCCGCCGCAATTTTTCCGAACTCACGCCTGGTCTCGTCGCCGTCGGTCACGTCGCACGGTGTAACGATCGCCTCCACTCCTCCGTCATCTGCAATCTGCTCCGCCGTCTCTTCGGCCCGGTCCCGTCGGAGATCCACCAGATACACCTTTGTGCCGTTCGCGGCAAAGCGTCTCGCAATTGCACGCCCAATGCCGCTGCCGGCCCCTGTCACAATGGCTGTCTTGCCGTCCAATCGAAAACTGTCTGTCACAGAGCACGTCTCACTTTCGGAGGATAAAATCCTGTCATACCGCGACCGCATTCGTCAGCTTAAGATTCATTGTCTGCACTGCGGGATCGCTCTCGGCAATTCATCGTGTGGTCGCAGCAATTCAGCCCTCTTCATAATAGCCCGGACCCGGCAGCCGCAACATGCAGACAACGGCTCAGCAATGTAGGAGAAATGCGAGAAAGCAGTTTCCGGCGCTGCTAATGCTTCTCCAGTCTCAATCATTCATCCGGTGGCATTTACGCTAGCGCTCGTAAGCCACTTTTCCATCAAAAATCGTCAACTCGACGTTGACTTCGGCAATCCGAATCGGATCGATGGAGAAGATGTCTTCCGACAAAACTACGATGTCCGCAAGTTTTCCCGGCGTGATAGAGCCCTTGATATTTTCCTCCTGTGACGCATACGCAGCGCCGAGCGTATAGGCGTAGACTGCTTCTTCGACAGAGACTCTTTGCTCAGGAATCCACCCGTCAGGAAAATTACCGTCGACAGTACGACGGGTAGCCGCGGCATAAATCCCGAGCAGAGGGTTAATAGGCGCGACCCACCAGTCGGAACCGAAGACCACTTTCGCTCCAGCATCGATCAGGGAGCGGAAGGCATAGGCCGTCTTCGCGCGCTCATGTCCAATCCGTTTTTCTGCCCAACAACCGTCGTCGATGCAGTGATAGGGCTGTACAGAAGCGATTACGCTGAGGTCTTTGAAGCGGGAGACATCCTGTGGGCGCAGGTGCTGCGCATGTTCAATACGGATGCGGCGATCCCGTCTGCCGTTTTCTTTCCAGAGTCTCTCGCACATATCGAGCACAACACTGTTGGCGCGGTCTCCGATCGCATGAATCGCAACCTGAAGGCCCGCGCGGTCAGCATCTCTTAGGTTGCTGTACATGTTCTCAGCATCGAACAGCTCGTCGCTGGGTAACCCACAAGTATGGGGCGCATCACTGTACGGATCGAAAAACCATGCAGTGGTTGAGCCGAGAGAGCCGTCGGAAAAACTCTTGACCGCACCAACCTGGAGCCTGCCGGAACTAAAGTTCGCCGTGATCCCCGCATTGGCCAGGCGCTTCCACTCCGGTAAAGGCAGATGCGCGGAGATGCGAATGCTCAGCTCCCCTGCATGATCGAGTTCCTGGTAGACCCTGAGAACCTCAATCATAGTTTCCGCGCCGCGACTGCCGAACACACCCATGTCCTGCACACTGGTCACGCCAAAAGACAACGCGTGTTGCTGCGCTGCAAGAATAGCTCCGCGGATATGCGCATGCGAAGGTAGAGGTATAACGTGATCGACCAGTCTGTTGGCGGCGTCCTTGAAGATGCCTGTAAGACCCCCGGCTGCATCGCGGACGATCTCTCCGCCGGGAACAAGAGGTGTGTTGCGATCAATGCCCGCCAGTCGCATAGCGAGGCTGTTGGCCAGTCTCATGTGCCCGTCGCAGCGATTCACCCAGACAGGATGATGCGGAGTGACATCATCGATGAGCGATGCCGTGGGTAATTGGGCCGGGTTCCACTTTTCATGATCCCAGCTCCCATGCAAAATCCATTCACCTCTGGGCCGCGTTTGGGCAAACCGGCGCACCGCCTCGCGAAATTCTCCAGGGCTCCTCACATTTCGTAGGTCAATGCCGGTTAGGGCGTCGCCGCCGATGTAGAAGTGGACATGCGCATCATTAAAGCCGGGTAGAACAAGGCGTCCGGCAAGATCGAAGACTTTGGTATTAGGACCAGCGAACGCGGCAAGCTCATCGCTGCTGCCTACGGCCGCAATCCTTCCGTTCGCAATGGCGATAGCCTCCGCTACTGGCATGTGCGGATCGCAGGTCCACACCTTGCCATGCAGCAGAAGCAGGTCAATTGCAAGAGGAGCGCTTCTGGTTCGCATCATCACTTTATTCAACAACAGAGGCTACATTCAGAACAGTCCAACGCGCTAGTTCACCAGAAATTCCGGGATTTTCCGGGAATAATATTGTGGCGACTGTGGCTGCAATAGCTGGTTGAGGAACAATTGGGGGCATCAATCATGCCGCCGATGTTAGTTTTGGCGATATGAAATTCAAGCGCATTTCAACAATACCGAGCGAGCCGCAAAAAACCATATAGCATAAAGTGCAGAGGTCGGCGGTCCACCATGGGTAGAGCCTGCAGATCTCCACCCGGCACGTCCAACTCATCGCCTCCCTGCTATTCTCGATCATACGAGCCAAACTCTTGGCTCACTCTTCTTCGTCGGGATTCTACCCGCATTAAGCGAAATCGCCATAGAAGACGAATCCGAGCATTTCGCGACTAAACGCTGGAGCAATTCGACCGCTACAGGTGGTGAACCATACGATGAAATAGATTTTAGCCGCGCCTTAGCACATGGTTCGCCTAAAATAAAACACTGTGAAGAGCGAAAGCGCAAAGCCTGCCGGGATCAAGGAGATTGCAGCCGCGTTACGCATCTCAATCGGTACAGTGGATCGGGCACTCCATAACCGTCCTGGAGTGAATGAGAGGACGCGAAGTCGAGTGCTGGCCATGGCCGAAAAGCTTGCCTACCGACCCAATCTCGCGGCACGCAATCTTAAACTAAATCGCCGGCTCCGCATCGGAGTGTTCCTGCCGAAACAAATCGCTTCTTATTTCGACCCGCTCCGCGAGGGAGTGCGCGCGACCGCTACCGATGCGCACGGCCTCGATGTAGAGCTTGACTTCGCAGATTATCCTCGCATAGGTAAGGGTGATCTTGAATTGATTGAGTCCAGAGTGAGCAGGCACTACGATGGCCTTATCCTCACTCCCGGCAAGTCATTGCAGTTCATACCTCTCTTGAAACGCCTCGCCGCGCAAAATATAGCGGTCGTTTTTGTGGGTAGCGATTTACCCGGAGTAGAGCGCCTGGCTTCAATCACAATTGACGCTGAAGTGAGCGGAGGGCTCGCGGCCGAGCTATTCTCGCGGGCGATTCAACGCGAGGCAAGCGTGGCTGTCATCACTGGTGATCTGGGAACAGAGGATCACGCAGCAAAACTCCGTGGCTTTGCGGCCACGCTTGCAATGGTCGGGCCTCAGCTGTCCCTGTTGCCTACCCTGGAGACACACGAGCGACCCGAGGAAGCTCATGATGCCGTACTGAAGCTCATCGCTAAGAGGCCGCGTGTCTCAGGGATCTATGTCAATACAGCTAATAGTTTTCCCATTCTCAGGGCCCTTGAGGAGCGCAAACTGCTCGATCAGATTCAGGTCATTACAACTGATCTTTACCCAGAACTGGTCCCGTTCATCAAGTCGGGTAAGGTTCTGGCATCGCTCTACCAGCGTCCGTACACTCAGGGCAAGACTGCGTTTGAGACCATGACACGATATCTTGTGCAGCATATTTCTCCGCAAACATCAACCAAATTGGCGCCGCATATCATCATGAGAAGCAATCTTGCCCTTTTCACGAACGCAATGAACGAGACGGAAGAAGATCTCTCCTGAAGCCCATCCGGCCGATGCGCCGAGACCTTCCTCACAACGCCTGAACCTAACGGAATCACTTGACAATGCAGTCTGTAAGGCTTATTTTCGGTAACGTTAACGGATAGATTTACTCTTTGAGACTTTGTTGACTCTTTGTGATGATCAAAACTAAAAAACTGAATTCGCTGCCTGGAAAACAGGCATTACTCCTTCCCCCACACGGTACAGCGAAGGAGTGCCGGTAATTGCATGGAGCGAGGCTGTTGTGATTCCTACCTACATGCCCGCGAAGCCCGATCGAAATTCCATGTTTTTGAAGACGCGTGTTTACCAAGGGAGCAGCGGAGCAGTTTACTTTGCTCAACCAGACCGGCGAACCATCCACCGCGCTCCAACTTCTGACGAGTCGTCGGTTCCAGCCTTGGGAAGGCGGCGAAGGGTTGGTATTGGCGCAGTATGTGCGCGCATCCCTGCTCATCGGGAAGCGCCTGCTACAGGATGGTTATGGCCTGGATGCATCAAGACATTTCCAGGCCGCTCTTCGCCCACCACGGAATCTGAGCGAAGCGTGGCACCTGCTGGCAAATGCAAGCGATATCTATTTCTGGATCGGAATCGCCGAGCACACTGTCGGGAACGAATCTGCAGCTCGCGAGCATTTGAGCGAACTGCTCGCCAGCAGGGCGATTTTCAACAGATGAGCGTCTGAACACTGTCCGATATGTCCTACTGGTCGGCGATGGCGATGCGACAGCTTGGCGAAGAAGAGCAGGCTACAGCGTTACTCCAGTCAATCCTCGCCTATGCGGAAAAATTTGATGGAGAGGAGCCGAAGATTGATTATTTCGCCACATCTCTGCCCGCCATGCTTCTCTTCAGAGATGACCTGAAAAATGGCAGCATGTCGAAGCGCTTTTTCTCCGCGCGCAGGCCACGCTCGGACTCGGAAATATTGCGGAATCGAACCGCCTCTTCAAAGAGGTTCTCGCGCTCGACGGCAATCACTCCGGCGCTGCTGATCTGCTGTCGGAGATGCGTTCAAATCTGCTCTCCACCGGTGCGCACTGATGCAGATCGTTGTGACATCTGGCACACCTGAGGCCCCGGATCCGCCACAGTTCATCCATACCGGATATGTGTGGATGATTGCGTTTATCGCAGCGATGGGAGGGTTGCTGTTCGGTTATGACTGGGTGGTTATCGGAGGTGCCAAGCCCTTTTACGAGGCGTACTTTCATCTCACATCACCGCAATTGATCGGCTGGGCCAACAGTTGCGCCCTGATCGGCTGTTTTGTCGGCGCACTCACTGGCAGGATGGTCGGAAATCGCTTCGGACGGCAGCGGACGCTCCTTCTTGCAGCCTTTTTGTTTGCCATTTCTTCTTTGCTCACCGGTTGGGCGCATCTTTTTAGCAGTTTCATTATCTGGCGGATCGTTGGCGGCGTAGCCATCGGAATCGCTTCGAATGTGTCGCCTCTCTACATCGCCGAGATCAGCCCGGCCGCATGGCGCGGACGGCTCGTTAGTCTGAACCAGCTCTCGCTGGTGATCGGAATTCTCGCGGCGCAAATCGTGAACTGGCGCATTGCCAGGCTGGTTCCTGCGAGCGCCACCATGCAAATGATCGCGGGCAGTTGGAATGCTCATTATGGCTGGCGCTGGATGTTTACAGCTGTTTCGCTGCCCGCAGCCATTTTCTTTTTCTACTCCCTGTTGATTCCTGAAAGCCCGCGATGGCTTCTACTA
>JBARHV010000165.1:0-3752 GCA_049799415.1 Silvibacterium sp.
AAAATAAAGATGTCATTCTGAGCGGAGTTTGGTGCGATTTTGCAGCAAAAGCAGTCGAAAGCCTGCCCTGAGCCAGTCGAAAAGCCTGCTTTTTTTTGAACTTCAAAATTAAGATGTCATCCTGAGCGCAGCGACCGTAAGGGAGCGGGGTCGAAGGACCTGCTTTTCCTCGGCTTTATTTGGGCAGAGTACTTCAGTCCAGCACCCGCCGCACCCCGCGCCGCACCGCGTCCGTAAAAATCCCATACACCGCGTGCGAAACCCATTCGCTGATGCGCTCCTGCGCCGGCTGCTGCTCTTTCGGAGCCGTGAGCCCCATCTTCGGCAGCAGCGTCTCATGGGTCATCTTGTTCAGAGCCACGCCAAACGCCGCGCCCTTCCACGCGCCCAGCGACGGCTCAACCTCCACCGCCGCTCCATAGATAGCGCCCGCCGCCGCCCCAAAACCCCAGTGGATCCCCTGCGTAGCCACCTGCCGCTGTCCCTCCGGCAGCGCATGCCCGGCCACCTGCTCAGCCAGAGCCACCGGAGGCGAAGTCTGCCCCTGCACCCGCGGCGGAAAAATCTTCTCCACCAGCATCTTCGCGCCCGCCCCGGCAAGCCCGCCAATCATCCCCGCCACCGCGCCCTTCAAAATCGACCGTTCCCGCTTCGTCGCCGTCTTAGCCATAGGAAATTAGGATGCGCGCATCAGAGCGAAGCAGGCAAGTGGCAAAAGAGTGGATCCGAATGGATACGGAGCAAGCTCGATGCTACAAATCACAGATGCTGCAAACCCTCGATGCTACAAATTAAAGATGATGGATAGAGTTGGCATATAGAGCGACTCACCTCAGAGGACAGAGCCAATGAAGATTTTCATATTCGTGCTGGTTGCAACCATCTTTGAGTCAACCGGGGATGCGGTCGTACGCATTGCGCTGCATCATCCATCGTTACCGATACGGATTGGCCTCTTCCTTCTCGGCGCAGTCCTGCTCACGCTCTACGGCACGTCCCTGAATCTGGCTCCGGTAGAGTTTGCGACCGTAACCGGGATGTACGTGGCGACCTTGTTCGTCGTCTTCCAGGTCACCAACTATGCCTTCTTCCGCACGGTTCCTACACCCGCCGTAATGCTGGGTGGAACATTCATCGTGGCCGGCGGGTTGATCGTTTCTCTATGGCGATAGATCCCGCCAGAAAAGTGTCCGGGGACCAGGATCCAAATCAGAACCCTGCCGGGTGTTGAGAGAACCGACGATCGCTGATGTCCCGTCCCTGAAATACCTGGCACACATTTGTCATCCCGACCGGAGCGAAGCGAAGTGGAGGGACCTATAGTTTCTTTCGTTGACACTCCCTCTAATCTCAGGGAAATTTCGGAACAGGACACTAGGGAGTGTCAACCTATAGCTATAGCTGGTTGCTGAATGATTGATTTCAATAAATAAGAAATAAATAAGAGATGTCATCCTGAGCGGAGTTTGGCGCGTGACCGGGGCCCCCGCGGACAGGTCTTCGTCCGTGGGGTGGTTATGCGCCAAACGCAGTCGAAGGACCTGCGGTTGGCTTCGGGAAAGCGAGAGTTTCTAGTGTTCCTATATATCGATACCGCCTGGCAAAGTATTTCGGCAACAGCCCCGAGTTCTGGATGAACCTGCAGCAGATGTATGACCTCAGCAAAACCCGCAGCGAGCACGGCAAACAGATTGAGCAGGAAGTGCGGCCAGCAAAAAGAATTGCTTGATTAGCTAGTCATCCACGACAATGCGACTTTGCGTTCAGGAAAATTTTGGACCTGCTGGAACGAGTGATCCGTCATCGCCAATACCGATGCAAAGGTTGTGATCAAAATTTTACCTGCGCGCTTGGGCGAGATATTGCTCCCATGCCGGATCAACTCCCACATGATCCACCAGCTGTGTTGTAGCCTTGCCCTCCTCGCTGATGAACCATATTTTGCCCTTTTCTTCTATGCTTGCGGTGGATGCGCCAGTAATCTTCTTCGCCAACGTCACTGTGTAGGCTCCACTGCCAACTGAGCTGATCTTGCTGATGTTCACATACCCATAGGTCTCTCCCGGGTAGAGCGTTTCGGACACGATAAAGTATGCGGGTGCTTTCGTTATCTCGTCGGGAGCCTCAAATTTTCCGAGGATGTGCAGGTTTTCGCGTGGGCTGATGAAGGCTTCCGCAATCACTTCTGGCGAGGTCGCCGGTTCCCAGCTATAGAAGTTGAAAATCAGATCTTCATCGGAGAGCTCCGGCGGCTCGCCATCCTTTCTGAAATACACTGTCCAAACCTTTGTTTTTGTGTCGAACTCCTGCGTCTTGGGTCCGAAATCCTGATTCTGAACACGAAGCATTTCCGAGACTGGGGAAACATTCATGAGCATAGATTTCAATGTCTGAATGCAGGAATGAGTAACCAGAAGCCGATAGCGGAACAACATCATGTCGCGAGTGTTGTTGTTCGGAAATTGGCGCGCGTATCCCTGTATAAACTGTTGGAGTGCCGCTTGCTTCGCTTCGTTTGACGTGTATTCTTCGGGACACCGAAATAACCTGGATAGGGCCGAGGCGGTATCGTCCTGTGGATTGGTAGGCGCAGCGGCCAACAGTCCAGCCGTGGTTATGAAAAGGGCAGATAGAAGGAGCAAGTTTGAGAACAACCTCTGCGGCGGAGGGATGCGAGATTTTTGATATCGACAGTCGTCTGCCATAAACTCCCGGCTACTCGGTAAAATCTAACTGAGTTCCAGGTTGAAACTATACCGCAACCCTGCGCCCCCCTTGCAATCCGGTCCATTTTCCTAAATAATCAAAAGACGCGCCATTAACCGGGCGCACGCATTATCAACCACGGCCAGCAGGCACCAGCGCTGAGCGGTGGGAGACGAGGAAGCATGTCGAGAAAAGTAAGCAAGAATGTCGCGAAGGCGCGCGCGGCTGTCGAACAGCGCCCCTACGCACTCCAGGACGCGGTTCCGCTCCTGCAAAAAGTAAAATTCGCAAAATTTGACGAGACCGTAGACCTCACCATGCGTCTCGGAGTCGACCCCAAGCACGCCGACCAGATGGTGCGCGGCACCGTCGTCCTGCCCCACGGCCTGGGCAAGACCAAGCGCGTGGCCGTCATCACCTCGGGCGACCGCCTCAAGGAAGCCGAGGCCGCCGGAGCCGAGTTCGTCGGCGGCGAAGACCTCGTCGAGAAGATTCAGAAGGAAAGCTGGACCGATTTTGACGCCCTGATCGCCACCCCCGACATGATGAAGTCCGTCGGACGCCTCGGCAAGGTGCTCGGTCCCCGCGGCCTCATGCCGAACCCCAAGACCGGCACCGTCACCAGCGACGTCGCTGCCGCGGTCAAGGAAATCAAGGCCGGTAAAATCGAGTTCCGCACCGACAAGACCGCGCTCGTGCATGTCCCGGTCGGCAAGCTCTCGTTCCCCGTTGAAAAGCTGGTTGAAAACGCGCAAACGGTCATCACCAGCGTGGTTCGCGCCAAGCCATCGGCGGCCAAGGGCAAGTACATCAAGGGCATCACGCTCAGCTCGACCATGGGACCTGGAATCGCCCTCGACAGCGTGATTGCGGAAGCCGCCGCCAAGGCGTAAGGGCAGCTTTTAGCCGCTAGCTTCTAGCCGTTAGCGGACAGGATGAAGATTGGAAATTTGAGATTTAGCTAGGAGCTAGTAGCTAAAAGCTAGAGGCTAATATGGCATTAAGCAGGGCAAAAAAAGCGGAGAAGGTTGAGCAGCTCTCAAAGG
>JBARHV010000166.1:0-7370 GCA_049799415.1 Silvibacterium sp.
TTAAACCATCGCTGGGCAGCATCGTGGTCGTCATGACCCGCACAAAAAAGCGCAACGAGAACGTTCACATCCAGAAGGGTTGCTGCCACTATCGGACCTTATCCAAATCCTGCTCGCTGTCCAGGCCGTGCAGATGTTCTGCGGTTATACGAGCAGCCCCCTTGGAAGCCGAGAATACCCGCAGGCCGTTCACGATGTGAGTAGGAGCTGGTCTGGAAATTCCGCGACGGATCAACTCAGAGGCTGCGCGGCCCCGGCTCATGGGCCGCTCTTGCGAGAATTTGTCCAGGTATTCCAGTACGTCGTCGTCGAGATTGATTGTCACCCTCATGGCTCTATTGTCATCAAAAATGAAATTTGATGTCAAGCATGAAAGATAAGCATCAAAATTAAAAATGGTGCGAACTAAGAGAAGGGCCGCGTGTTCAGCGTGGTTTTTTCGATGCCGCGCGTTTCGCGGCGCGGGCGCGGCGGACGATCTCTTCGGGCGAGTACATGGATTTGCGGCAGGTGGCGGCTCCGCAGTTGCAGACTGCGTCGTCGTCGTCGCCGTCGTAGAGGTAGTAGTCGTAGGTGAGCTCTTCTCCGGCGGCGATATCGCGGATCGCTTTGATCCAGACGCGGCCCCTGCTTTCATGGGTCTCGCAGTTTGGGTCGCAGGAGTGGTTGATGAACATGGCGATGCCGTGTCCGTCGATGACCTTTGATCCGTCACCTATTCCGAAGAGGTACGTGGTTGGAGAATGTTCGTACTTGGCGTCGGCCTGGTCCTTGGCGATGCGTGGCCCGGTGTATTCGACGATGCGGGTGCGGTCTTTCACCGGCTCGGTGGTGTAGCAACCGGCGGCGTGGATGGCGGAGGAGCGGATGATGAGAGCCATAACGGTTTCTCGCCGAGTATAACAATCTTCCGGCAATCCTTTTGCAGGCGAAGACGGTCTAAACTGGAGAGAGACATGCGTATCCGGTATGCCATTTTCGTCATTCTGCTCGCGGGGCTTACCGGCTTTGCGCAGCAGCAGCCGTCAGGCCAGACACCAAGCCAGGACAAGACGCAGACGAATGCGCAGCAGCCGGACGGCAAGCCGTCGCCGGAGGCGGCCAACCCGTTTCCTGAAGCTGAATCGCGCAGCGCCGAGAATGCGGTGAAAGGTACGGCTCCAGCAAAAGCGCAGCCGGGTTATTCATCGAGCCATGTGGACCTGAAGCGCTTTGATGAGAACGCCGACCGGGAGACGCGGATTTCAAATGGGGCGGGAGGGTATATCCACGACCCCGCAATGGCGGCGAAGGACGATAAGGTCGGCAAGTTTTATCTGCAGGCAGGCGACTATAAAGGCGCTTACGATCGCTACAAAGAGGCGACACAGGTTGCGCCTGAGGATGGGGATGCGGTCTTTGGACTGGCCGAGTCGGCGCGCGGGCTGGGCCTGACGAAACAGGCGATAGAGAACTACAGCCTTTATCTCGACGCGGTGCCTGATGGGAAAAAGGCGAAGGATGCGCGCAAGGCTTTGGCTGCGCTGGGTTCGCCGCACAAGAAATAAGACACGGCTTGTCAGCCGAGAAATTGGCGAATCACGATGACCGCGTAAATCATTGCCAACGGCACCAGCAGCAAGTTGCGCGTCACCGCAGCCACAGCCTGGCGCTGGTGAAGTTTCCGTTCCGCATCCATATCCAGGCCTCGCACCCAGAGACGGGCCATGCCGTAGAGCAGCCAGGAGAGCAGGAAGAAAACTACGAGATATATGGTGATTTCCCACACGAGCAGCCATAGGTGATTGCCGAAGTTTTCGCCCAGCGTATCGAGCATCGACTGAATCAAGGCGTTGCTGGTGAAGGTATGCTGCAAGGCCGCCATCTGCGCCGGCGTGAGCACCACCCATACCGCGACGACGCACATCAGCAGGCGCCATAGAGCAATAAGCGCTTCAAGCGAAGGAAGCCACCAGGCAGGAACCGCTTTCGTTCGAAGCAGCAGCCATGCGCGCGCGGTCGCCGGCGGCGCGGCGTACAGGAGCACGATGCTGGGATGCTGTGCGAATGCGGTGAGCGTCTGTGCCCAGAAAACTCTGCTCAGCCGCCACGCCTCAACCAGCGTCGATTCCGGGCCTGGTCCTACGCTCCAAAGAGCCACCGGATGCCATCCTTTAACAACCAAAATAACCAGAACAATCCGTTATGCAGAGCATCTTACAGTGCGGCACAAAAGGGAAGGGCCATCAATGAAAAAAACTCATGTACCAGTTGAGAATGCTGCTGCCGCTGAATGCCACATACAGGGCAGCCGCGCAGAGAAACGATCCAAAGGGCAGCGGGACGTTTCCATCAAATCTGCGCCTGCTGATACTGACGGCGAGACCATAGGCTGCGGTCGCGAGGACTCCTAAGAACAGCACGAGCACCGACTGTGTGGGACCGAGCCAGGCGGCAGCCAGGGCCATAAGCTTGGCATCGCCCATACCCATGCCTTCGCGCCTGCGCAGCAACCAGTAGGCTCCGGAAACGGCGAGCAGGACGCCCGCTGCGGTGGCCGCCCAGCCTGCAGATAGGACGGCACACCTCATCCAGTGCTGGCAGCGCGCGCCGGAGTAGATGATTCCGAGCGCAACGCCCGGTAGTGTGAAGGCGTTGGGCAGGCGGAAGGTCTCTGCGTCCATCGTCGCGAGCCCGAGCAGCAGAAACGAGAGCACGGCCATGCCGAGGGCCTGAAGTGATGGGCCATATTGCAGCCAGCAAAGAAGCCAGAGCGCGGCCAGGGCCAGCTCGACGGCAGGATAGCGCCAGGAGATGGATGCGTGGCAGGCGCGGCAGCGTCCGCGCAGCAAGCAATAGCTGAGGACAGGGATGTTGTCGCGCGCGGCGATCGCGGAGCCGCAGCGCGGGCAGTGAGAACGCGGATGCACGATCGACTCATGACGGGGCAGCCGCGCAATGCACACGTTGAGAAAACTGCCGAAGACCAGACCGGCGGCAACAACAAAGATTATGGCCAACACTTCCATAGGTTCCTGCGGCAGTATAAGCTGCGCGCTCGGTTAAATTGGAGATATGGCTTTTTCAGATACCAATCCTGTGCCCGAGCCGAACTCCGCAACCAGCTTTACAGAGGCCGTGGCCATTATGCGCCGGCTGCGCTCACCCGGCGGCTGCCCGTGGGACCGCGAGCAGACCTTTGACTCCATCCGCCGATACACGCTGGAGGAAACCTATGAGGTCTTCGATGCGATTGAGCGGCGCGACTGGCCGGAGCTGAAGGACGAGCTCGGCGACCTGCTGCTACAAGTGCTGTTCTACGCGCAGATGGCGGCGGAGGCTGGGCATTTCACTATTCGTGACGTGATCGACGGGCTGAACCGCAAGCTGATCCGGCGGCATCCGCATGTTTTTGGCGAAGAGGCCGCGGCGAAAGCAGGGAACTCGGCAACCGGGCTGGATGTGGACGGCATTGGCGCGGCGCAGGTGTTGCGCAACTGGGAAGAGATCAAGAAACGGGAGCGAACCGCAAAATCCGAGCCGGAGGGCAGGCTGGAGGGGATTCCGCGCTCAATGCCGGCTCTTGCAGAGGCGGCAAAGCTGGGATCGAAGGCGTCGAAGGCCGGCTTT
Source organism: Silvibacterium sp. (assembly GCA_049799415.1). Classification (GTDB taxonomy): domain Bacteria; phylum Acidobacteriota; class Terriglobia; order Terriglobales; family Acidobacteriaceae; genus Silvibacterium. The sequence goes on from JBARHV010000166.1 coordinate 3,610, forward strand.
GACTGGCCCGATGTTTCGGGGTTAATGGAAAAGCTGCGCGAAGAGACAGCGGAGCTTGCGGCAGAGATTGCCGAGGGCGATTCGGCGCACGAAAGAGCAGGGCAAGAGCTGGGCGATCTGCTGTTTACGGCGGTAAACCTTGCGCGACACTTAAAGATTGATCCGGAATTGGCTTTGCGGGATACCAATGCGCGATTTCGCAATCGCTTCAGGGCGATGGAAGATGAGGCTGTACGGCCTTTGGAAGAACTTGCTCCGGAGGAGTTGGAACGGCTGTGGGCGAGTGCGAAACGGCGGGAGCGTGACGCCTGATTTTGTGCAATTCAAGGATTTTTCCACTCTAACCACAGCCCTGATTTGAGGGCTGCGAGGCTATGCAATCGGCGGATATGGTGTATTCTCATCTCGTCTGCAGGATGGCATTTCCGAGTCCAGGCAAATGCAGACGGAAGGCCGCCAGCGTTTTAAAGGTGAACTCCTCTACTGCGACTGGCCAGAGCAAGTTTCATTCGGGATTCGGAAGGCAACGCAATCTTTTAACCCTCAACCATTGAGCCTTAACAGACGGTCATCCATCCATGAGAATCGACGCCATCTTTCTGCGCGAACTGCATATCCCCCTCGTACAACCTTTTGAAACAAGTTTCGGCGTGACGACGCTCCGGCGCGTGCTGCTGGTTGAGCTGAAGGCCGAAGGCCTTACGGGCTGGGGCGAGTGCGTGGCGGGCGAACACCCGTATTTTTCTGAAGAATCCATCGACAGCGCGTGGCAGGTGCTGCTGAACGAGCTTGCGCCAGCGCTGGTGGTCGCGGAGCCGGAGCACGGCGGGAAATGCCCCGGCATTTTCAAAAAAGTGCGCGGCAACCGGATGGCCAAGTGCGCGCTGGAAAATTCCGTATGGGACCTTGAGGCGCAGATGCGCGGCGTTCCGCTGGCGGAGCTGCTGGGCGGCATTCGCGAAAAGATTCCGTGCGGCGTTTCGATCGGCATTCAGCCTACGATGGAGCAGCAGCTGGCCGAAATTGAGAAGGAGCTGGCTGCCGGGTACCAGCGCATTAAGCTGAAGTGCAAGCCAGGATGGGATTCCAAAGTTTTTGAGGCCGTCCGCAACCGCTGGCCGGAGATTGTTTTGAGCTGCGACGCCAATTCGGCCTATCGCCTGAATGACGCCGACCATATCTCGACATGGGACGCGTTCAACCTTCTGATGATTGAGCAGCCGCTATGGGCCGATGATTTTTACTTCCACTCCCTGCTGCAGAAGCGCCTTGAGACGGCGATCTGCCTGGATGAATCGATCCGTAACCGGCGCGACGCGCTGGCTGCGATCGATATGGAGTCGTGCCGCATCATTAATATCAAGGTTGGGCGCGTGGGCGGATTCAGCGAGGCGATCGCCGTGCATAACGCTGCGCAGGAGCGTGGAATTCCAGTGTGGTGCGGAGGAATGCTGGAGACCGGCATTGGCCGCTCGCACAACATCGCACTGGCTTCGCTCGAGAATTTCCGGCTTCCGGGGGACGTTTCTGCCTCGAAGCGTTACTGGAAGGAAGACATTATTGAGCCGGAAGTCGAAGTCTCAGGCAAAGGCGAGATTCGGGTTCCGGATTCTCCCGGGCGTGGCTTTGAGGTTCGCGAAGACTTGATTGAGACGCTGACCGTTCGCAAAGAAGAGGTCAGGACGCTGGCGTTGGTTTAAGGCGGTTCTCCAGTTTCTGTGGAGTTTCAGCGAGATGCAGGGTGGCTTTTTCTTGAGGAAAAAGCCACTTGAAGGCATCACGTCCCCTCGGCACCAACTGGAGAACCGCTCTAGCAAATCTTTCTGCAGCTCAGGCGAGCTGATTTTCCAGAATTTTTTCCTGTGCAGGCGGCGCGATGTATTCGCGCTCGCAGTTGCGGCCTTCGAGCTTGGCGAGGGCGAGGGCGCGTTCGGCCTCGCGCAGCACGACGAGCGGTGAGCGGCCCTTGCTCTGCGCCAGGCCGATGCTGGCGGTGAGCGGGATGCTGTCGTTGCCCGCCGCGAAGGGGCGCTGCAACAGGAAGGTCCGGAGGCGTCCCGCGAAGTGGCGTGTCTGGTGCGCGTTGCAGCCGGGCAGGGCAATGAGAAACGCATCGTCGCCGCTGCGCCCCAGCATGTCGTAGCTGCGCATGTAGCGGCGCAGGCGGCTGGCCAGATCCTGCAGAATTTTGTCGCCCGTCTCATAGCCGTATTCGGCGTTGACGCGCGCGAAGTGATCGAGATCAAGCAGCAGAAATCCGAGCGGCGTGCCCAGGCGCTGCACTCGGTCGGTCTCCGGAAAGAGGAGGCTGAGCATCGTTTCGCGGCTCCAGAGGCCGGTGAGGCTGTCGTGCAGGGAATGGAAGCTGACGGCCTGAATCTGCGCTTCAAGCTGGCTGGCCAGATCCTTTACGCGGGCGGCGACGCCGAGCCGGATGCGCAAGTCGGTCTCATTGACCAGATCTCCGTCCGGGCAGAGGAGCAGGTCGTCGACCCCGGCGTCGGCTGCGGCGGCGATGATGACGGCGTCCGCCGCAGTGCTAAGCAGTACGATCCAGGTCTGCTTTCTGCTGCTGCGACGCTTGATCTCGGCGGCAAGCTCAAGTCCGTTCTGGCCGGGAAGCTCGGCGTCGAGCAGCGCGACCTCCGGAGGTTTTGGCCCGAGCAGAATGCTGAGCGCTTCGGTGCCTTCCGGAACGGTCTGCACGGAATAGTGCACTCCGGCAAGGATTTCGGTGATGCGACGGTCGAGTTCGCGGTTGGCGGTAGCGACGAGCAGACGCGGTGCTGCTGGTGCAGATGGGATCATGGGTGGCCGGGTCTCCTGACGTGTATATCGGGACACGGCGGCGATTCTTCAGAAAAATCTGCTTCGCGGTTGAAATTTCGACAGAGCGCGCAAGGAGAGGCAACTCTCGATGAACGCGGAAGCATCTCCATAACAGCTAAATATCCCCAAACAAGCTCGTGTTCGGGACAACCCAGTGGAAGTCAGCCATCAGGAGTATATCCGTATGCTTCCAGCGATCACGACGACCCACGCGATTCCACAACATCTGCCCTCGGGCAGCCAGATCTCTGAAGATGCGACCGTTCGGTGCAGCTATTGCCTGGAGGTTCTAGGCACGGTGTACGACCGCAAAGACAGGGAACAGCTCAAGAAAACACATAAGTGCATGGCAAGAAGGCTTGCGAAGAAACCTGCGGCTTCCGTTCCGTATAACTAATGCAGCGTGTGGGTCACGCTGGGCCGGGGGCACTTGCCCACCGAGTCAGTTGGAATTATTCTGCCTTGATAATTGCAGGTATTTCGTTTAAAATGAATTGTTCAGCATAATTTCCTCATTTGAAAGATGAGGAATGTGGTTCTTTTACCTTACGTTCTCGACGTTTTTATATTGATTTTTGGATAAAAAATCCTTAGAATAGAAGAGTTCTGCGGTTCATCCGGCGAACATGGTGACATACGATCATGCCGGAGCACCTTATTTCTCTTAAGGATACATAAACACGATGGCAAAACGACGTGGAAACCCTAACTGGGGCAAGCCGGAGCCGATTGGCCCGGTCGTTCCGACCGTGACTTCCTTCGAGCAGGTTGTCAAGGAATTTAAGCTCACCCCTGATCAGTACGTCCGCTCCACCCGGCTGCGCGAATGGGCCCGCCGGAATCGAAACTCGAAGTACCTCCCGGAGGCACTGTTGGAAGCCTGGGGATTTGAGATCGAATCGACTCTTTAAACAAGATGATTCGGATAAAAG
>JBARHV010000167.1:0-2483 GCA_049799415.1 Silvibacterium sp.
GGACGCGATCTTCGGCCATGGAGATAGTCCTTTCATCGGAAGAAGTTTGGGGAACCAAAATGTAGCTCCCTGATTCGGTACGATGCACGGCCTCTGTAGGCCCAACCTGGTGCACGCTTTTTCTTGCGCGACTTCCACCAGGGGTTATGGCAAAGCCGTCCTCGTTTTGCGGATCCCGGGGTTTGTCGTCCATTTTATCGGGTCTGGTCAAACTATTTTTTTGGCATTGGCACGGATGGAAAGTGCTCGACGATCTCGTGTAGAGCTAGCTGACCATCTTTAGAAGCTCCAACCGAGGCCCTTCCTGGCCAATTCGCGCCCACAACCGGAAAGTAGTTTCCAGGCCCAGCATCGCAATCTATGAACTTGAAGTTCCCATCACCCCAGTGCCACAGGAAACGGTATTTGGTGATCGCCACACCAATATTAATGACGTGGGAAACCTCGCTCGGTGAAGGAATCACATCTGCGATTACATGTGCTCCACCAGGGCAACTTCCATTCCAAACCGCAGCGCACACCCATGTGGCGTCATAGACCGTATATCCACTATGGTTAGTAACCGCCTCACCGGTTGTAAGACCCTCTGCGGTCTTCCAGCGCTTGGTCAGCACCTCCACGGCGTTTTGAATACTAACTCCGCGAAGGACATCCTCAGATCCCTTGCTGGTCATAAGTGATCCTCCTCTTTGCTTTGTTGGAAGTAAATGTCGTTGGTCGATCAGCTTAGGTCGCGACTGCAACCTCTTGAAAGGCCAGAAATTACACCGACTGCATGGGCAAGTCAATCAGATTATTTTCGTGTCAAGTAATAGTCCTTGCCACATAAAAAAGGAGAATCAGAATGAAAAGCATATCTAGATCTCAACGTCGTGGTCTCTTCTTCCTGCTCGTTTCAGCGGTCACCATGGGCATCTTGACCCTCGGCCAAATTCCGACGCATGCCGCCACTGACACTGCTCGCGTCGTGAAGTACGCGCAGAACGACATCGTTCCGATAAAAGCCAAACTGCGCTACTCGACGCTCATCATCCTGCCCGAAAAAGAGGAAATTCTCGACTTCACAACCGGCGACAAGGAATTCTGGATTATCAACGGCGCGCATAACCTCTGCTACATCCATCCGGCACAGGCCGGGATTCGCAGCAATCTGAATTTAATCACGGCGAGCGGTCACGTTTATTCGTTCCTGCTCTCCGAGATCAGCAGCGACCCGAACGCCGACCCGGACTTGAAAGTCGTCATCGAGCCAAAGGAAGAATCCGGCATCGGAATCGGCGCTTTCGCGCAAGGCTATGTCCCCGCAACTGAAGCAGAGGCCTACAAGCGGGAGATTCAGACGATCCGCGAACAAGCCAACGCCCAGGTTCAAACCGCTCAGGCGAGCGCCCAACAGCAGATGCAGAAATTCCGTTCCGAGTATTCGACAAAGCTCCAATTCGACTACCAGTTCGACTCGAAGGGTGCAGGAAAACCGTTCCTAGTCTCCGCGATCTATCACGACGACACGTTCACCTACATCAAGTGCGCGGCTTCCGAAAAACCGGCCATTTACGAAATCAAAGATGGCAAACCGAATCTCATCAACTTCGAACTCCAGAACGGCGTCTACATCGTCCCGAAGATCGTGGACACTGGCTATCTCGCAATCGGTAAGAAGAAACTCGCCTTTTCCCGCCACCAGTAAGAAGCAGACCTGCAGAACACTTTCCGCCGAATGAGAGGAGCCCATGACAGAATCAGTTAATTCTCCGGCCACTCAGCCTATCCAAGACAAAGCACCAAAGCCGCCCGGCCTCATGCCACAAAATGTTCAGACATGGGCCATGCTTGGCCTGGCCGTATTGATGGTCAGCATCATGTGGCTCACGGGCGGGAAGAAACCTCAGACGTTGCCCAAATCTGGAACGTCTGCCGTTCAAACTCCAGCCCCACTCGAAGTCAACGAGGGCAAGATCGCCGAGCTACAGAATCGGATTCAGGAGCTTCAGCGCGAACAGCAGGTTGCGCTAAACCAACAGAACAAGTTCTTCGGCGCAATACAGTCCGAGAGCCAGACCGCCACGCCCGCTCAGGTTGCGGGCACGGTGCAGCCGCCGCAAGCTGCGCCAGCCGACCCGATTCAAGACGAACGGAAGAAAAGAGCATACGTCTCACTGTTTTCTTCGAATGTCGCTTTGAGCTACAGGAAGGACCTAGCACAGCCAGAATTGGCTCCGGGCACGGCCTCGCCCGCTAACAATCCGTTCGGCTTGCCGAGTCTGCCAGCGCAAGAACCGACCTTTAACCAGCAACTCGCTCAGATCCTTCAAGGGCTACCGCCAGCACCTCAGCTAATTCCACCCGCACCGCCTGCCGCTAGCAACACGCCCCAGGCGGGCACTACCACAGCCGAAGATGCGGAGAGGAAATCCACCGAGAATTCCTCGAAGCAAACTCCACCCAATCCATCTGCTCTCAACGCCGCCGAGGGAAAAAACTAC
>JBARHV010000168.1:0-1584 GCA_049799415.1 Silvibacterium sp.
TCACCTTATAAAGGAAATGGCGGAGGGGGTGCGGGACGGTAGAATTTTCGTTTTTCTGTCACGTGCAACTATCTGCAAACTGTTTTGCAACCGATTGCAACGGTTTGAAACCGTCTGCAACAATTTGGGTGGTCAAATCGGTTTCGGCAACAGTTTGAAACCCTTTGCAACACTTGGGCCCCCAAAGACCTCTCTGCAGGCAGCCCAAAATGCGTAGTGGAACATAAAGGAAACGTCCGACGCCGCCGTCGATTTTGCATTGGATGTTGCTCGCGCTCCGCCAGTTCATGCGTCGGGCAAGCTCACTCGTTTGTCGGTCAATTGTCGGACAGATGATTTTGCGCAGAATCAAGTCCTCAAAAGCCTCACTTGAAGGCTTAAAATAGACCACGGTACACTAACTAATCCACATCTGGATCATATGTTCAGTAACTCTCGCCGTTCGGCAAGTTCGTGCGTCGCACTGTCCCTCGGTATATTTCTTGCGGCGGACGTAAGTGCTGCCACATTGTTAACCACGTCACTCACGATTCAGGCACAGAGCGCGGTTTGGGACCCAACAAGCGGCCGATTCTTTGTGAGTGTTGGCTCCGGCGATCCCAAATGGCCCTCCAGTATCGCCATCGTGAACCCCAATACGGGCCAAGTCGTGGATTCTATACCGGCGGGCGACAATCCGGGCTCGCTTGCAATTTCCAATGATGGACAGTACCTCTACGTCGCGCTTAATGCGAAAGGTACAGTACGAAGGTTTCATCTACCGTCGCACACGCCCGATTTCGATATCTCGGTCGGGCCGCCACTGCAGTACGGATTTTTGTTTGCGATGGCCGTACTTCCTCAGCAGCCGCGGTCGGTGCTGGTCGCTAACGGCACCAACGTTGCTGTTTATGATGGCAACGTGAGTCGGGGGCAAACCGCGCCATTCCCCTCTTCCGCACCGTCGCTCTATGCGAGGCAAGACAACGGCCTGATGTATGGCTACTCCGGGGGAGTGATTTCCGTACTGACCGTCAACAGCTCAGGCGTGAGTCTCACGAGCAGCCAGCCGGCGTTCTTATCCTACGGCGCACGGGCGAACTTTAGCGGAAGTTTGGTGACAGACGATTATGGCGATGTATTCGATCTGGATGCATTGGCTGTGCGGGGACATCTCGCGTTGCCATCAGGCGTGGGTCGCTGCATAAGCGTCGCCGATCCGTCTGGAACATCTGTCTTGGCCCTGCCAACCAGCGCAACCAACACCCCTTCGCTCGAACGGTTTTCATTGAGCAACTTCCTGCCCGTACAAGAGGTGCCTTTGGATCCCGGGTTTGCCAATTTCCTAACCAATCTAACGAATTCCGCGAGTCTGTATCTTTGGGGGGCGGATGGCATCGCGATTTTCTATGGTACGGAGATTTCAGTTTTTGAGGGCATCTCGTTCGCCACCACATCGACACTGACGAATGTAAGCAACGGGCCTCCACCGGCACCGTCCGTGGATTCTTCAGGAGTGATTCATTTGGGAGTTCCGGTTTCCGGCATCGTGTACGACTCGCAACGAAACCTCCTCTGGGCGAGCGTGAAAGGCTTCGGTGGGAG
>JBARHV010000169.1:0-1568 GCA_049799415.1 Silvibacterium sp.
GAATTGGCCCGCATCCGTATTGCTGAAGCAACCGGGCCAGTTCGTGGGGGCGTGCCGTCGACGCAGGAGGTTTGGACATCGTTGATGTGGTCATAACGCTCCTAATGTCGCGGAAGCGATCCGGCAATCGTGCTCCGAATCGCTTCCGGATGTGCATGGGTGAGAATCACGTCGATCAAACAAGCGCGGCAACCGGTGCATCCGCCATGTGCTCTTGGCATTCCGATGCCCCGGTGGTTTTGAGGATCGTCGAAGCTCGACTCATTTCCTCAGGGGTTCCATGCACCAGCAGCATAAACTTCCCTGCCTTCAGCGAAGTTTCGTATTGCAAAATGCTTTTCTTCGGAATGCCGATGCTGTAGAGCCCGGCGCCAAGAGCGCTGAGGCCACCAACAACGACCGCACCTTCGAGAGCGGCGACGATCCACGCGATCACCGGCCCGGCTGCCACAATCGGACCGATACCCGGGATGACAAAGAGGGCTGACCCAAAGAGCAGGCCCCAGATTCCGCCCCAGAATGCGCCATTTTTGCCCCAATACTGCATGCGATCGGCGGTCGTGTAATATCCGACGACGTGCTCGTCGGTGTGGTAATCCTTTCCGACGATAGACAGCGACTTCATGTCGAAGCCCGCCTGCTGCAGTTCCTTCACTGCGTTTTCGGCTTGAGTGTGTTGATCGAATAACGCGATAACCGAGTTCTTACTTAACATGTCCATTTCCTTAAAAAGTCTTCGGCCCAGAAGCGAAATTGCCTTGGGTCCGTAAAACTAAAATTGACAATCACTGGCACTTTTAGCGCAACTCCAGAGACCGTGGCTTCACAGTTTGTCCCCAGAGCTGAAATCTCCGGGGGGCAACTTTCCGGAAAGTTGGAATACTTGAACCATCGTTCCACTGGCGAGAACCTGAATTGCTGCCCCAGCCGCTGATTCGACTTCGGCCGCTTCACACACGTTTAACCCCGTGATCCGCCTGATTTCCGCTCGGAGCCTGTCGAACGCCGTGAGAAACAACTGACGATGAAGCTCTTGTACTTCCGCCGCGCCTTCGGCACTCTGCGCTAAAGCCTGCTCGGCCAGCGACAGTGCGCCCTGCAGTGTCACCACCAAGGTGTCTCCTCTAAGCACGACATGCACGGATTTGGGCTCGATGCCGGTTCTTTGCTGCTGAAACGCTGCTGCGACCTGGCCAATCTCTTCAGCCATTGTTTGCGTGGAATTAGGCATTACGTACGTTTCCGACTTCGTTTAAGCCAAAAAAGAACCGACGTGGTTCAACACCCTTACGGTGCGGAACCACGTCGGCTTACTCTGCAACCGGCCGCCCGGAGACCGGGATGCCGTCTATTTAGTCGTCCGACGACTTTATATTTCAAATACGCACAGGCACGAACACTTCCTGCGCAACGTCACACGGTACGCGTGCCAACGGCTAATAGCAATGGACAATGTCGATTTATCGAATTGTCTATCTCTTCTTCACCTCGCGGCAAAGCGGCGAACTTGAAAGGGTGAAGAGAATTACTTCTTCACCGGTCACTGTACTGATGTCATGGTGCAGGCT
>JBARHV010000170.1:0-13004 GCA_049799415.1 Silvibacterium sp.
TCCCATGAAGGGGCAACATTGGTTGCATATCGCTGATGAAAGAGCGCGAAGGGCGTGGTGAACCGCTCATCGGCGAGGTCGGGAAAGAAATCGCCCAGGATGCGCCCCGCACACATCGATTTGTAAACCATTGTTGAAGCCGAAAGAGAACAGACATAGCCCTTGGCCTGAGAGCGCTCAAACTGTTTGCGCGCCAGAAACAGGCGCCGACCAAGCTTCTCGGCATTCTCTCGGCCCTCTCGTGCCAGATCGTCCGCAGTGATCAGCACATGTCGAATTAATGGCATCGTCGAAAGCGCGATCTCGCCTAGAACTTCCGGACGTACAGGGACATCACGCCACGCCAACACGGTCAGGTTCTGTGCGATCAGGGCCTGCTCAAGCTCCGCATGCGACTCGCCGGTCTTCGGTGCAAAGAAAACCACGCCCACAGCCAATGGCTTGCTCTCATCCAGAGTCACACCGGTTTCAGCCAGTAGGAAATCGCGTGGAATCCCCGTGGTAATGCCGATCCCGTCGCTCGATTTGCCGTCCGCGGCAATCGCTCCGCGATGCTCGAGACGGGCAAGCGCAGTAAGCGCCTTGTCCAAAATGTCATGGGAGGGCTGATTCGTGAGGGTCGCCACAAAACCGACACCGCAAGACTCGTGGTCGAAGCGCGGGTCTACAAGGGAAGGGCGACAGCTCTGGTTGCGCGAGAAAAACAGCGAAGAATCAGAAATTTTTATGCGGCCCATACGTTACTATACGGCCTCCAAACATGACCAGCATTCCGAAAATGCCGGAGCGGAGCGGTTTTTTCGCTTCGTATAAAGAAATGGAATCGATGCTATTAGAAAAAATTATCGACGCTGCTTGACAGGTGACACTTCGTATATTTATACATTAAAGTGCATGTTTATGCATGGAGGAGCAGATTATTTTTAGTCTGCGATTTTTGCTTTGACGAAATATGACCGGCATAGTGCGATTCGCGAGTTAGTGGCGTCGGCCAGCGTCGCCAGCCAGGACGATCTGCGCCGCAAACTCGTGCGCCGCGGGTTTGATGTGACCCAGGCTACGCTTTCGCGGGATATCCACGAGATGCGCCTTTACAAGGGACCGAACGGCTATGCGCTGCCAAACGGCAACGGCGCGGGGGAGCACGAAGACGACGAACTTCCCTCCATCCACGAAGTCCTGGCCAGTTTTGGGCTAAAGGTTAAGCAGGCGCAGAACCAGCTTGTGCTTATCACTACTGCTGGAAGTGCGCAGCCCGTTGCCCTGGGAATCGACCATGAGGATTGGGACGAGGTGGTTGGCACTCTTGCAGGTGACGACACCGTGCTGATTATTTGCCCAGATCAGAAGCGAGCCTCCCTGCTACGCGAGCGACTGGAAGAAATCATTCGATAAGACGTAGTCCGGCAATTGCGCTTCATACAATATTTAAGGATGAAAAGAACAGCTTCATGGCAGATTCAGTACAAACCGCGGTTTTAGGGGTAAGTGGGTATGCCGGCATGGAATTGGCGCGGCTGCTGCTCCATCATCCACGGCTCCAAGATCGCACGCCGATCTTTTTGGGCCGCGCCGAAGCTGCGCAGGATACCTTACTCACTACCCTGCATCCTCAATTAATGGATAACAACGGTTCAGCCGCTCTCAAAATTGAGCCGTTCTCCTGGGATCTGCTGAAATCGCGCAATGTAGACATTCTGTTTCTGGCAACACCGCATGAACAGGCGCGGAAATACGCGCCGCTCGCGCTTGAACATGGCATCCGCGTCATCGACCTCAGCGGCGCATGGCGGCTCACTGAGCCTGCAAACCGAGCCGTCTACAAATTCGAGGACGACAATGCTCCCTCATCCGTTCTGGTACAGGCCAAAGCCGTCTACGGAAGCCCAGAGCTGCACCGCGACGAAATTCGCAGCGCAGAACTCGTCGCCAACCCTGGCTGCTATGCGACCACTGTGATTCTTGCGCTCAAGCCGCTCCTCGACGCCGGATGGGTGGACCTCGACCGTGGCATCGTCTCTGATGCCAAATCCGGAGTCTCCGGCGCGGGCAAAGCCCCCTCACCCAAGACGCACTATATGTATGCAGCGGACAATCTCTCCGCTTACGGAGTCTTCGCGCACCGGCACACCGGCGAGTTACTGGAGCAGCTCAATCTCGACCGCTCGCAAATCATTTTCACACCGCATCTGCTGCCCATTCCGCGCGGAATCCTAGCGACCACTTACGTCTTTTTCAGGGAAAAGAAAACCGCAGCCGAAGTAGCCACGCTCTTTTGCGATTTTTACGCACACAGCCCAATGGTCCGCCTTTTCGGCTCCGGGCATTTGCCTCAGATTCAATACTCTGTGCGTACTAACTACTGCGATATCGGCTTTGAGCTCGACAGCGATGGCCGACGGTGTGTCATCGTCTCCTGCCTGGATAACCTGCTGAAAGGCGCGGCTGGGCAGGCCGTCGAAAATATGAACTTGATGTGCAACTGGGGAGAAACGGAGGGACTGGCATGAAATTTGTAGTTAAGCTGGGAGGAGCCACCCTCGAAAATCCAGAGATCCTGCATCAATGTGCACAGGCAATTGCCGAATTAGTCAAGGACGGCAATTTGGTCGCCGTTGTACATGGCGGAGGGGTGCAGTTAACCCGCACACTGAAACAGTTGGGCAAGCAAAGCGAGTTCATTGCTGGATTGCGTGTAACCGATGCCGAAACCCGCGACACCGCGCTGATGGTTCTCGGCGGCCGCGTTAATAAATTTCTTGTGGCCTCACTCGGTGCGCACGGCCAGTCGGCGGTAGGGCTTTCCGGCGGCGACGGACTCATCTTCAGGGCAAGAAAAAAACGCACCGCACCCGACCTCGGATTCGTCGGTGAAATCGTAGCCTCCGATCCGCGCTGGCTCGAAGCCATCTGGAAGATGGGGGCTGTGCCTGTAATTTCCAGCATGGCGCTCGGCTTCGATGGCGAATACTACAACGTGAATGCCGACGAGATGGCCTCCGCATGCGCCGCCGCATGCAAAGCCGACGCACTCGTCTTCCTCACGGATGTGCCGGGCGTGCGCGGTGCGGATGGCGAAGTGATGCGGTGGCTAAGCGTCGATCAAATCGCAGAGCTAACAAAAAGTGAAATCATCAGCGGCGGAATGTTGCCCAAATTAAACGCCTGCCGCGAAGCACTGCTGCAAGGCGTAAAGCGCGTGCGAATTCTTCCGGCAGACGCGGCCTCGGTGCTGCCTGACCTCTGCAGTTCACGCGTGGCCCACGGAACGGAAGTATTGGTGGCCTAAGCCGACAAAGGAGATTGGAAGTGAAACTTGATCAAATCCGGGCGGCAGAGACGAAACTCCTGCTCCCAACTTACGAACGGAATCCTATTCTGTTTACGGGCGGTGAAGGTGTACATCTCATCGACGAAAACGGCCAGCGCTATCTCGACCTGTTGAGCGGCATCGGGGTTAATGCGCTTGGTTATGCGTATCCGGCCATTGTGAATACTATCGCTGAGCAGAGCCGTAAGCTCATCCACATCTCCAACCTCTATTTTCACGAGGGTCAAGCCGAGCTTGCGATGCGCCTTACTACCGCCAGTGGGCTGGACCGCGCTTTCTTCTGCAACAGCGGAACCGAAGCATGGGAAGCTGCACTGAAGCTCGCCCGCGCCTATGCCGGATTGAAGCGCAGTGAAGGTCAACCGCTGGGAACAAAATTTCTTGCGCTCGAACACAGCTTCCATGGACGCACCATGGGCTCAGTTGCCACCACATACAAGGACAAGTACCGCGAACCCTTTGCGCCGGTCATGCCAGATGTGGAATTCGTCCGCTTCAATGACATAGATGACCTGAAGGCAAAGTTTTCGACCGATGTCTGCGCAATTCTTGTCGAAGCCATCCAGGGTGAAGGTGGAATTAACCCCGTCTCGCAGGAGTTTTTTGCAACTGCGCGCGCGCTCACGCAGTCGACCGGTGCGCTGCTCATCTGCGACGAAATTCAATCCGGCCTTGGCCGCACCGGCAAGTGGTTTGCATATCAGCACTACGATATCCAACCCGATGTGACCACGCTCGCCAAGCCTCTCGCCGGAGGACTTCCCCTCGGTGCCATGCTTTGCACGGAAGAGGCAGCGCGCGCCATACATCCCGGCATGCACGGAACCACCTTCGGCGGTGGTCCGCTGGCCTGCGCGGTGGCACTTGCTGTGCTCGATACGATCGAGCAGGATCACTTGCTCGAATATGTAGCTGAAACCGGCACGTATTTCTGCGAGCAGTTGAGCTCGCTTGCCAAGAAACATTCAACCATCCAAGAAGTGCGCGGGCTTGGCTTAATGCTGGCCATCGAGCTCGATTCCGCAGAGTTGGCCAAGCAGGCCGTAACAGACATGCTGGCGAGGTGCATTCTCATCAATCGAACAAACGAAACTGTTTTGCGTTTCCTGCCTCCCTACATCCTGAAGAAAGAGCACATCGACGAAGCGATTCATGCTCTTGACGAGATCTTCACAGAACACGCGCCTCAGACGGCAGCATCTTTCACGATTGGAGCCAAACACAATGGCTAGCAAAACATATGCATGGAAGGAATTTGAAACTTCCGCGAGCGCAGCCCCTTCGCCTGTCGAATCGCTCGTTGGACGCGATCTCTGTTCTATTGCAGACTTTTCGACCACAGAAATCGCCGCAGTCATGGAGCTAGCGCACGCCGTCAAGACTGACCCGGGTAAATACCGCTGGGCACTCAATGCAAAACAGATGGTCATGTTCTTCGAGAAAGCATCCCTTCGTACACGCCTTACCTTCGAAACGGCCATAAATACTCTCGGCGGCAATGCTATCTTTGTCGATCAGACGCAGTCGCCGCTCGGTGAGCGCGAGTCACTGGCCGACATGGCACGCAACCTGGAGCGTTGGGTTTCGGTCATCGTGCTCCGCACCTATGCGCATGACACGATCACCGAGATGGCACAGTATGCTGCTTGCCCGGTTATCAATGCTCTGAGTGACCTGGAGCATCCCTGCCAGGCACTCGCCGACTTTATGACGATTGAAGAGCGCTTTGGCACCGCCAAGGGTCTCAAGTTTACCTATGTTGGCGACGGCAACAACGTTTGCCACTCGCTGATGCTCACCGCTGCGCAGCTCGGGGCACATTGCACAGTTGGCTCGCCGAAAAACTATGCACCCAAGGCCGACATCGTTGCACAGGCCCGGGCCATCGCTAATGAAACCGGGGGCAGCATCAATCTCGTCAACGATCCCGTAGTCGCCGTCACTGGAGCCGACGCTGTCTATACCGACGTTTGCACCAGCATGGGATTCGAGCATGAGGTCACCAAGCGCGCGCCTATTTTCAAGCCCTATCAGGTCAACGAGCAGTTGATGGCTCACGCCGCGCCACACGCCGTCTTCATGCACTGCCTGCCCGCGCACCGCAATGCCGAAGTCACGGACGCGATTTTGGACGGCCCACAGTCAGTCGTCTTCGATCAAGCTGAGAACCGTATGCATGCGCAGAAGGCGCTTCTGTTACTGCTGCTCGGTGGAACAAAAGAGCAAGGATAAGTCGTTAGAAGATGACCCTTGCCAGCCGCTTTCCTGCAAACTAAGAGCTTGCAGGACGATTCATTATTAACTGCCATGAACATTTAAGAAGGAGTTTTACAGATGTCGAAGAAAGTTGTGCTCGCATATTCGGGTGGTCTTGACACCTCCATTATCATTCCATGGCTGAACGAAAATTACGGACTGGATGTCATCGCCATGATCGCCGATGTGGGTCAGGGAGATGACATCGATGCTGTCGTCAAAAAAGCCTACGATACCGGGGCCAAGAAGGCCATCGTACGCGACCTCCGTGAGGAATTTGTCCGCGACTATATTTTCCCCACCGTAAAGTCCGGTGCGGTCTACGAGAACAAGTACCTGCTCGGCACCTCCATCGCTCGCCCGGTCATTGCTAAAGCACAGGTCGAAGTTGCGCTGGACGAAGGGGCAGAGGCTGTGGCCCACGGCTGCACCGGTAAGGGCAATGACCAGGTGCGCTTTGAGCATGCCTATCAGGCGCTCGCGCCCGAGTTAAAAGTAATCGCACCCTGGCGTGAGTGGACTCTGAAATCACGCGAAGAGTGCCTCGATTATGCCGAGGCACATGGCATTCCCGTAGCGCAGAGCCGCGAAAAAATTCACTCTCGCGACCGTAACTTGTGGCATATCAGCCATGAGGGTGGCGAACTCGAAGACGCCGCCAATGCGCCACTAGCTACAACATGGGTGATGACCAAGAGCCCCCAGGAAGCACCCGATCGCGAAGAGTTTGTCGAGATTGGCTTCGAGCACGGCGTTCCAAATTCAGTCGATGGCATGAGGCTGGAGCCAGTGCAGCTCATTGAGTTGCTCAATGAAATCGGCGCGCGCAACGCCATCGGACGTATCGATCTCGTCGAAAATCGTTTCGTCGGCATCAAGTCGCGTGGCGCATATGAAACGCCTGGCGGCACGCTCATCGTGCTCGCGCATCGTGAGTTGGAAGCTCTCACGCTTGATCGTGAAGTCTCACACTACAAGCAACACGTCGCGCTCAACTATGCAGACATTGTCTACAACGGCCTGTGGTTTACGCCGCTACGGGAGGCCTTTGATGCCTTTGTTGAGAACACGCAGCAGAACGTCACAGGCAGCGTGAAGCTCGGGCTTTACAAGGGCAACGTCAATGTTGTCTCGCGCAAGAGCGACCTTTCACTCTACTCGAATGAGTTATCTTCTTTCACTATGGGTGACAGTTATGATCAGAAGGACGCCAAGGGCTTCATCCAGATTCTCGGCTTGCCCGCGCGCACTCGCGCCCATCTGCTAAACCGCAAGAAAGAGGCTATCAAGTGAAGATGTGGTCCGGACGCTTCCGCGAGCCGCTGGACCCGTTCTTTGACCAATGGCAGCGTTCCATCCGCTTTGACTGGCAGCTTCTCCCCAATGAGATCGCTGCCAGCCGGGCGCATGCGCTCGCCCTTGAGGCAGCCGGAGTCCTTAGCGCGAGCGAAGCCTTAGAAATTCGCACAGCTTTGTCGGAAATTCTCACCGAATACGCTACGAGGCCAGAAGAAGTCTCCGGGCACAAAGAAGCCGAGGACATTCATCATTTCGTCGAGCTGAAATTAGTTGAGCGTGTTGGAGATCTCGGCCTCAAGCTGCACACCGGCCGCAGCCGTAACGAGCAGATCGCCACTGATCTTCGCCTGCATGTTCGCGACTGCATTCATACCCTGAGGGGGCAGCTCGCGGCATGGGCCTGTGCCCTGCTCAAACAAGCCAGCGCCAGCGGCGAAGCTGCCATGCCATCGTACACACATCTCCAACGCGCCGAACCAGTGCTCGTGGCTCACTGGCTGATGACTTACGTACAAATGCTGCTACGCGACGCATCGCGTCTCGACGACTGCGCACGCCGCCTCAACTACTGCCCGCTCGGTTCGGGAGCCATCGCCGGAGCCACGCTCGCGCTCGACCGCACTATCGCCGCAAAAGAGTTAAGCTTCATCGCGCCCACTGCCAACAGCATGGACGCAACCAGCGACCGCGATTTCGTGCTCGAATTTCTCCAGGCGCTCACGATCATCGCGCTGCACGCCAGCCGCTTTTCTGAAGAAATCACCCTCTTCGCAACTGCAGAATTCGGTTTTGTCGAACTCCCTGAGGCGTTCTCAACTGGATCAAGCGCCATGCCGCAGAAGAAAAATCCGGACCTTACCGAACTCATCCGCGCCAAGGTGGGCCGAATTCATGGCGCCGCTGAAGCCGTTACTCTGCAACTAAAAGGCTTGCCGCTCGCCTACAACAAAGATCTGCAGGAGACGCAGGAGCCGGTCTTTCAGGCAGGCGCGGAAATGCAAAATATGTTGCGCGTCCTCGCTGCCTTCACTGCCGCACTTAATTTCCGCAAAGAGAAGATGCGCGCCGCGTGCGAAAGCGGATTCTTAAATGCGATGGCCGCAGCAACATATTTGGTACACAAAGGAGTTCCCTTTCGCAAGGCGCATGAAAAAATCGGGAATGCCGTCCGCTATTGTCTCGATAAAAATTGCGAGCTGAATGACCTCACACTTGACGAGCTGAAGCAGTTCGGTCAGGAATTTGAAGCCGATTTCTTTGCTGCTATTACACTTCAAGCCACAATCGATTGTCACAATGTAACCGGAGGCACTGCCCGCACTCGTGTTCACCAAGCGCTCGAAGAAACCCAGGCTCGCATTGAAGCCCTTACGCATGAAAGTGAGGTGACCCATGCTGGTGCGTAAGGCGCGGCTTCAGGACGCGACCAATATTTACGAACTGGTCAACAGTCTCTCGCACGATGGCACGTTACTGCGCCGGGCCTTTGCAGAAATCTGTGAAAACGTCCGCGACTTCACCGTTGCTGAAACTGAAACCGGGGTCTTTCTTGGCTGCGGCGCGCTACACCTCTATGGACCGCATCTCGCAGAGGTGCGCTCTATCGTCGTGCGCCCGGAAGCGAAGAGCCACGGTGCGGGCAGTAAACTCCTGAGCGCGCTCCTCGAAGAGGCAGAAAGCCATGGCGTAGGCTGTGTCTGCCTGTTCACACGCATTCCAGATTTCTTTTTCCGCTACGGATTCCGTGAAGTCGAGGATCGCGCCGCGCTCCCCGATAAAATCTTCAAAGACTGCCAGAACTGCCCTCGCCTTTACCGCTGCGACGAAGTTGCAATGGCGCGCGGTCAGGTGCCAAAAGTTTCCATTCTCGGCCCGCGCTTCGCAGCCGAGCAACTCGTACGTCTAACTGGTTGAATTTCAAATTGCGAAAGGTGCCCAATCACAAATGCACACGTCTGGCGCATGGATTCTGCTGATTTTTGTTGTTCTGGCCATAGCAGCAATGCTTCTATTGCTGCACCTCACGCGGTTAGGTGAATTCGTTCATACCAACATCCCGGACAGGCCGCGCCGTCACATGTTTCTTGCCTCGGTCAGCTTTTTCATTACATTTCTCGGGGTGCGTCTTCTTGTTGCGGCGATCACCCATCACATCGGCCCTTTCGGTTGGGTCGAGTTAGGCGGACGCCACATCCATCACCTCGTATGGGGGATCCTTATTTTGCTTGCTGTCGGCTATGCATGGCTTGCTGAGGCCGGCTCAGGCTCAACTCCTACGTCTATTTTCGTGAGTCGCCTGCTCGCAATTCTTTATGGCGTGGGTGCCGCCCTCACCCTTGACGAATTCGCGCTCTGGCTAAATCTCGCCAATGTCTATTGGTCGCCTGAAGGACGCGAAAGCATCGATGCTGTCATCCTTTTTGGGGCGGCCCTCTCTGCCGGAGCGTGGGGATTCCCGCTTTTCAACGCGCTTATGCGCAGGAAATAGTCTTTATCGGCACATAGCTATTTGACCCAGAATCAAGTGTTGACAACCGCAGTGGTGTCCCACTAAAAATAAAGAGTATTGCGGTGAAGGAGTTCACCGTTAACCGCTGCGCGTCCCGCAAATCGAATATCGGACGGGCAGATAATGACTCCTGACAGGAATCCTGTTGAGGAGTTACGTCCACTCAGAATTCCCTAGCTAATTTCAATCTATGTGGAACATGCCGTTAGGGCATGCTTCATGAATTTTCAGCGGCCAAGACATTTGACCCTATGGCAGACCAGGTATTGCCCTAGCGTCGGCTGTTTATCGCAAACTCACGCATGAAAGAAAAGGGTTAAAACTTGCAGAAATATCTTTTTATTGCAATTGGTGGCGCTCTGGGATCGATTGCACGCTTCTGGGTTGGCTCAACGGTTGCCGGACGAATGGGGACGCGCTTCCCTTATGGCACATTTATCGTCAATATCACAGCCTGCATCATCATTGGTTTCTCGATTGTCTTTCTCGATCGGCGAGTTACCTGGAATCCGGCTTGGCGGTTTCTTATCCCGGTGGGCTTTATCGGTGCATACAGCACCTTCTCGACCTTCGAATGGGAGACATTCGTCAACCTGCAAACCGGCGCTTTCTTCATCGCCGCTTTATATGTTCTTCTCAGCATCATTCTCGGTTTGGGCGGGATATGGTGTGGCGTAATGCTGGCCAAAACAATCTCATAAATAAGAAGAGGGTCACAAGCCGCACCCAAAACATCTGGTACTCTGCGCCAACCGTCGCGGATCTACGGTAGCGAATACTCCTTCCAGTTCAATTAGGTTGAACTCAGGATTGTCAAGATGCAGAGCGCTAGTATCAACAGCATTACCCGCAGCGGATTTGGCCCCGCAGGTTCGACTGGACATGCCGCCAATCCCCAATGACGAATCCCTAAGATCCAACCTATTGAAACGGCTCACTAGTAAATCCGGAAATTCACCTCGACATTAATCAGCACAGGTACCGGATGTCCTTTGTAATAGGCGGGCTTGAACTTATAATGACGCACCGCTTCCTCGGCCTTCTCATCCAGGCCCATGCCCAGCGCGCGCACCACACGGATATTCTGTGGATTGCCCTCCCGGTCTACGATCAGCGATACCACGCAAATGCCCTGGTATTTTGCTCGGCGCGCCTCGTCTGAGAACTCCGGATCTACCGAATAGATGAGCACCGGGGCCGATACCCCTCCGCCGGGCTGCATCACTCCGCCGCCATAGCCGCCGCCTTCGCCAGGCCCAACGCCGCCACCCGAACCCGACCCAATCCCGCCGCCGGAGCCCGACCCAAAGCCCGAACCAGAGCCGCCGCCCTGTGACGCCAGCGCCACCTGCGGCGAGGTCGGCATCCCGACATTCGGCATATTCGCGTTCGGCAGCTTCACCTGCTGCGGCATCACGATCGTCGCCGGAACCGGCAGCTTCGGATGGTCGATCTGCAAAATCTGCGGAGGCGTAATCTGCTTCCTCGATATATCCGGCAGATGCCCCTTTGAAGCCTCAATTGGGCTGTGCGTGCCGCCCCCGCCACCGCCGCCCATCGCCTGTTGCATCTTCGCCGTCATGGGGATAAATGGCTTAATGTCCACCGCCGTCAGGTTTGTCTTTCTCTGGAGCGCACGAGTGCGCCACTGTGAAAGAGCGAACAGAAGAATCAGCCCAATCACCAACGCATGCAGCACAATTGCCAGCGCACTCGAGAGCGGCCCGCGCTTCACCGCCATAGGATCGGTCACCGCTATCGGCTTCGACGTCAGCTCGAGCGGGGGTAGTTTCTTAGGGAAAAATAAGTCCTGGATGCTGCTCGCCAGCGTCTTCCAGACCGGCTCCGTCTGTGTCGGATCTGCGACCGCGATCGGCTGCGAGCTTAATTCCAGCGGCGGCTGTTTAGGAGACGAAAAAACGTCGCGCAGATTCGCGAGCAGCGAGGTCCACATGGACCCATCGGCTTCATGCAGAAGTTCGGGCTCGTCTTCCACTGGCCGCTGGGCTATTTCTTCGGGAGGTGTCAAAAGCTCATTGCCCATTGTGTGTTACCGGAGACCGAAGCCTCTGGGGATTCCTCCATTATGGACGACGGCCCCCTCGCCTGTCCTCTTCACGCCCCATTTTAATTCCCGGTCAGCGGATTCCGTGTTCATCCCGCACAACCCAAAACATGGCCCGGCGCGAAAACCCTGTTTGGCAAATAGACGGATGCACGCCCGCAAAGTAACGCGCTTCTAAACTTATATTTTCATAGCCTGATATGCGCGCCAAGCCACGAAACCCGCCGACCGCTTCACCGGCTGACCGGACCATAGCTGACCGCCTCACCAGCCGGCCGCTCCTCAGCAGATACAATAATCTTTTGCGCCATTTCCGAAATAAAGCCACCTGGGAGAACCGATGTCCGACGCGCCCGAGCTCAAGGCGACCCTTACCCTGCCTGAAACCAAATTCCCCATGAAAGCCAATCTGCCGCAAAACGAGCCGGCGCGCCTCAAGCAATGGAAAGAAACCGACTTATACGGGCAAATCCGCCGCGCCCGAAAGGGTTCTGAAAAGTATATCCTGCACTACGGCCCTCCCTACGCCAACGGACCCATCCACCTTGGCCACGCCCTGCAGAAGTGCATTAAGGACTTCATCATCAAGTCCAAAACCATGGCCGGATACGACGCTCCTCTCGTCCCCGGCTGGGACTGCCACGGCCTGCCCATTGAAATCAAGGTGGACGAAAAACTCGGCCGCAAAAAGCTCGAAATGCCCGCGCTCTCCGTCCTGCGTGCCTGCCGCGAATACGCACAGAAGTTCATCGATCTCCAGCGCTCGCAACTCATCCGCCTTGGCGTCTTCGCCCAGTGGGACAACCCCTATCTCACCATGTCGAAGCAATACGAGGCCAGCACGCTCGAAGCCTTTTTTGACTTCTTCGAAAATGGCTTCGTCTATAAAGGACTCAAGCCCGTCTACTGGTGCCTGCACGACCGCACTGCCCTCGCCGAAGCCGAGGTCGAGTACGAGATGCACACCAGCCCCAGCGTTTATGTTCGCTACGCGCTCACCAGCGACCCAGCAGCCATCGACGCCGCGCTCGCCGGCAAAAAAGTCTACGCCATCATCTGGACCACCACCCCGTGGACCCTTCCCGCATCGCTGGCCATCGCCTTCCATCCCGACTTCGACTACGTCGCCCTAGAACAGGACGGCAGCACCTACATCGTCGCCGAATCGCTTGCCGCATCCGTCCGCGAAGCCTGCAAGCTCGAAGGCGCAAAGCAAGTCGCGAAGTTCAAGGGCAGCGCACTCGACCGCGCCACCTTCCAGCACCCCTTCCTCGATCGCAGCATCCTCGGCGTCAACGCCGAATACGTCACTGCCGACACTGGTACAGGAGCCGTCCACACTGCGCCCGCCCACGGAGCCGACGACTTCTACACTGGCGCGCGCTACGGCCTCGACCAGACCTGCAACGTGGACAACGAGGGCCGCCTGCGCAACGGCCTGCCAGAATTCGAGGGCAAAACCGTCTGGGAGGCCAATCCCTCCATCATCGAGCTGCTGGAGCTCCGCCACGCCCTCATGGGCCGCAGTGACATCTACCACTCCT
>JBARHV010000171.1:0-20798 GCA_049799415.1 Silvibacterium sp.
GTGAATTATTGGACGGGCGTTCAACGTCCGCTGGTCAAGAAGTTAGTGGAAACCATCGAAGCAAAAGTCAGCGACCTGGGCCTGCGTACCGACATAAAATGTGAAAGAGAAGCTCTCACCGAAGTCACTGTGTACGCGACCGCGCTGGCGATGAACTACATGACTCAGGGCAAGTTTATTCTGCCCTGATTGGTGCTTCACATCTGCCATTGGCGGCAGTTGTGGGTCATACTGAAAAGCGTAGAGGCACTATGGCAAATCTAAAAATAACGATATTGCACGACGTCTGGGAAGAAGGCCCTCCGGAGCCTGAGCCAGAGCCGGTCAAAGCGCCGCGCGGCAAGAACGGCAAACGACGGAAGAAGAAAAAAGATCCGCTGCACGACCGCGAAGAGATCTTCGAGGCGCTGACAAAGCTCGGGCACGAACCCTCTTATCACGTCCTCGACGGCAAGAACCAGTCGCTGCTTGCGCTCGCAAAGTGCGGCGCAGACCTGATCTTCAACCTCACAGAGTCTTACGCCGGCCACGACACGATGGACAAGAACATCGCCGCCTATCTGGAACTGCTGGACATTCCGTATACCGGCGGCGGCCCGCAGGCGCTCTATCTTGCCCAGGACAAGTCGATCGCAAAAAAGATTTTCGACTTTCACAAGATCAAGACCCCGGACTTCGCAACCTCCTATAAAGGCCGCACCGATCACTCGCACGATATCGAGTTTCCGCTGATCGTGAAGCCTGTCTCCGAAGACGGATCCGCCGGCATCGACAGCGGTTCCGTGGTCGATAGCGTGAAAGAGCTGATGGAGCGCATCCACTACATCCACGAGGAATTTGACAGCCCGGCGCTCATAGAGGAGTACATTGAAGGCCGCGAAATCTACGCCGCCATTCTCGGCAACGATACCGCCGAGGTGCTCCCGCTGATTGAACTCGATCTCTCCAAGCTTCCCAAGGGAACCCCGCGGATCGCCGGCCAGGACGTGAAGTTCGATTACGAGACCGAGGCCTACAAGGTGACAAAATCCGCGCCGGTCGAAGACCTCGACGAGGAGACCACGAAAAAACTTCAGGACACCGCGCTCGCCGCCTATCGCGCCCTCAAGCTGCGTGACTACGGCCGCATTGATATGCGGTTGAACAAGAAAGGCGAGGTGTACGTCATCGAAGCGAACCCCAACCCATGGCTCGCCAGCTCCGTCGAATTTGCCATGGCAGCCAAGAAGGGCGGCTACCCGTACACGGACATGATCCATAAGATCGTGGAACTGGCCCGCGCCCGCTCCATGTAACTCAAAGAGAAACGATCGGACACGGCACGCGCTTGACCCGCGCCGTCTTCACGAGCACTGCCAGTCACGGGCCCAAATGCTTTTTCGGCTAGGGTCAAATTTCCCTTCAAACTCCTAATCTCTTAGTTGACAAATGGGCTGACTGGGGCATAATCTCCTAATCGGTTAGGAGATTATGTGGCGAAAAAGCTGAAGGAAACCGGCTTGGCGAAGCGTGAACTGCGAATTATGCAGGTGATCTGGAGACGCGGCAGCAGCACGGTCAGTGATGTACAGGCAAAGTTGGAAACACAACTGGCCTATACCACCGTGCAGACCATCATGAACATTCTTGCGCGCAAGGGGAAGCTTAAGCGAGAGCTGGATGGTCGCGCCTATGTCTACTCGGCCAAAGTAACCGAAGCCAGGGCGCTGGGCCAGGGGGTGCGAGACCTGATTGATCGCATGTTCGGCGGTTCGAGCGAAGAACTGGTGGTGAGCCTTCTTAAAAGCCGGCAGATCGACGCGAAGAGACTGGCGGCGCTGACGGAACGATTCAACAAGAAGGGAGTGAGCAAGCCATGAAGAGCTTCGAGTCCTGGATTTTGTCGTACCTGCTGAATTCGTTGTGGCAAATCCCGCTGCTGTTTGTCGCGGGGTGGATCGCGGCGCGAGCGCTGCGGATGGCGGGCGCGGAGGCGGAGCATCGCGTGTGGGTGAGTGTTCTGCTGCTGCAAAGCCTTCTTCCAGCCCTTTCCACTTCGCCGTGGGAGTGGTTGTGGGCGCACTTCGCATGGGGAAGTGGCGCTCTTCGAGATGGTGGAGCGCATGTGTCGGTGGTGATGGGTGCTGGCACTGGATTGGGCGGTTTCCATCTGCCGGCAGAACTGCTGGCGGCAGTCGCGATTGTCTATGGCGCGGTGAGCGCTTACTTCGCAGCGAGATTTGTCTGGAGATGGCGGAAACTCCACGCGATACGGCGGGAAGCCGTGGAGGTGGCGCTTACCGGCGAAGCCGCTCTCTGCTGGGCGCAGTGCTCAGAGAGGTTTGGGATCGACGGAGTCTCGATTGCGGCGTCGTCCCGTATCTTTGGACCGGTCACGATGGGGCTCTCACGAAAGATCGTGCTGCTGCCTGTAAATATGATCTCCAGTTTGCAGGAAGCGGATATCCATGCTGCGATCGCGCACGAGTTCGCGCACATGCGCCGGAATGATTTTTTTAAGAATGTGTTGTACGAGCTGCTCTCTTTGCCCGTGAGCTATCACCCGCTGTTCTGGCTCACCCGGGAGCGGGTCATGGAAAGCCGTGAGATTATCTGCGACCAGATGGCAGCCGAAATTAGCGGGCGAAACCAATATGCGCAATCCCTCTTGCGGCTGGCGTCTCTGCTTGTACACGGAATGCCGGCCCGGACTCCTCACGCCATCGGAATCTTCGATGCCAACGCATTTGAAAGGAGACTTATGAAGTTAACAGAGAAGCAAATTGAGATTCGGGGTTCGCGGCGGCTGGCTGTCGTGGTTCTCTGCGTGGCGTTTGGCATTATGACTTGCGGGTCCGCATTGGCGCTGCGCATGCATGTGGATGCGGTTGCGGCGGGCGGCGGCAGCGACGCAGCGACAAAATCCGCACCGCTCACCATTCCTGCGGGAGAGATGGCCGGGAATCGGTTGCCAGGACCGAATCCAAAGTATCCGGAGGCGGCCAAGAAGGCGAGGATTCAAGGAACTGTGGTGCTGAGAGCATGGATTGGCAAGGATGGAAGCGTAGAAAGGCTGACCGTGGTTTCAGGGCCGAAAGAGCTTCAGAAATCGTCGCTCGACGCGGTGCGGCAGTGGACATACAAGCCCTATCTTCTGAATGGGGACCCCGTTGAGGTCGAGACGAGGATCAACGTCGTCTACTCGCTTGCGAAGTAGCGTATCAAGCCGGAACGTGGGGCCTTCGCCTGATACAGTTGCTTCGCTCGGAATGACATCGGGTAAGGACGAGAGTCGATCTCTCCCACCCTTCGGCAGGCTCAGGGCAGGCTCCTTTCGCAAAAGCGCGAAAGGATGGGGCACCCGTTTGTTCGTGATTGGGTCGGGAATCAGAGATTCTTCGCTTTGCTCAGAATGACATCGCGAGTTGTGGTGAGTGCTGCTCGGAAGAAACAGCAGGTCCATCGACTGCGCGCTACGCGCTTCGCTCAGGATGACATCGCGAGGTGGGAGTGGGGTTGTGGGAGACTGACGGTTCCTGCGGTAAGGTCAGTTCGCGGGTTTCAGGCGGTGAGTTAGTAAACCACCTTGAGGGAAAACTGGATTTGCCGGGAGGTGCCTGCGGTTTTGCTGATGATGCCGAAGCCCGATCCTTTGATGGTGTTGGCGGGGAGTCCCATGTTGACGATGTTGAAGAGATTAAAGAACTCGGCGCGGAATTGGAGGTCGGCGCGTTCGACTCCGCTCTGGCGATGGCCGAAAGGCGTGCTCTTGATGAGGGCGTAGTCGAAGTCGTAATAGGCGGGGCCGAAGAAGGTGTTGCGCCCGAGGGTGCCGAAGCGTCCGGAGTTGGGGCCGGTGCCGTTGGGAATGCCGATAGGGATGGAGAAGAAGGAGCTATTCGCGGCTCCGCGCCCGAAATAATCGTCGCGCGGGCGGGAGGAGCTGTGGGCTGTGGACAAGTGCGGCGTTGCGATCTGGTCGGGACGGTCGGAGCCGTCGGAGCCGACGCCGGTCTGCTGGATTCCTGAATAGACGGTGAAAGGCGAGCCGCTGGTGATAGTGGAGATGCTGAGCAGCTCCCAGCCAGCGGTGACGGTCTTACTGAAAGGGTCGAGGAAGGCCACGTCCTGAAGGTGCAGATCCTGCGCGGCGCTCAGGCTGAGGGCCTGTCCAACGTCAAAATTCGAGGGTCCTTTTTCGAGATGCGTATTGAACGGGTCCTGCGGAAAGGGCAGAGCCACGGCTCCAGTGGAACCGGTGCCTCCAGCGACGGCGCTGGTGTCGTCGAGCGACTTGGACCACGTGTAACCGGCCTGGATGCCTGGGCCTCCGTGAGGGATGGCGCCGGAGAGCGAGGTCTGCAGGGCGTGGTAGGAGGAGTGCGCGGTGTCGGTAATCACCGTCTCGAAGCCGAACCCGCCGGTGACCGCGCCGGTGCTGTCGAATCGAGTGTAGGGCCCGAAGCCGGAATCGGCGCCGGGGAAGCCATTGGGAAATGAGTTACGAGGCAGATGGAAGGCGGCGGTGCCGACGTATGCCGCATCGGCGGTGAGGCCGCCGATCTGCCGTTCCAGGCCGAGCGTCCAGGTTTGAAGAAAGCCGTTGCCGAAGCGGCGGTCGACGGCGCTGAGATTGAGCAGCGACAACTGATTGCCCGGTGAAAGAGCGGCGAGATCATTCTGGTAGCGATTGACGTCCATCACGGTATTGGCGGGAACCTTGTTGGGATCGCCGCTGGCAAAGATGTCCTGTCCTGACGGCGTATAGGCGCGCGGCAACTCGGACGGAGTGATCTTGAAGCCGTATGGGACCTCGGCGTTCTTGGCCGCATTGACACGGGGGTACACGACGAAGGGCGTTGAACCGGTAAGGAAATTGTCCTGCCAGATGTTGGGCGGGATCACGGTGATGGCTCCGCCGATGTGGACCTGCACACGGCCGGGCGCGCGCCAGTCGAGTTGCACGCGCGGGCCCCAGCCGTTCCATCCAGACTGATAGCCGGGCTGCGGATTGATGACGTACTGCTGGTCGACGCCGGGAGGCGGATTGACCTGAAGAAAGCTGGAGGTGCGGTGGGCGCGTTCGGTGATTGGAGAATAGTCCTCGTAGCGCAAGCCATAATCGAGCGCGAAGCGGTTGGAGATCTTCCAGGTGTCCTGGGCGTAGAAGTTGAAGTCGTT
Source organism: Silvibacterium sp. (assembly GCA_049799415.1). Taxonomy (GTDB): domain Bacteria; phylum Acidobacteriota; class Terriglobia; order Terriglobales; family Acidobacteriaceae; genus Silvibacterium. The sequence goes on from JBARHV010000171.1 coordinate 5,161, forward strand.
GCGATTGATAGCGGCGGGACCGATGTGGGCTCCGTTGGAAAAATAAGGCGGCGCAACCGCTACGGTGTAGCTGTAGGGATAGCCGGTGAGCAGGCTGCTGAGCGTGTCCGGCAAGGGCTGGCCGGGCTGGACATTGTGCGTACCGCTTTCGGAAGGAATGAAGATGGGCGAGTAGACGGTGCCTCCGCCGAAGTCATATTCGCCATTGGGGCTGATGCCGAAGTAGGTGGTGTCGCGATTGAGGCGGGCTTCGAAGCCGGCCTTGATGACGTGACGCGGTGTGGTCCAGGAAAAGTTCTGTTGTCCTTGAAACAGATTTCCGTAGGCGGACATGACCGATCCCGCAGCGGTGTTGAAGCCTTCGTAGAGGCTATCGACAAACTTGAGCGCCGGATCAGTGTAGTTGGACGTTGGGAACGACGGCGTGGTGCGCGTGATGCTCAGCGACGAAGACCATAGAAAATGCGGCGATACGGTACGCGTGTAAGTAAAGGCCACGTTACGCTGACGGTCGACATACTGCACGCCAAAGCTGGGGTCGATGGTGGTCTGATCGGGATTGGTTGTAGGGCCGGTGAGGTTGTCGTAATTGAAGCGGGCGAAGAACTGACCCTTCTCGCCGAGCTTCTGATCGATGCGGATGGAGAACTGATCGGCGTTGGTGACCACGTTGGAGGGCGCTGCATAGGTGCGGGCTGCATAGGCGCCGGTGGGGTCATTGGGCAGCGGATAGCGGGCCAGCACGGCGGCGATCTGCGGATCGACGGGGACGAACAGCGTGTCGGTGCTGCCGTCGGGGTAGGTCACGATGTCGTAGCCTGCGCGCTCGGCCTGGGTGGGCATGGGCAGTACCTGCGTGGTTCCAAGAACCTGCCGAAAGCCCTGGTATTGGCCGAAGTAGAAGGTCTTTCCGCGTCCGTCGTACAGATGAGGCAGCACGACGGAACCGCCGTTTGTGAATCCGAACTCATTGCGATGGAAGGGTGGGATGCGGCCCGGCTCAACGATGGAGGGATAGTCGAAGTAGTTGCGCGCATCGAAGGCAGAGTTGCGGATGAACTCGAAGAACGATCCGTGGAAGCCGTCTTTGCCGGAGCGGGTGATGATGTCGGTGAATCCTGACGCTCCCCGGCCTATCTCGGCGGGCATCCAGCCGGAGCTGGATTGGATGTCTTCGATGGCATCGACGTTGAAATTACTGAATGCCGCGCCGCCCATCTCAGGGTCTGAGATATCGGCTCCGTCCATCGCAAATGCGGCCTCGACGCCGCGCTGGCCGTTGATGGCGAACTGCTGGGTAAAGTTGGTCGCGCCGTTTACGTCGGTCATGGTTCCCGCGGCAAGGAGGAGAAGCGTGCTGAAGTCGCGTCCGTTGAGCGGCAGCTCGCTCACCGTCTTGCTGGAGAGCTGCTCGCCGCCGCTGGTGGCATTTGCGATGGCAGGCTGGGCTGCGGGGACGGCGCTGATCGCCAACGTATTCTGCTGCGAGACCGTCAGCACCACTGCCGGGCCGGGAATCTCAATCGATATTGCCGCCGTGGGCGCTTTTTTCGGCATGCGCACGGTGAGCGCGTATTGTCCGGGCGGGGCGTTCAAAAAGCTGAAGCTTCCGTGAGAGCCGGTCGTCTCCGTGCGCGTGACTGCCTGCCCGGTGATCTCGACTGCTGCTCCGGCTACCGGCTGACCGGAGGCATTACGCACAATTCCGCCCCATCCGGGAGTTATGAGGGTTGCGGTTTGCTGCGCCCACTGCGGCAGTGGGAAGAAGAAACACTGCGCCAGGCACAGGGCCACTACCGTTAGACCGAGCCTGCGGCCGCGTTTCTTCCGCGCGCGAATGCCGGAAGAGTTCGCGGCTGCAATGGAACATGGCGCTGAATGCTTGGCGATGGAATTGTTAACAAACTGACAGAGGTTCAAGGTATGTGGGCCCTCACTACGAGCCACACCTTAACATACGGAGAAGCTCTTAGTAAAACGTTTGAGCATAATTTATTCCGAATGCAAACGGGTGGCTCCACTGAGTTTTTGTCGTGTTCGCGCCGATGCTGATGAACAGTGGGCGCACATGGAAAATATCCGGCCGGCGATCACTGACTCATTGTATTTCCTTTGGCTTTTGGCTTTGTCGTCCAAGCCTCGTCATTGACGGCCCTGGGGGTAGTTCGATCAAAATTACTGATTCCCATCGGCTCTCCGGCTGTCTATAGTTGCGTCATCCTTCTTTCTTCACCCCAGAGGACGAATCGTGCGAGGAACGGTCCGCTTTACTACCGCTATGCTTCTTTACCAAAATGCTGGCAGGCTGCCCGGTAGATCGCCGAAGTTGCGCAATCATTTGGCTGTGAGGACGACATCACTGTGCTGACGCTGACGTTCGAGAGGGCAGGGGTGGTGCATGCGTAGGGCCGCGCTTTGGGTTGCACTGTGGTTGATGGCTGCGTCTGCGGCGGCTCAGGCCGTGCAGGTGGGCGCGTGGCAGAACGGCACGATCGACCTGAGCGGGAACTCGACCTGGGGATGGCACGCGCATGAGGGGGACAACCCGGCGTGGGCGCGACCGGGGTTCGATGACAGCGCGTGGCCGGAGATGGCGCCGGTCGATGCGTATGAGCATATCGTGGGATGGCGCTGGTTCCGGCTACGGGTGCATTTGCCAGAGGGTCATGCGCCGCTGGCCTTGCTGGCTGATGGGCAGGACGGCGCGTATGAAGTGTATGTGAATGGACAGCTGGCGGCGGGGCCGCGGCTGAAGCCGGCGCTGCTGATTACGGTTCCCAAAGAGCGTGTGATCAACCTGGGGGTTGAGACAGGGGATGTGGAGCTGGCGCTGCGCGTGTTTGTGCCGAGCCGGGTTTTTCAGCGGCAGAATATTCTTGCCGGGGTTCAGCTGGGGACGGCGGCTGCCATTGAGAGTGAGCGGCGAACGTCGCAAAGCGCGCGTCTGCTGGGCGTGGTTCCGAGCATCGCCGCTCATCTGCTGGTACTGATTGGCGGGATCGGAGCGCTGTTGCTCTATGGCGCGCAGAGGGAGCGCAGGGAGTATCTGTGGCTTGGGACCTACCTGATCCTGGTGGCGGTGGACACGGTTGCCTTCGAACTGAACAACTTTGGATTTGCGCCGATCTCGGTGAACTGGTTCGTCGCAATTCCGCTTTTATACTTAGCCACGCTGGTGGAAGTGGATTTTATATTCAGCTTTGCCGGGCTAAGGATGGGCCGAGCCTGGAGGGTGTATGAAGCGCTGCTGGTGGCGATTCCATTTCTGTTGCCTGCCCTGGTTTGGACGGGAAGGCTGGGGTATGGACCGTACAACGTAGTTGAGGCTTGCGCCATCGCACCAGCTTCGCTGATTTTGCCGGTGCTGCTGTTGGTGTGGTACGTGCGCGGCAATCGTGAGGCGGGTTGGCTGATTGTGCCGACGCTTTTCATGACGACGACGGTGGCCATTTATGACATCGGAGTAGTAGCCGCTTATTTTGGCTGGAGGGGCGCGGAGGTGCTGTCCAGCCCGTTTGCGTTTGGTCCGGTATTGATCTTCTCCTTCGATCTTGCAAATCTGCTGTTTCTGCTGGCGATCGGGGTGGTGATGTTCTTCCGGTTTACGCGCGTGAGCCAGGAGCAGGCGCGCGCGGCGGCGGAGCTAGATGCGGCGCGCGAGGTGCAGCAGCATCTGGTGCCGAGTGTGCTGCCCGCGACGCCGGGTTGCCGGATTGAGACAGCTTACCTGCCTGCGGCTGAGGTGGGCGGAGATTTCTATCAAGTGATGGAGCAAGCGGATGGGTCGTGCCTGATCGTCATCGGCGATGTGAGCGGCAAGGGGTTGAAGGCTGCGATGACGGGCGCGCTGGCGATTGGGGCCCTGCGCACACTTGCGACCCAAGACCGCAGCCAGGCGGCATTGCTGAACGGATTGAACGAGCAGATTCTGCAGGCACAGAGCGGGGGATTCATCACCTGCCTGTGCGCTCGCGTTGACACCGATGGACGGGTGACGCTGGCGAATGCGGGCCACTTGTCTCCTTACCGGAACGGCGCTGAGGTTGCGTGCGATGCGGCTTTCCCGCTGGGGTTGATTCATGGCGCCGCATACGCGGAGCATACGCTGCAGCTTGCACCCGGTGATCAGCTCACCTTTCTTTCAGATGGTGTGGTGGAGGCGCGCGATGCGAGCGGGGAGCTGTTCGGTTTTGAGCGGACGCTTGCGATCAGCGGGCAATCGGCGGAGAAGATTGCGGAGGCTGCGCAGCGGTTTGGGCAGGAGGACGACATCACTGTGCTGACGCTGACGTTTGTTCCTGTGGATGTCTTGCACGCTTAGGTCGTTTGCATCAAGCGAGTTGGGCCTTCGATAACGCCGTGTGAGAGGATACGGAGTCAGAGCTGAATTTTTCCCCTGGGAGTTGCTTCTGCCGGAAACTGTTCCTTTACCTGAGACTTCTGCGCATGTTTCTCACGTTCCGCCTTCGTGGATTGTGGGGATGTCCCTGTTTCCTTTTGGACTGGTAATAGGCTTTACCATTACCGCGCTTCCTTTTCTGCTGACGCGGCAGGGAATTCCGCTGGACCGGGTGGCTTCGACGAGCGCGGTGGTGATGTCGCCGACGTTCTGGGGGTTTCTGCTTTGTCCCGTTCTCGATACCCGATTAACGCGGCGGGCTTACTGCTGGCTGACGGCGGCGGTGAGTGCGGTGTGCATGATTCTGGCTCTGGGGGTGTTGTCTCCTTCGCGGCTGGGATTGACGGCGGGGCTGCTGCTGGTGGGCGAGCTGGGGATGGTGATGTACGGCAACGCGGCGAATGGATGGATGGCGGAGTTTTTGCCGGACAACCGGCGCGGGTCAGTCGCGGGATGGACGAACGTGGCCAACCTGGGCGGCGGCGCGCTGGGTTCGCTGGCGGTGATGTCGCTGGCTCCGCATATGAAGATGCAGTGGATTGGAGCGGGGCTGGCGGCGTGCATTGTGCTCGGCGTGTTGCCGACGGCGGTGTTTCCGGCGTCGCGAAGGTCGGCGTTCAAGTTCAAGCAGGTGTTTACAGAGACGCTGAAGACGACATGGGCGGCGTCGCGAAAGCGGGAGTGCCTGGTGGGCTTCGCGCTGTTTCTGGCTCCGGTGGGTGCGGCGGCGGCGATCAATTTGTTTGCCGGGCTGGGCAAGGATTTCCATGCGAGCGAGCATGTGGTGATTCTGGTGACGGGCCTGGGATGCGCGATTGCCACATCAATCGGCGCGTTGGCGGGAGGGTATGCGGCGAACCATGTGCATCGCGGATACCTTTACCTGGGCGCGTCGGCGGCTATTGTGGTGGTGTCGCTGACGCTGGCGCTGACCGGGCATACGATGGCGGCGTTTATTGCGGGCGCGCTGATTTATAACGCGCTGACGGGCGTGGTGTATGCGTCGTTCAATTCGCTAGGGTTCCAATTGGTGGGGCGCGAGAGCGCGGTGGCGAGCACGCAGCTTGGATTGTTTACAGCGGCGATCAATGCGGCGGTTGTCTATATGACGTGGGCAGATGGGCAGGGGTATAAGCACTTCGGCGTGCGCGGGCTGTTCATGGTGGATGCGCTGGCGAGTTTAGTGGCGCTGCTTCCGCTGCTGTTTCTCGTCAAGGGACTGCGCGTCCAGCGACACTCGCTTCGCGCCTGACCAGGCTTCAAAAGCGAGACACGGAGCACCCGTTTGTTCCCTGACTGAAATTTCTTAGAAGAATTTTTCGAGATGGGATTCGAGGAGGAGCGCGGCGGCTCCGGCGGCGATCTGGAGAACGGTGGCGACGACGAGGCCGGGGAAGGCACGGCGGGTTTTGTCTTCGCGGCGAACGATGGGCAGGTCGATGACCGCGCTGGCGATTGAGGTAAGCACGACGGCGATGGCGACCTGCATGGCGGCGGCTTTGCCGTGGAAGGCGAGATCGGCGGCGGCGGCGGTGGTGCTGGCGCTGCTGACGAGTCCGCCGATGACGCTGACGATTTGCAGGCCGGAGCTGCCGAGAAACCGTTGCGCGAGCGTGCCCGCGATCTGAATGGCGAGAAAGAGTCCGGCAAATTTCAGAACCTTCTCAATGGAAACGGGCGAGCCGAGATCCATGAGTGGGGTTCGCTTTTCGACTTCGCCGGAGGCCTCGGCGGTTGCTGCGGCTTTGCGCTCGGCGCGGATGGGTTGGATGACCCACAGGGCAGAGACTGCGGCCATGACGAGCAGCGGGAACCAGGCTTTTTCCGCGGCGGCGTGCGCGAAGAGCGCGAGGATGACGAGGTTGCGCAGGAACATGGCCGCCGAGGTGATCAGGACGGCGGGCGCGAGCTTGTCTTCGAGTCCGGCAGCGGGCAGGCGGGTGGATAGCTCGGCTACGGTGGCGGTGGAGTTGACGAGTCCGCCGAGCAGCGCAGTGGTGTAGACGCCCTTGGAGCCGTAGATGCGGAGCAGGACGTAGTTCACAAATCCCAGGCAGGCGACGACGATGACGATGATCCATGCCTGGCGCGGGTCGATTAAAGACCACCGGTCGATGTAGCGGTTGGGAAGCAGCGGCCAGATGACGAATCCGAAGAGGCCGAGCAGGAGCGCGCTGCGAATTTCCTGCGGCTGGAGATCGCCGGCGAAGGCGCGGAGCTGCGGCTTGAGCGAGAGCAGCATGGTGACGAGGATGGCGCAGGCTACAGGGGTGAAGAGATGTCCGTTGCCGACGAGCACGCCCATGACGAAGACGAGCATGAGGGCGATGGATGTGGTGGCTTCAAGCTTGCCTGCTGTCTGCGCCTTGCGGAAGTTGAGAAAAGCGACGACCAGGAGGACGGCCCCGGCGGAGGCGAGCATGAGAGGCTGGGAGGTGAGCGAAGAGAGCAGGCCGAGCAGCGCGGTGAGCGCGAAGGTACGCACACCGATGTCCTTCTGTGACCACTCACGCTCGATGCCGACCAGCATTCCGGTGGCGATGGCGACGGCGGCCTTGAGGGCAATCTCGGTCAACGGAAACGACGGGCGGTTTCCGTGGAGCTGCTGGAACCAATCCTGCATTTCCTTGCAATCCTATCTGTTGTTGGCGACTGGTTAAAGGTGGAGACGACTTTTCAGCGAGATTTTTCAGAAGAGCATTTTTGTCTAAATTGTTTAGGATGGTTTTTCGACGCCTATGGCTGGAGTCTTTATGCTGGTTTTGCGGAGCAGGGATTGCTTATGACTATGTTGACGAGATGCGGAAAGATTTTTCTGACGGCTGTACTGGCGGCGCAACTGCCCGGTGGAGTTGTGTGGGCTCAGACTGTGGTGCGCGTGTCGGCTCCGGTGGAGCCGCAGAACCTTGGGCTGCTGAAGATCAAGCTGAAGGCATACCACGACTGCACATGCACTTGTGGCTGCTATGTGTCGTCGCTGGCGCGGCAGGATGCGGTTGCGATGGCGGATTTAGAGCGCGGCGTTGCCCATGCGCGGCGCGGCACGAAGCTTGCCATTGTGCTGGATATTGATGAGACTTCGCTCTCGAATTACCCGGAGGAGCTGGCGGATGATTTTGGATTTATTCAGCGGGATTGGAATAAGTGGGCAGAGTCGGGAAAGGCGGAGGCGATTCCGGGGACGCTGAAGCTGGCCGAGAAGGCACAGCAGTTGGGCGTGGCGGTTTTCTTTATTACAGGACGCGATTTCACGCTAAGGGCGGCGACGGAAAAGAATCTGCAGGCGGCGGGGTACTCGGACTGGGCGGGGCTTACGCTGCGGTCGAAGGACGAGCTGCATGAGGCGACGATTCCGTATAAGTCGGCGGCGCGGGCCAGCATTGTGCAGGCAGGGTACATGATCCTGCTGAACGTGGGCGACCAGTGGAGCGATTTGAAGGGGTCTCCGCAGGCGGAGTACAGCGTGAAGCTGCCGAATCCTTTTTATTACATTCCGTGAAAATGGCGGGATGGTTGAAAGGTGGCTCGGGACTCGTGTATCCATTGCTGTATGGAATATAGACAACTTGGAGCTTCGGGATTGAAGGTTTCGGCGTTGAGCTTTGGCGCGGGGACGTTCGGCGGCGGCAATGAATTTTTCAAGGCGTGGGGCTCGTCGGATGTGGACGAGGCGACGCGGCTGGTGGATGTCTGTCTGGACGCGGGCGTGAATCTTTTTGACGTGGCCGATGTGTATTCAAAGGGGCTGGCGGAGGAGATTCTGGGCAAGGCGATTGCGGGGAAGCGCAACCGGCTGCTGCTATCGACGAAGGCGACGTTTCGGATGAGCGATGCGCCGAACGATGTGGGGTCGTCGCGGCTGCACCTGATCGAGTCGGTGAATGGGAGCCTGAAGCGGCTGGGCGTGGACCACATCGATATTTACCACATGCATGGGTTCGACGCGACGACTCCGGTAGAGGAGACGCTGGATACGCTGAACACGCTGGTGCGGACGGGGAAGGTTCGGTATATCGCGTGCTCGAATTTTTCGGGCTGGCACCTGATGAAGTCGCTGGCGGTGAGCGAGCGGTACGGATGGTCGCGGTATGTGGCGCATCAGGTCTACTACTCGCTGGTGGGGCGCGAGTATGAGTGGGAGTTGATGCCGTTGGCGCTGGACCAGAAGGTGGGCGCGCTGGTGTGGAGTCCGCTGGGATGGGGACGGCTGACGGGGAAAATCAGGCGCGGGCAACCACTGCCGGAGACGAGCCGGCTGCACAAGACGGCGGAACAGGGGCCTCCGGTGGATGATGCGTATCTATATAAGGTGGTCGATGCGCTGGATGCGATTGCGAAGGAGACAGGAAAGAGCGTTCCGCAGATTGCGCTGAACTGGCTACTGCGGCGGCCTACGGTGGCGAGCGTAATTGTGGGTGCGCGCAACGAGGAGCAGTTGAAGCAGAATCTGGTGGCGGCGGAGTGGAACCTGACCGTCGAGCAGGTGGCGAAGCTGGATGCGGCGAGCGCGGTGACGCCGGTCTATCCTTACTGGCATCAGTGGCAGTTTGTGGAGCGGAATCCGAAGCCGGTTTAGTGTGAAGAGCCGCTTCGGTGGCTAAATTCCGACGATCAGATCGAAATAACGCGGCTCGCCGGTTTTATCTCTCGCCACTAATTTAGCCTAGACCCCACGCAAAAATTCCAAAGTCACGCATTGAACTGCGCAGCAAGTTTTTTCATTGCTGCATTTTCGCGGGTAACTTCACCAGCCTCTCGACTGTGCAAAGCTATCTCTGCGGCGATTGAGCGACCGAGAATTCGCTGATCAATATTGCCAAACGGCCCAGGCACGAGGCTTCCCAACCAAGCGGTCCAGGCCGGTGTATGAGCGTTGCCGACAATGATACCGGGGCGAAAGATGGCGAGGCGGGTAAAACCGATGTTGCGCACGGTGTCTTCCTTCATGCCCATTACGCGGACATAGCGAAACCGGCTGCGGGCTGTGCTTCCTACCCCAGAAAGCAGGCAAAACTGGGCGATTCCGGCGTCATGGCAGCCACGCGCAAAGGCACCGACGACGCCGAGTTCAAGTCGTTGCAATTCTTCTTCGCTCCAGCGCATCGATCCAGAACCGACACCCACACAGCTCACGGCGCTGGCGGGACCTTGGCTTAAAACTTCGCGGGCAAGGGCGGCAGTGCGCTCGGCAAAGTCATCAGCGCCGGTATCAAGAACGACGTTGCGCACCCTCGATCGCGCCGCAATGGGCTTTCTGGTGACCATCACCACTTCCCGGCATTCCGGAATTGCCAGCAGCTCCGCGACGGCTGCACCACCGACTTGCCCGGTACCACCGAGGATAATTGCAGCGAAATTCTGCTTCATAAATAGGACCTCTGCTTAGGTAAGGATGCGACAGCCCCGTTCCCCCCAAGAGGGAAGCATACTTGGTCTCGGTTATAAATTGAGCCAATGAGGCATCGCTTTCTCAATTGGTGCTATCAGGCCGATGTGCTCATTCAGTCCTTCTTGTCTGCCGGCGAGCCAGGAAAGGGATCGGTGTCGAGAAACGTGCTTTCGTTCAAGGGAGAATGCGTGAGCAGTCGCGAGTGCTGTCCTGAGGCGTGTCGCTACAAGCTGCGAAGGTAGCTCTGGATTTCTGGGGTGTTCCAGTCCTGTGCTCCGATGAATTTGCGGCGGATGATTCCTTTTTTGTCGATGATGTAGGTTTCGGGCGGGCGGGTGGTTCCGAAGGCAAGGTTGGATCGGTCGGTGGGGTCGAGCACGATGGTCATGTTGTGGAGCTGGTTGTCGGCGACATACTGGCGATAGTCGCCGGGATCGCTGTCGAAGGCCACGGCGAGGACTACGGAGTCGGGAATCTGCTGCTGGAGCTGTTCGAGCGAGGGCCATTCGGCGGCGCAGTAGGTACACCACGAGGCCCAGAAATTGAGGACGACGGTTTTGCCGCGGTATTGGCTGAGGCTTACGGTCTGTGTTCCGTCGTGAATGGTGAAGTTGGGTGCGGGCATGCCGACCTGGTCGGGGTAGCCTCCGCGATTGCAGCCTGCGGCGGCGAGGGCGAGGACGGCGGCGAGGGCGGCTGACCGGAGAAATGTCCTGCGGATGGTCGGGGTGCTCACGTATCTATATTAATGAACTGCGTGGATAACGGGATTAGCCGGGCGATTCTCCGGATGCTTCTCTCCTGAAATTGTGCAAGAGTGGAGAGACGATGAGTACGACTCCAGATTCTGTTTCCTTGATGAGACTTTCGGTGATTGTTCCGGCGCGCAATGAGCAGGACTGCGTGGGAGAGTGTTTGCGCTCGCTGGTGGCGCAGCAGGAGGACGGATGGCGGCTGGGGCAGGAGTGGGAGATTCTGCTGGTGGACGACCACTCGACGGATGAGACGCGAGCGATTGCGGCGGGGATTGCGGGCGTGACGGTGATGGAGGCTCCGGCGCTGGAAAAGGGATGGACGGGGAAGGCCAACGCGGTGTGGGCGGGCGCGCGGGCAGCGCGCGGCGAATGGCTGCTGTTTACGGATGCGGATACGGTGCATGAGCTGGGGTCGGCGAGCCGGGCGGTGGTGGAGGCGGAGCGGCATGGGTGTGCGATGCTGTCGTATTCGCCGCGGCAGATGGTGCGCGGGTTCTGGCAGCGGGCGCTGATGCCACAGGTGTTCAGCGAACTGGCGGTGACGTATCCGCCGGCGAAGGTTTCGGACCCGGAGTCGAAGCTGGCGGCGGCGAATGGGCAGTTTCTGCTGGTGCGGCGCGGTGTTTATTTTGCCAATGGCGGGCACGAGGCGGTGAAGGATGCGGTGCTCGAAGACGTGGAATTGGCGCGCATTGTGAAGCGGCGCAAACAGGGGCTGCGCTTCCGGTATGCTCCGGAGGCGGTGGCGGCGCGGATGTATCGCACGTTTGGCGCGATGGTGGAGGGGTGGACGAAGAACCTGGCGCTGCTGTTTGGGAATCCGCTGGCGATTGCGGCGTGGCGGTTGCTGGATTTGCCGCTGCTGATCGGGCTTCCGCTATTGACGTACTGGGAGTACGAGCAGTTGTTGCGTCCGATTTTTCTGGTGGCGCTTATGCTGATCTGGGCGCGGACGGTGTGGAGAGTTTACCGGAGACTGGCGAAGTCGAATTTCCCTTTTGTGGATCGCCTGATGGCTCCGCTGGCGATCCCGCTGTTTGCGGCGCTGCTGTATCGAAGCTGGTTTCAGCATACGGTGACGAAGCGGGTAAGCTGGAAGGGTCGCGAATATGCGAGCAGAGATCGTTGAAGCTGCAGCGGCGCGGATCGCATCTATTTATTAGTTAAGGAATTAAGCTGGTTTTATGATTCTGCTTACACGGAAGGCTGAGTTTTCTTCTTCGCACTACTACTGGAACGATGCGTGGTCGGCGGAGGAGAACGCGCGCGTGTTCGGCAAGTGCGCGAACCGCAACGGGCATGGGCACAACTACACGCTGGAGGTGACTCTGGAGGGCGAGGTCGATCCGGCGACGGGGTTTGTGGTGGATCTGAAGGAATTGAAGGACGTGCTGGAGCGCGAGGTGGTGAGCGTGTATGACCATCGCCATTTGAACCTGGAAGTGCCGGAGTTCAAGACTGTGTTGCCGACGACTGAGAACATTGCGATTGCAGTGTGGCGGCGGTTGGAGGGAAAGATTGCGGGCGCGAAGCTGCATCGCGTGCGCGTGTATGAGATGCCGGACCTGTTTGCGGATTATTACGGTGAGCGATGAGAGCGTATTTCGGACGGAGGTATCGGCTGAGCGCGTCGCACCGGCTGCACTGCGACTCCATGACGGACGAGGAGAACCGCGCGATGTACGGCAAGTGCAATCATCCACATGGGCATGGGCATAACTATGTGGTGGAAGTGATGGTGGGCGGCGACGTGGATGCGGTGACGGGGATGGTTTGCGACATGGTTGAGCTGGACGATTGTGTGCGACGGGAGATTCTGGAGCGCTTCGACTATATGAATTTGAATTGCGACGCAGCCTTTCGCGAGCAGGTGCCGACGACGGAGAATTTCAATATCGAGATTTACAGATTGCTGAAGGCGGCGTTTACGCAGGCGGAGGTTGTGTCTGTGCGCGTGGAGGAGACGGCGAAGAATTCGTTTGAGTATCCGGTGAGAAAGGCAGCCTTGCTATGAATCACAACAAACATGCGTCGGTGGAGCTAAAAGAGAAGATCCTGGGCGCGACGGGATTGGAAGGTTTTTCGACGCAGGACATTTATCGCGAGATTTTGCGGCGATTTGACGATGACCCTACGCGCGACGGGCTGGAGAAGACACCGGAGCGCATGGAGAAGGCGCTGGAGTTTTTGACGAAGGGCTATGGCGAGGACCCGGGCCGGATTTTGCACGACGCGCTGTTCGACGTGGACTATGACGAGATGGTGATCGTGAAGGACATTGAGATGTATTCGCTTTGCGAACACCATATGCTGCCTTTTTTCGGCAAGGTGCATGTTGCGTATATTCCGAAGGGCAAGGTGATCGGGCTGAGCAAGATTCCGCGGCTGGTGGAGGTGTTTGCGCGGCGGCTGCAGGTGCAGGAGCGGCTGACGCGGCAGATTGCGGACGCGATCGATGAGGCGATTCACCCGCAGGGCGTGGGCGTGGTGATTGAGGCGCGGCACCTGTGCATGATGATGCGCGGCGTGGAGAAGCAGAATTCGTCTACGGTGACTTCGGCGATGGTGGGGGTTTTCCAGAACCAGAATACGCGGGCAGAGTTCTTGTCTTTGGTAAAGGAACAGGGAATAGGGAGTAGGGTGTAGGGAGTAGCGAACTCGAAACTGCGATGAAAGTAGCCAGAAAGTTTCACAACAAGCCCGTCGTTTGGATTGTTACGGTTGGTAGCGTCGTTGCGCTGCTGGGGCTTGTCGCTGCAGGCATGTTCATCCGATCGTCTGCTTGCCTCACTCTTACGGATGTGAAGTTGACGGTAGCGAATCTTCCCGCTGTGGATTTCGAAGTTACGGACGTAGACTGCGATACGCTCGCTAAAGACGAGGCGGTCAGGATCTACGCGTCAAGAGCTGGATCGGGTGCTTTGTTTGCCCAGTGGTTTCGCAGTAAGACACTTCTCTTTCGTTACGATCCAGGCAGGCCGGACAATCCGTTGCCATTGATTCGTGCGACCGGTCGGAGTCAGATTCTTATTTCAATTCCTGAAGTTTCCTCGATTGATGTTCAGCGCAAAAGTTGGAACGGCCTGTCTATTGCCTACGACATCGGCAAGGTTGACTATCCTTAACGGCCACTCTCACGGCGGATGCCTCGGCATTATCGGATTTATAGTCTCCCATTTACCCTAGTTCAGTGAACGGTTTGCTGATTCTGGATAAGCCTGCGGGCATGACGTCGCATGATGTGGTGGCCCGGGTGCGGCGCGCTGTGGGCGAGAGTTCGATTGGACATTTAGGCACGCTGGATCCTATGGCTACGGGGGTTTTGCCTCTGCTGCTGGGGAAGTTTACCCGGCTGGCTCAGTTTTACGGCGCGCATGCGAAGGCGTATACGGGGACGATCCGGTTTGGGTTTGCTACCGACACTTATGACGCCGAGGGCGTGATGGTGGGCGAGGCGCTTGCGCCGGGTTTGACACTGGATGTGGTTCGGACGGCGGCGGCGCGGTTCCGGGGCGAGATGGAGCAGATGCCTCCTCCGATTTCGGCAAAGAAGGTTGGGGGCAAGCCGGCGTATAAGATTGCGCGGGCGGGCGGGGTTCCGGAGTTGAAGCGGGCTCGGATTACGATTGCTGAGTTTTCAATTGGTTCGCTGAACGGGGACGTGGCGGAGTTTTCGATGCGTGTTTCGGCGGGCGGGTATGTGCGGTCGGTGGCGCATGAAATGGGGATGGCTCTGGGCTGCGGGGCGCATCTGGCGAGTTTGCGGCGGGTGGCTTCGGGGCCGTTCACTCTGGATGAGGCGTTGACGCTGGATGAAGTGGAGGCGCTGGGGCGCTCAGGGGAACTGGCGGATCGGCTGCCGCATCCGCGAACTTTGCTGCCCGAGATTCCTTCGGTTACGGCGGATGAGCAGACGGTGGGGCGGATTCGGAACGGGATGCAGGTCAATCTGCCGGAGTTTTCTGATGCGGCACTGGTGAAGATTTTTTTGGGGCAGCGGGAGTTGGTTGCGATTGGGCGGCGGGTTGCGGGTACTTTGTTCCAGCCGGTGGTTGTGCTGGGATAGCTGGTGAGGCGGTCAGCTAAGAAGCGGCCAGCTAAAGGCCGGCCGGCTGGTGAAGCGGTCAGCGGAAAAGCGGCTGATCGAGGCGCGTTATTTCCTCAGGAGCGATCGAATAAGTCTGAAGACGTTTTGGGCGACCAGGGAGTTGCCTTTGGCGGTGGCGTGGATGCCGTCGGGCTGGATGGTTCCGGGGACGTTGTAGACGTTGGCGTAGAGAAACGGCAGCAGCGGGGTGTGGAACTTTTTGGCGGCGAGTACGTAAGTTTGATTGATGGCCTGGATGTAGTCCTCGCCGTAGTTGGGTGGGAGAGTGATGCCGGCGAGCGCGACTTTTATGCCTGCGTGTTGCAGTGTGGCGATGATCTGGTCGAGATTGGCGCGGGTGGCGGTGAAGGGAAGGCCGCGGAGCCCGTCGTTGCCTCCAAACTCGACGACGGCGATTGCCGGATGGGCGGCGAGGACGCTGGGGAGACGGTTGACGCCGTCCTTGGTGGTGTCTCCGCTGATGCCCATGTTGAGGACGCTGTAGTGATAACCCTTTTCGGTAAGGAGATGCTGGAGGTAGTCGGGGTAGGCTTGTCCGGCGGGCGCTCCGTGTCCGGCGGTGAGGCTGTCTCCGAAGCAGACGATGATAGGCGCGGATTTTTGAGCGTGCGCAAATGGTGCGAGGAGAAAGAGCAGCAGAGGGAGCAGACGCTTCATAGAATGAGGGTAACGGGTAATTGGTGAAGGGGAAAGGCTTGGTGCTGGCGTTTGTGTGCTGTGCGCAGGTTGGTGGATGGGGAAGAAACCGCAGGTCCCCTTCGGCTACGCTCAGGGCAGGCTTTCGACTCCGCGCTTCGCGCTCCGCTCAGGATGACATCATTAGTAGTAACGGGTGCGGAGAGTAGTGGGTGGTGGAGACTTAGATGATTGAAGTGCGTGGGCTGAAGAAGTCGATTCGCAACGGGACGCGGGTGGTGGAGATTCTGCGGGGGATTGACCTGTTGATTCCGCAGGGGCAGTTTGTGGCGATAATGGGGGCGTCGGGGT